>JAISJO010000090.1 GCA_031261485.1 Propionibacteriaceae bacterium | reverse complement strand
CGACCACCAGATGAACGCCGCCGCCGAGGCCATGGAATACGAGAAAGCCGCCGGTTTACGAGACAAGATCGGTGCTCTGACCAAGGTCAACGAGCGCAATGCCGTGGTTCTGGAAGACTCCGCCGACCTCGATCTCATCGCCTTGGCTGACGACGACCTGGAAGTGGGGGTCGTCGTTTTCCATGTGCGAGGCGGCCGGATTCTGGCACAGCGGGCCTGGGTCGCCGACAGGGATGGGACTGAGACATCCGACCTGGTCGAGTCTTTCCTGCTCCAAATCTATGGCGACGTCAGCGGCGAGCCGGTGGAACGCCGCCGTGCCATCCCACCTGAAATCCTCGTGCCCTGTTTGCCGCCCAGCACTCAAGTCATGGAGGAGTTACTGGGTTCGGTGCGGACGGCCAAAGTCCGCCTGCGTGTGCCCAGACGCGGGGACAAGAAGACACTGGCCGAAACGGCGGCTCGCAACGCTGAACAGGCGCTCGCTTTACACAAGACCCGCCGCGCCTCCGACCTGACCACCCGCAATATCGCCCTGGAGGAAATCGCATCGGCTCTGGGCATGGACGAAGTGCCGCTGCGGATCGAGTGCTACGACATTTCCCATATCTCGGGCACCAACACTGTCGCCTCCATGGTGGTGTTCGAAGACGGGCTCGCACGGAAGTCGGAGTATCGCCACTTCGCTATTCAGAGCGTCGGTTCCGATGACACGGGCGCCATGAGAGAAGTCCTGACAAGGAGATTCAATCGCCTCATCGCTGAGCGGGACCTGGAAGAGGCAGGGGAGCGGGAAGGGCTGGTCGACGCCACCACGCGGAAGGCCAAGCGTTTCGCGTACACCCCAGGCCTCGTCGTGGTCGATGGTGCCGGGCCTCAAGCGCGAGTCGCCCGCGAGGTCCTCAACGAACTGGGCTTCCCTGAGATTGTCGTGTGCGGACTGGCCAAGAGGCTGGAGGAAGTGTGGGTGCCCGGCGAGGAATACCCCCTCATCCTGCCGCGCACGTCCCAAGGTCTTTACCTGCTCCAGCACTTGCGCGACGAGTCCCACCGTTTCGCCATCACGTACCACCGCCAGCGCCGCTCGAAGTCCATGGTCGAATCTCTCCTGGACGGTGTGCCCGGTCTGGGGGATGTGCGTAGGAAGGCGCTGATGAAGGCTTTCCCCAGCCTCAAGAAACTGCGCGCCGCGAGCGAGGAAGAGATCGCACAGGTCCCGGGGTTCGGTCCCGGACTGGCCGCCAAGGTGGCGGACGTTGTGCGCGACAAACCAGACGCGATCAACCTCACCACAGGAGAGATTGTCGAGTAGCTTGCCCAGGCGGCACAAGCGGCAGGCACTGCAACTTATTATTCCGTTGCCATTTCCGGTGTACAACCGAATGCAACATTTTCGCGTCAGGCGCAGTCACAGCCAAGAATGAGCGTGTCCATAGGCGTACCTCAATTCTCAAGGAGACTATTGTGAAACCTCTCTTCCGTTCTATCGCCGCCGCAGCCTTGTGCGCGGCTCTGCTCACCGGATGCAGCACTTCGAATCAAGGCGGCACATCCGACACATCGACCGGAACCACCGCGGCCAGCGAAGGCACCGTGATGAAACCCACGACAAAGACCGGACAATTGCATCTTGCGTATGTCCCCGTCGTCATGAACACCTCGTACGAGATGGTGCTGGCTGGAATCAAAGAAGCCATCGACGCCAACGGTGGCGAGTCCTGGGCAACGCTGACCGTCCAGGCTCCCAGCTCCAACACCTCCACCCTGCAGGAGCAGCCCAATATCCTTGAAGGTCTCACCCAGCAGAATATCGACGCGATCATCATGGCCACTGAGGACCAAGACGCCATGCTGCCCTACATCAAGGCGGCGTCCGAGAAGGGTATCCCGATCTTCCTGTTCAACATGTCCACGATTTCCAAGAACGACCCGTACTACGTCACGTGCGTGACCTTTGACCAGTACGGCGCTTCTTACCAAATCGGTGAGTGGGCCGTGGACCGCTTCAAGGGCCGTGACATCGAAGTGGCCGTGCTCGAAGGGTTCCCTGGCGTGGTCAATTCTCAACGTCTCGACGGCTTCATGGATGCCATCAAGGGCTCTCCCAACCTGAAGGTCGTCGCTTCTCAGCAAGCGGACTGGACTCGTGCGCAAGGCCAGACGGTCACCGAGAACATCCTCCAGGCCCACCCCAATGTCGAGTTCATCTACGGCTTGTATGACGAAATGGCGCTCGGCGCAGTGGCAGCAGTCAAGCAGGCTGGCAAACTTGGACAGATTTCCATCGCCGGTTACGACAACACTGCGGACGGCCGCGAGTCTATTTTGGCTGGCGAGTTGACTGTCACTGTGGACACCGCCTCCAAGGCGATGGGCACTGGGGTGCTCAACGCCGTCAAGGATTTCGTGCAGTTGGGCAAGGCAGTGCCCCGTGAGGTCATGATCCCCACGCAGGTCTACGACACCAACACCATCGGTGACTTCGACCCGAACAATTACACCTACGTTCCGCCGACTGGTAAGTGACTGGAATACCACCGAAGCGAAGAACTGAGAGGAGATCGACATGGCTGAGCTGGTCGCACGCATGACGGGGATAGACAAGTCCTTTTCCGGCGTGCGCGTGCTCACCCGTGTCGATCTGACGCTCGAAGCCGGGGTAGTCGTCGGACTCCTCGGCTCGAACGGCGCTGGCAAGTCCACCCTCATCAAGATTCTGTCCGGGGTGTACACGGCCGACGCCGGGACCATCGAAATCGACTCGCAGGAAGTCCATCTGACATCGGCCACCAAGGCCCAGAAGCTGGGGATCAGGACAGTCCATCAGGAATTGTCGCTGAT
>JAISJO010000064.1 GCA_031261485.1 Propionibacteriaceae bacterium | reverse complement strand
CGCGCCAGAACACCTAGAAAGAAGTCTTCCTAGTGTACGACGGACCCATTCAGGACCTTATCGCCGAACTGTCACGCCTTCCTGGGATCGGCCCCAAGAGTGCCCAACGTATCGCCTTTTATCTCTTGGACTGCCTGCCCGAAGATGTATATTCCCTAGCCAACGCCATTACGCACGCCAAAGAGACAGTGCATTTGTGCGCGGTCTGCTTCAACCTGACCGAGGACGAGGTGTGCCGTATCTGCCGGGATTCTCGCCGTGACCGCACCATCATCTGTGTGGTTGAGGAGTCCAAGGACATCATGGCGGTCGAACGGACCAGGGAGTACAAGGGGCTGTATCACGTCCTGGGCGGTTCCATTTCACCCATCGACAATCGCGGCCCCGCTGACCTGCACATACGCGAGTTGCTCACGCGACTTCAAGACGGAGTGGTGACCGAGATTATTCTGGCCACCAATCCCACGACAGTCGGCGAGGCGACGGCAACTTATCTTTCGCGCCTCCTTGTGCCGCTCGGACTCACCGTCACTCGCCTGGCGTCGGGGTTGCCCGTGGGCGGCGACCTTGAGTATGCCGATGAGACCACCCTGGGTCGAGCCATTGAAGGACGACGGAGAATCGGCGTATAGCGGTTCTCTCTTTGCCTACTGATGGAGTCGCAGTCAGCAGGTGATGAAGCCGAATCGTCCAAACCTGTGGATAACTCTGTGGACACACGACACGGTCGGCAGGATGGGTCATGTGGAAATCGTGATATGCGCATTGGCTGGGGCATGTGTGGGGGAGATAGTGCGCCGGTACACGAACAGGCTGGCGTACAGACTGGGGCCAGAGGATACTGACCCCGCTCCCAGCGAAATGGACTTGCCCGCACCGGGGAGACGACTCTGGATGGTCATTGTTCTCGCCGCCACATGGGCGGTGGTGGGATGGGCCTATTGGCCCAGCGCTGCACAGGTAGCATTGTGGCTGTGCTTCTCAACAGTGGCGTTGTACATGGCGGCGGTGGACCTGGATGTACAACGCTTGCCCGACCGCGCCCAACTCTTGCTGGCCGGGATAGTGGCAGCGGGTAGTGTATGGGCGTATTGGGGACAAGGCCGGTTCGTCTGGGGACTAGTCTGGGCCCTCGTCTGCGCTGGTGGGTTCCTCGTCGTGCACTTGCTGAGCCGAGGAGGCCTTGGTTTCGGTGATGTCAAACTGATGGCGACGTGCGGTTGGATTCTGGGATTGAACTCGTCTGCCGCATTGTTGCTTGGGTTGATGATCGGGTGTCTGGCAGCCGTCGTCTTTTCCATTGTGGCCCGGACAAGGGTATTCGCCTTCGGGCCGTGGCTCTTGCTCGGCACCTTCTGCGGGCCTCTCGTCGTTAGCTATCTGGCTAACTGAACAGTACAAAGACCCCCTCACGCCCAAGCGGCAAAGGGTTCTAGGTGCTTGATGAAATGGTCGCGGATGATCTGTGTCAATTCGTCCTCGTTGCTCAACCAGCACTCGTACAACCGATCATGGAACATTGTCAGCGCCGTGCCATACCCAACGTGCAAGACCTGGCGCGAGTCGATGAGAGTGAGCAAGTCGTCTAGTTCGGAGTCGCTGGGGTTCGCCGGGATTTTGGCGAGGTCGCAGGACAAGTGGTAAGACGTTCTGTTGGCCTCGAACTCGCGGATGGACAGGTCGAGGACTTCACGGAACAAGACCGGGTCGCGCCGGGCGATGACACGAAGTGCCTCGGCCCATGAGGTGCCGGCGGTCTTCAGGTGGACAACACCTCGTGTTGCTGCCGCGATGAGCGGATAGGTGGAGTATTTGTCGGAGCCGGAGTGGAGGGAGAGCTTGTACGGTCCGAGCACACGAGCGATTTCCGCGTGAATCTCGAAGTCACGCTGGAGTTCCGCGAGGTCGCCGATGTACTCAATACCCTTCTCGAACCCACCCACGAAGCGCGGCGCGAAGCTTACCGGGAATGCTCCTAGTCTCTTGAGTTCGCTCATGATGACAACATGTTCAGCGGGTTTGGTGGGGTAGTCGGTCTCGTCCACGGCCATCTCGAACTCGAACTCAATGCCCTTGGACTGGAGATGGCGGTACATCCTGACCGTCTGGACGAGCGCGTCGCCGTACTTCGCCATCGCGCGGATGAGGGCGGGGTCGTCGAGGGTGATGGACTCGGTCTCCAGGTCGATGGTGTGCCCGGAGTAGGTCGCAAGGAACTCGTCGTAGGAGGAGTTCAGTGCTGACCAGTCGAGGGCCCGAGCGAGTTCTTCGCAGCGTGCGGGGGCCGCGTTTTCCGCCTCGGGGTTGACATGGTCGTTGGGATCGAGGGTAAAGAAGATGTACCCGGCGTCCACGCAACGGTCAATGTCTTCGAGCGTATGCAGGTGGTCGGCATCGGCACCGACCGGGCCTGTCCAACCGGCCTGGAATGCGCCCCACGTCGCATCGTCCAAGACGTTGCGGGGAGTCCTGTTGGTACGACCCATTTCACGGATGGACTGCTGGGCGAAGGCGGGCTTGATTTTCCCGCCAACCGCATTGAGGGCTTCGACATGGCCAGGCGTGCAAATACCCAGGCGGTCGCCGAAGCCGACTGACAGTGAGAGCCCGAAGGTGGTCGGCGTGAGATTGGGGAGAGCCTTCCGTAACGCCAGGGCATTGTCAGGCGTCAGTGGTGCATAGAAACGGTCGCCGACCATTTGGCCCTCGAACCCTTCGACGGTTTCAGGGGATTCGATGACGAGGTTCTTGGTCGCGCCTGTGGTCTCCATCCAGTACGACGCAGGTCCGACTGTGACAAGGGAGGTGGAGATGGCTGCAACGGGAAGATCAGGCATGTTGTCTCCTTGGAATAGGCGTACGGCACCATCTTAGGTGGTGAGCACGGCAAATGCCAGCATGAAAGAAACGGATTTGCAAACGATTGCACGACAAAGGACCGCAACAGGACATCGACGAAATCGAGAGAAACTCCGGTGGCCCTCGATGCAAGAAAGCCCGGAATCAGCCGGTAGAATAGTCAGGCACGGCGGGATCGCATAGTGGTCTAGTGCAGCCGCCTTGAAAGCGGCCAGGTGTAACAGCCTCTAGGGTTCGAATCCCTATCTCGCCGCGAGATAGGGTGAGAACCCGTGAGGGCCGAGCCGTCAAGGAGGAAGCCCAGTGGGCTTCCGAGTAGGCTCGCCGCGAGGATTCCAAAGGGAATCGGAGCGGGGCAGATTTCCGAAGGAAAGATGCCGAATCCCTATCTCGCCGCAGTGAGTAGGGGACGACAGATGTCCGAATGCCCTACTGACCAACTGTCTATCCGCGAGCGAGTCGAGGCACCAAACTCAATTCGGCGAATGACCAGGAGAAAGACGCCGAATCCCTATCTCGCCGCAGTTGGGTAACGAAGGTCGTCCGTCCGAGTGTCCTCTTTACCACCTGTCCAGCCTCAGGGGACTGGATTGTGGGCATGAAAAGGCGGGATGTCGAACGAAACGTGTCACTCCTCAACCCCGCCGCGCCCGGCGCGGGGGGTCCCCACATACCGGAGGACGGCCGCGCCCAAGTCCAACACGCCCAAGGCTCGGCCGCCCGAGGATGTGTGGGGGTTAGCCGAGGCAGGTCGGGGATGCGGCGATACATTGTCCGAGTCGGTGAACTTTGACCTTGTCCGACCAGTTCCCCCGACAACAAACGGACGAGGATCAAAGTCGGCCCAATACCGCCCCCGGGAACTGGCCAACTCTGAGCCAACTTCGAAGGCAGTGTCGGAATACTGCCGGAAGTGGCCAAGGTCCACCGCGAATGCGGGAGTCGCAGCAGTTGGGTGGTGGCGGACGAGCGTCCGAGCGCCCTCGCGGTAGGATTCGACCATGCCATTTACCATCGTGAGACAGGACATCACACAGATGGATGTTGACGCCATCGTCAATGCGGCGAATACCGGTCTGGAGATGGGCGGGGGCGTTTGCGGAGCGATTTTCAGGGCGGCCGGTCCAAAACAGCTTCAGGCGGCCTGTGACAGGCTCGCACCGATACAAACCGGCGACGCGGTGATCACTCCTGGTTTCGCGCTGCCCGCAAAGTACGTCATTCATGCGGCAGGACCTGTGTACCGCCCATGGGACACAGAAAACTCTGAACTGCTGCTTCGCGCCGCGTACACAAACTCACTCAAGCGTGCAATAGAGAACAACTGTGAATCTGTTGCCTTCCCGCTGATTTCCAGTGGCACTTACGGCTATCCGAAGGATGAAGCGCTGCGCGTCGCCACGTCTGCGATTCGTGACTTCCTCGACCGGCACGATATTGATGTCAGGCTCGTGGTGTTCGACAAGGAATCGTTTGCGGTGAGCGAGGAACTGCTGGGCGAAGTCGCCAGCTATATTGACGAGCATTTCGTGGTTGAACGCACGGTATCGCGCCGGAGGTTACTCGATATTGAGCGCGAAGCACTTGAAGACATACCAGCCATCCTCAGCCAACAGGCCTTCAGTGGTGCGCCGCAGGCAACGGCGGCACTGGGGCAGGCCAGTACACCCGCACCAAGCGTTCGTCTGGAGGATATCGTCGGGAATCTCGACGAGTCTTTCGCCTCGACGCTCTTGCGACTGATTGATGCAAGTGGGAAGACAGATCCGGAAATCTACAATCGGGCCAATATCGACCGCCGTCTGTTCTCCAAGATCCGCAGCAACCCGCGCTACACCCCGAGCAAGCCAACTGTCATTGCGTTTGCCATTGCGCTGGAGCTTACCCTTGGCCAAACCGAGGACCTGCTGGAGCGCGCGGGATTTGCTCTGTCGCACGCCCGTCTCTTCGACGTGATCGTCGAGTACTTCATCGCGAGCGGCAAGTGCGATGTTTACGAGATCAATGAAGTGCTCTTTGCCTACGATCAGCCGCTCTTGGCAGGGTAGATATTTGTCGCCTGCCAAGCGACCATGGCCCGGCCCCAGGATTTTACCCTTGAGATATCACACGTCTGAAGGAGGACATCATGAAAAACGGACTAACCGAACTGGTATTCATACTTGACCGTAGCGGGTCTATGGGTGGGCTGGAAGCCGACACCATCGGCGGCTACAACGCCATGCTTACCAAACAACAAGGGGTTGCAGGTGAAGCGCGGGTCACCACCGTGCTCTTCGACAACAATTACGAGCTGCTCCATGATCGCATCGATATCAAGGCCATCAGCCCCATCACGGAGAAGGAGTACTTCGTCGTCGGTTCGACTGCTCTCCTCGACGCCATCGGCCGGACCATCAACAAAATCGGCAACGTCCAGAAGCACACCGCCGACAGCTTCAGAGCCGAGAAGGTGCTCTTCGTCATCATCACAGACGGTGAGGAGAACTCGAGCCACGAGTACACGTCCGCCCAGGTGAAGGCGCTAATCGAGCGGCAGAAGGCCAAGTATGGTTGGGAGTTCATCTTCCTTGGGGCTAACATCGACGCGGTGGAAACCGCTGGTCAACTCGGAATTGCGGCAGACCGCGCACAGAGCTTCAACTCCGATGGCAAAGGAACTCAACTCAACTATGCTGTCATCGCATCGGCGACCATGGCATTCCGCAAAACCGGCGCAGTGCCGAAGGCGTGGAACCAGGAGATTGACGAGGACTTCCAGCGTCGGGGCGGTCAGAGCCAGGGAACCACTGCTTGATCAGCACTTCCCAAGTCACTTCGGGGAGACTCTCGTATGCGGGAGCCCCGCGAAGTGACTTAGGGAAACGCTGATGGTTGGCTAGTGCGCTTGCACAAGCCGCCACAGGTCGCGGACTCGAATTCCATGACGTAGACACCCGGCGCGTACAACCCGAATGTGGCCAAGGCGTGCTCTAGCATGTTTATGTGCGCGCGACTGGTCCTATATTCCTTGTTCTGGTTGTGGCATGCCTATTTTACCTTGTTCCACGACGTCTGATGTGGCGCATTCCCACCCAGGCCCAGGTCGATGAGAAGGCCAGCGGCAAGCTTCCGGTCAAGACCGTACACATGGGCTCTGCGCAGCCCGCGCCCTCTGTTCCCCTCGCTGAGGTGTCCACCAATCTGACCCGCCGCGCCGCGCGCCGGGCGTCATTCAGACTCGCACGTCAGGCTCAGGCCCGTCGCAAGGGGGTCCTCATTGTCCTGGCCGCAGTGACAACCGCGACAATTCCACTGGCTGTCCTATCTGTGATGCACTGGTGGATTTGCGTGACAGGCGCTGTGCTCACTGCGGGGTGGGCTATCTTCTCACGCATCGAGGCCCTCCGGATGACGCGGCAACTTGATGCGATCATTGCCGATACCCAACTGGGCGACGCGGAGGAAACAGTCGCGGTCGCTTTGCCCGAAAAGGCCGACCCCAAGACAAGGGACCTTCCGGCAGGAGCGGTCATGGGACCGAATGGAGACATTCAGCAGTCATTGTGGGACCCCATCACCGTGGTGGGAGGGTCGTACATCTCCCCGGCCAAAGCCGCGCGAACTATTCGGACTATTCAGCTTCCCCCAGCCAAGCAGGTGCCTGTGACAGCGGGCGACACAGATGGGACCGAGGAGTCCAGCGCTCGGATCGCCATCTAGCCGCGGAACTCAGCAGTGATTGCTTCATTCGTGGATATGCCGCATGAGTAGCTCGGTGGGGCTGGAGGAGTGCTGCTGAATCGGTGGTGTGATTGCTTGCTCCCTGATCATTAGCGCACAGACAAGGTCGATTCCCCTGTGAACGCACAAGAACCCCCGTTCAACACGGAGGTTCTTGTGTAGTTTCGCTTTGCTAGCGTCAGACTAGACGGTGACGCGCAGGTACTTTTGGCGAGCGCCCTGAGGGGACACGCCGAGCCCTGCCGCGATTGCGACCCAGGACCAGCCGTCAGCGCGAGCCTTGATCACGGCGTTGTCCAGGGATTCCTGGGCGCTCGTGGACTCTTTCTTCAGCTTCTGGATGTTCTGCAGAACGGGAGAAGCCTTGAGGGCCTCCTTGCCGCGCTGGCGGTTCTTCTCGCTGGGAGAAAGGATGACCTTCTCCACTGCCTTCTCTGCCTTGTCGGCTTTCTTATTCTTGGCCATTACTCTCCTTCGATTAGTTGTCAAGCCATTTTACGTCTGCGTCATTGTTGGGCGCCTTCCATATCTGAGCTTAGTCTAGAATCATCTCTGATTGAAAGTGTTTCAGCGATGATGTCTCAAAAATGTTCGATGTTCAACTCCGACGAATCTCGCGACTCCGGGGAGCCGTCCAATCCATTGACAAAGCCTGTATACCACGCTGGTCAAAGGCCAATGCCACGTTGGGTCGGATGGGCCCTTGTCGGCTTGCCTAGTCTAGCGTTACTAGGCACATGGTTTGTGGGCAGAGTTCCTTTGTTTCACTGTGTTGCCGTCGTTTTGTTGATTGTTGCCCTTTGGGACTGGTCCCGCTTCTCGGACCGGTCGCGGACGATGGTCGCCGTTTTGGGCTTGTCATTAGTCATCTTGCTCTCAGGCTGCATTGCTTGGGTCGTTGGACGGCCCAGTTTGGAAGACGCTGGGTTGCAGTCTCTTGTCACTGTGTCAGCCATGGCATTGGCCATCTCGTTGGTGCAGTTGTATCGTTCCTCTGAAACTGTCCTCACTCTGGCGCGGGGCTGGATGTGTGCTGTACTCATCCTTGTCGGTATCACCATGTATCAGCGCTTGTCTCGTGACCTGCCGGCGCTCAATGGACCTTTCCCCTCGCCAGGATATCTAGCGGGTTCTGTCGTTGCTGGGCTTGTACTCATGCCTATTGGTTTTGCCCTGGAATCGGACCGACGATTGAAATGGACATATCCTGTGGTCGCTCTTGGCGCAACGTGGGTTGTGTGGACAACCCACCGATCTGTCGGAGTCTGGTGTGCCTTGGTGGTTCTTCTCATATGGGTCGCACTCTGGCGCTGGCAAGTTGGGCTGGCAGTGCTCGTCCTCGGCGGAACGGGTATTGCCATTTTCCGGCATGGCATGGCCTGGCGGTGGTCTGCCATAGGCGGGGAGCCACCATTGTCCCTACCCACGCATCTCAATCTGCTATCCGAGGCGATGGACGTGTGTATTCGTTCCGGCTTCATCGGTGTCGGGCCGGGTGGTTTGTTGGAGCACTGGCCCATCACAGGGTATGCGGGTCCCTATTCCGCTCTCTTCGAACTTGTCGCAGAATACGGATTGGGGGTCGGCGTCGTTGTTCTCTGCGCCCTAGGCGCGGTTCTTGTGTCATGTGGCCAGCGACTCATCCTGACGCGCGGACGGCCCCTGAGTTCCCCCGACCGTGCTGTGGCGCTGTGGCTGGGCGTGATTATCGTGATGCTGCCTTGGACGACGAGCCTGCAAGCCACGTGGCTGGGCTTCCCCATGGCTGGACTCACAACCGCGACCATTGCCTTGCTTGCCCGACACATCGAGGCCCCTCACACTCGCGTCCTGCAATGGGACAAAGAGTCGTGGTCGGGCGTGGGGTC
>JAISJO010000100.1 GCA_031261485.1 Propionibacteriaceae bacterium | reverse complement strand
GACGATGGCCGATTTGCGTGGCCATACCGTGGGAGTCCCCGGCAAATTCGGTGAATCATGGTTCGCTCTCGTCACTGGACTTCGCCAAGCGGGTCTGACCGAATCGGATGTCACCGTGGTCGAGATCGGGTACACACCACAGCCCGCCCTCACCACCGGACAAGTCGATGCTTTGGTCGGCTTCTCGAACTCCGACCTGCTCAACTTCGCCGCCGCCGGGATCCCTGTGCGCTCCATCGACCCCGACGTGCCTCTGGTTTCCATTTGTTTGGCGACGACTGCGGAATACGCCAAGGCACACCCAGACATCGTGTCACTGGTCGCGTCAGGCATGATGCGCGGCATGGAGGAAGCCATCACGGACCCTGCTCGGACCCTGGAGATCGCTGGCGATTACATCCCGGCATTCCACGACGAGATACGCGACCAGGCCGCCATCGTACTGCCCGCCACGACTGCTCTGTTCGTGGATGACCAAGGCAAGGTCTCCCCCACCTTCGACGCCGAGCAATGGGCCAAGATGGCCACGGCCATGGAGCGTGCAGGCCTTATTCCTGCAGGCGTGGATGCCGCCTCGGCGTACATCAACATCTAGGTACCCTGGTTGTCAATACACTCTCTGTCACCTGCGAGGTCGCAGAATGACGAGGTGCGTCAATCAGCACTTCCCTGGCTCTCGGCACTCGGCACATCCCCTGGACACGGACAAGTCACTGAACCCCGTCCGAATGCTGGACGCGCCAAAATGGCAAGGAAATCGCTTCCCCTAGTGTTCACACCATGATGAACAACGCTCACCTCGTTCCGGTTCTCGGGAACGTCAAACCCCAGGAGACTGGGTACTGTTGTTGTTCCTGTCTGGCTTGAGCTCATTCGCACATGCGGCGGTCATGTCCGCCACGCCTCGTAGTTCACTCACACACTCACCGCGCTGCTCTCGGCGCGCCTTGATACCAGGACAAACAATCGGCAATTATATGAAAGGCAACTATCCATGAACACAATCAAGACCAAGATTGCGGCAGCACTCACACTGGGTCTGCTGCTGACAGGTTGCTCGGCCAACGACAATGGAGGGGACGGAACAGTCACTCCGCCAGAAACCGCCGCAACTCAAAACGCTCCGACTTCCACGAAGACCGGAACCTTCACCTACGCCATTTCCGGCGACCCATCCAGCACCAACGCCATCAACACAGGAGACCGTTGGGGGCTGACTTTCGCCAACATCGTCTACGAGCAGCTCGCGCGAGTCGACGCGACCACTGGCAAGACTGAACTGGTGCTCGCCGACTCCATCGACACCTCCAGCGACGGCCTGACCATCACAGTCAAGCTCAAGCCTGGCATCAAATGGTCCGACGGCGAGGCCCTCACTTCGGCCGATGTCGTTTTCACGTACAACACCAAGGCCGTGAAAGACAATGGCGCGGCCGATGCCCTGTGGATCGATGGGAAACAGATTGAGATAACAGCGCTCGATGAGTTGACCGTCCAGTTCAAGCTCCCATCGTATTCTGCGGCTGCCATATCAGGAATCGTGACTGAAACATTCATCATTCCTGAGCACGTCTACCCGGCAGGCACGGACTTCTCCGGCAACGAACTGCCGAGTTATGTCGGCTCCAACGGGTACAAGTTGGACGAATACAAGCGCGGCGAGTACATCAAGTTCGTCGTCAACGACAATTACCACGGCACTAAGCCCGCGATTGCGAACCTGGTATTGCGTATCGTGTCCAATGCCGACACGGTCAAGGCCGCTCTCCAGACTGGTGAAGTGGACGCCGCCTATGTGGTTCCCGCGCAGATTCCTGACCTGACAAGCTCCCCCGTGACCGTCTACCCTTATCCGGAAGGTCGCGTGGCCTACGTTGGCGTGGTGGTGCCCAAGGTCCCCAACGAGAAACTGCGCCAAGCTCTCTTCTTCGCTCTGGACCGTGCGCAAATCGCCAAGGCGGCTTGGCTCGACCCGAACAATTACGAGTTGGCCTACACCATCCTGCCCCCCAGCAATGCTTGGGCCACGACCGATGTCGAGCAGTACATCCAAGATGTGGAGAAAGCCGAGTCACTGGTGGCTGAATCTGGCGTCGCCAACCCGAAACTCACTCTCGGCTACTCCGGTGGCGATCTCCAGGCTCAGGCTGAAGTCGCGGTCATCCAGGCCGAAGCTGCTGCCGTGGGTATCACCATCGAGCTTGTGCCGAACGACAACTACTACGACGAGATTGAGAAGGGCGCTGGCTCCGCCATCGACCTGTTCATCGGAGGGTACATCATGGGCATCGACCCGGACGCCTACGGTGGTTTGTTCCGCTCTGACGGTAGCTGGAACTATTTCAGCTACGGTAACGCGGACGTCGACGCCGCTTTCACCGCTGGTGCAGCCGCGCGCACAGATGCCGACCGCCATACCGCCTATGACAAGGTCCAACGGTTGATCGCTGAAGACGCGATCTTCTACGCCATCGCAGACAACCTCAAGATCATCGCCATCAACGACCGCATCGGGGGCATCGACCAGGCCAAGTTGGTCTCGATTTACACCTTCGAAGATTTCGGGAAACTGACTGAGAAGTAAATAGGTGCCCGCTGGGAGGGAGGGAAATCCCCCCTCCCAGTGGTCGGCCTGCGGCATGCGCTGGGGCATTCAAGGGAGAACGATGTTGGGATACATAGGGCGGCGGCTCGCAGTTGCGGTGCCGCTGTTATTGCTGATTTCCTTTGTCGTCTTCGCCATCATGCACCAACTGCCCTACGACGTGATTGACTCCTTCAGCCGCCCCGACATGGACCGCGAGGCGCTGGAGGCGTTGCGCGAAAGGTACGGGCTCAACGACCCGTTCCTTGTGCAATACGGCCGCTGGCTGTGGGGGGTCCTGCACGGAGATTTCGGCTATTCGCTGGTGAGCCGCCACTCCATCGCCGACGACCTGCTCACCAAGATTCCCCACTCCATATCCCTGGTTCTACCCGCCTATCTCATCGCCTTGGTCCTCGCCATCGGGTTGGGTCTTCTTGCCGGCGCCAACCGGGGCCGCCCCACAGACACCGTGATCGACACAAGCAATGCGCTGCTCATCTCCATGCCACCGTTTTGGTTCGCTCTGTTGGTGATGTACTTCTTCGGTCACACCCTCAGGCTTTTCCCCATCATCGGCATGCATTCCGTGGGACGCACCGACTTCACCGACTTCGCGCTGCACCTTTTCATGCCTTGTCTCGTTCTGACGGTGGCGTTCTACCCCGACCTGTCCCGGTACGTGCGTTCTTCCACCATCGCCCAACTCGGCGAGGACTACGTGATGGTGCAACGCGCGTTCGGAGCAAACAAGAGGGAAATCTTCCTGTCACATGTCTCACGGCATGTCTTGTTGCCTATCATCACTCAACTTGGTCTGGCGCTGCCCATGCTCGTGACAGGGGCGCTCATCACGGAGACGATTTTCGCCTGGCCTGGGGTCGGCAAGTACTTCGCGGACGCGGTGAACACGTTCGACTATCCGGTGGTCATGGCCGTCCTGCTCTTGTCAGCAGCGCTGGTCATCATCGGTAATCTGTTGGCCGACATCTCGTACCGCCTGGCCGACCCGCGTGTGCGACTCAAGGGAGGTGTCTCGTGAGCACGACTTCTTTGAGACGAAGGCCTGCAGTCAAGAGCAAGGACCAGGCCTTCACATTCGGTCGTCGCTGGGTTGCGGCGCTTCTCACCCCGCAGGCAATCAGCGCGAGTACGTTGCTCGTAGTCATCGTGGGTTTCACCTTGTCGGCTCCCCTGTGGGGAATCAACCCGGACGCTCTCGACCTCGACTCCATGAGTCAGCCACCGAGTAGCGAACATTGGTTCGGCACTGACGGACTCGGGCGTGACTATTTCATCCGAGTGCTCTATGGAGGGCGGGTCTCGCTGGCGGTCGGCCTCTTGGCGACGTTGACCGGCACCGGTATCGGTGTCGTCGTGGGATTGGCGGCAGGGTTCTCATCTCCTTGGATAGATGGCCTGCTGATGCGCATTGTTGATTTCTTCAATTCTCTGCCGTGGCTACTCATGGTCATGGTGGTCTCGCTCCTGCTCAAGCCGGGCATTGGAACCATTGTCATTTGCGTCGGAGGGTTCTCGTGGATGTCCGTGGCGCGACTCGTGCGGGCGGAGACTTTGTCCATTCGTGAACGGACGTACGTGCGCTATGCGGTGTACATCGGGCAGTCACGAGCCCGAACCGCACTATGGCATGTACTGCCTGACGCGCTGCCCACCATCCTCGTCGCCGCCTCGTCTTCTGTGTCGGGGGCGATGATGAGCGAAGCCACACTGTCCTTCCTCGGCAGAGGCATCCAGCCGCCCCAAGCGTCGTGGGGGCAGTTGTTGCAAATTGCGCAAGGGTCTCTGCAACAACTACCTCATTTGGCCATCATCCCAGGGGCACTCATCATGGCCACGATTTACTGCCTCAACGTTCTGACGAACGTCACCCGACAAGCGATGGAGGCAGGTCAATGAACACCGTTCAATCGCCGGGTGCGGAGTTGGGTGACACTGCTCGTCCTGACAACATCTTGGAATTGGCTGGTTTGTCGGTGGACATCGTCCCTCGGCGCGGTCCTGGCACATCCATCCTGCGCAATGTCGATGTGGTGGTTCCTCGCGGCCAAACCTTGGGCGTGGTCGGCGAATCAGGTTCAGGCAAGACCATGACTTTGCGCGCCATTCTTTCGCTCCTGCCCCACTCGGCGCAGCGGGTCTGGGAACGCTGCGTCATCGATGGGGTGCCCTATTCCCTAGGGGTGAAGTGGCCAGTTGCCATGGTCTTCCAGGATCCGATGACCGCACTCGACCCTTTGCGCAAGATAGGTTTCCATCTCACTGAGGTCATCGGGCGCTTCCAGCCCGACACGAAACACCGTGCCAAGTCGGCAATCGCGGCCTTGGAGGAAGTGGGCATCGACGACCCAGAACGGCGATTCAGACAGTACCCCCACGAGTTGTCTGGCGGGATGCGTCAGCGAGTGATGATTGCTATGGCATTGCTGGCTCGCCCCAAACTCTTGGTGGCGGATGAGCCCACGACGGCCCTCGACGTCACTGTGCAGGCACAGATTCTCGACCTTGTACGTCACGTCAAGAACACGGAAGGACTGTCTGTGATCCTGGTCACGCACGACCTGGGAGTCGTCGCCGAAATGTGCGACCAAGTGGTTGTCATGTGCGCAGGGCGGGTGGTCGAGGCGGGCACCGTGGATGAAGTCTTCTATGACGCCCGTCATCCCTACACCGTCGGTCTTCTGGATGCCATCCCTGGCCGAAGCGATGGTGTCGCGTTCGGTTCCGTGAGCGAACGAGTGGGGGCTGAGTGGTTGTCCGACGACGCGGTGTATTCCCAGGTCAGCGAGACCCATCGTTATCTGGTGCCTAGCGAACAGGTCGGCTCATGAGCACACAACCTGCGCTTTTGTCGGCTGACCATCTCTCCAAGCACTTCCCAGTCAGAGGCGCTCTTGGGCGGACCGTTCGCACCATCAAGGCCGTGGACGACGTGAGTCTCAGTGTCTATCGAGGTGAGACTCTGGCAGTGGTGGGAGAGTCAGGGTCGGGCAAGACCACTTTGGGGCGCGTTCTGATGCAGATGGAGTCGGCGACGTCGGGGCGAGTGCTGTACGAAGGGGTCGATTTGACCGCACTTTCCGAGCGGGAGCGGCTGAGATATCACCGCACCATGCAGGTGGTGTACCAAGACCCGTTCAGTTCGCTCAACCCCTATCGAACAGCGTTAGAACAAGTGATGGAGCCACTTCGAGTCAACGACCCGGACGCGGACAATGAACGCCGCGCACTGGATGCGCTTGCGGCGGTGGGGATCACAGGGTCCGAGGTGTACAAGTATCCGTGCAGTTTCTCCGGTGGCCAGCGCCAACGCATCGGCATCGCCCGAGCCGTGAGTGTGCGTCCGGCATTCGTCTTCTGCGACGAACCTGTCAGTTCGCTCGATCTCAGCGTGCAGGCCCAAGTCCTTCACCTACTCGCCGACTTGCAGGACGAGTTGGGGCTGACTTACCTTTTCGTCAGCCATGACCTGTCCGTTGTGCGGGGCATTTCCACGCGCACGGCGGTGATGCATCAGGGGCGAGTTCTGGAATTGGGACCAACGTGCGACGTGTTCGAGGACCCGCGCCACCCGTACACCAAGGCTCTCCTGGCCGCCATCCCGATTGCCGACCCCCGGTTGGCGCGTGAGCACCACGGGCCCGGTTGGCAAGAGAGAGTTGTCTACGATGGTGGGGACAGAGGCGGTACGCTCGTGGAGGTGGCTCCCGGGCATTGGGTGGCTGGTGGCCAGGGTGACTCAGGCAACAGCAAGGAAGGCATTGCCAAAGACAGCGGGGCCAACAAGGATGATGGTGATGGCGGCGAACGGGTTGAACAGCGTTCAATACCCACCTGACAATACAAGTACAGACAAGAAAGAGAGAACACGATGACAGAGAAATATGTGGAGGTGCCGGATCGCATCGCACCGCCTGAGGGCGCCCAATGGTGGGTGGAGCGCATCGCCGAGTACACCTATGTGGGCCACAATGCGCGGGGTTCCCAGGTCTTGCTGGGTCCGGCCGACGCCGGGTTGGAAAACTCGTTCAGCCCCGTCGACCTGCTCAAGATCGCCCTGGCGGCCTGTGCGGGCATGTCCACTAACTCCGTGATTGCCCGCGCCTTGGGACAGACGTACGCTCAAACCATTGCCATTGACGGCGAGACCCACTCCGACGAGGATCGGTACCGGGCGTTCTCCGAACAGATGCTCCTCGACACGTCAGAACTGACCCCCGAACAAATCGAGGATCTGGCCGATGCCGTCAAGCGTGGACTCAAGCGCTTCTGCACAGTCAGCAACACAGTCGAAGGAGACACGACCGTCACCATGGACGTGAAGTCCTCCCCAAGGACCACCGACTAACCCACACCGTGATTCTGCGACTTCGCGCAGAATGACGAGGCAATCGGCAAGTCCCTACACAAGACGGGCGCTCAGGACGCCATCGATGCGGCGGACCTTGGACAGCAGGTCGTCGGGAACCTTACCCTCAATGTCGACCAGCGTGTAGGCGAGTTCGCCACGGGACTTGTTCAGCAGGTCGGCGATGTTGATACCAGCCTCGGCCACCAGGGTCGAGATTTGGCCCACCATGTTGGGGACGTTGCTGTTGGCGATGGAGATACGGCGGGTACCCGTCGCGCGCGGCAGGTCGGCGTCCGGGAAGTTCACCGAGTTCTTGATGGTGCCATCCTCCAGGTAGGCCCGCAGTTCGTCGACTGCCATGATCGCGCAGTTCTCCTCAGCCTCGAAGGTCGAGGCACCCAGGTGAGGCAGCGTCACGACGTGATCGTGGGTGTTGAGGCCCGGAGTAGGAAAGTCACAGACGTACCCGCGCAGCCGACCGGTGTCCAGAGCAGCGACGACAGCCTCTTCATCCACGATGGGACCGCGAGCGAAGTTCACCAAGACAGCCGAGTTCGCCATACTGGCCACCTGGCTCGCACCAATCAGCCCGCGAGTGGCTGGCACAAGTGGCACATGGATAGTGACAATGTCCGAGCGCCTGAGAAGCTGGTCGAGGCTCGTGACTCGCTCAACCAACGAGGACAGGGCCCAAGCATGGTCGACCGTGACCGCCGGGTCGAACCCGACGACATGCATGCCCAGACCGATGGCAGCGTTCGCCACCTCGACGCCGATGGCGCCAAGCCCGACCACTCCGAGTGTGCGTCCGGGCAGTTCAAACCCGACGAAAGCCTTCTTGCCCGCCTCGACGGCCTTGTCCATGGACTCGGCGTCGCCCACGAGTCGGTGAGCGAAAGTCGCCGCCGGGATGATGTTGCGGGCCGCCAGGAAGAGAGCCGCGATGACCAGTTCTTTGACCGCCGTGGCGTTGGCCCCCGGAGTGTTGAAGACCGGGATGCCGCGCGCGGAGTACTCAGGGATCGGGATGTTGTTCGTCCCAGCCCCTGCCCTGGCGACGGCGAGAATGGAGTCCGGAATCTCGACCCCGTGAAGACTGGCCGATCTCAAGAGCAAGGCGTCCGGTGCCGCCGTATCAGGACCGACCGTATAGCTCGCCGTTGGAAAGCGGCTGAGCCCGGTTTCGCTGATGGCGTTGAGTGTGCGAATGAGGTACGACATGTCTCTCCAATCACGCATTGTGTTGTTCGAAATCGGTCATGAAGTCGATGAGCGCCTGTACGCCCTCCATGGGCATGGCGTTGTAGATGCTGGCGCGCATACCGCCGACGGACCTGTGCCCAGCGAGGTTGGTCAGCCCTGCGGCTTCGGCTTGCGCCACGAACGCCTTGTCAAGGGCCGGGTCTGCCAGGGTGAAGGGGATATTCATCCACGAGCGGGCATCCAGCGCGACTGGGTTCGCATAGAACTGCGAGTTGTCAATCGCCGCGTACAAGGCCTGTGCCTTCGCCTGGTTGCGCTCCCCCATCGCGGCCAGCCCGCCTGTCTCGGCGACCCAGTCCAGAATGAGGCCCAGCAGGTAGATGCCGAACGTTGGCGGAGTGTTGAGCATCGAGTCAGACTCGGCCATTTGCTTGTACTCGAGGATGCCCGGCGTGGTGGAACGGGAATGTCCGAGAAGGTCGTCGCGCACGATGACCACGCACAACCCCGACGGCCCCATATTCTTCTGGGCGCCCGCGTAGATGACGCCGAAGCGCGAAACGTCGATGGGGCGCGACAAGATAGTCGAGGACATGTCCGCGACTAGGGGTATTCCTGCGGAGTCTGGCACATAACCGAACTCCACACCGCCAATGGTCTCGTTGGGCGTGTAGTGAAGGTAAACAGCGTCAGCGGGCACGGCGAAGGAACCCTCGGATGGAACAGTAGTATAGCTCGTTGCCTTCTCGTCGGCCAGAACGGCGACATCCAGGTCCTGAGCGCAGGCGCCAGCGATAGCCTTGGCCGACCACTGGCCAGTATTGAGGTAAGCAACCTTGTCGCCAGAGGCGGTGAGGTTCATGGGGACCGCAGAGAACTGCGCCGAGGCGCCACCCTGGAGGAAGAGGACCCGGTAATTGTCAGGAATCGCCAGCAGAGAACGCAGCGCCGATTCAGCATGGGCCGCACAAGCGACAAAGGGCTTCCCACGGTGGGTGACCTCCAGAACGGACATCCCAGAGCCGCCCCAATCAGTCAGTTCCGACTGGGCAGCGGTCAGGGCTTCGATCGGCAGCATCGCTGGACCGGCAGAAAAGTTGTATACACGCATAGTCGCATTCTTTCATAAGGTGGCAGCGATACAGCCCACTGTCCGTATCAGAACCGTCCACTGTCCGTACCAGGATGGTTGGGAGGCTAAGGCGAGCGCGCCCACCGCAGGAACAGTCCGGAAGATAAGTCACACCTGTCAACTACACCGCTTCCCACAAGGTAATTCGGCATTGTTCTCAATGTCGAACAGCCAAGGCCACCGGACTCATCTCGCGCATGGCCTGCCGGTACCCGTGCGCAGGAGCGGCACATAGCGTGATTCCGCCTGGCACCCACCGCAACTGCAATCTCAGTCTTCGGGACATTCGGAGGGGACGGGGAGCCCGGCCAGTTCGTGGGCGCGGCGGGTGATCGCGTCGAGGGTGCCGTCGCGGACGGCTGCGGCCCGCAATCCTTCATAGACATACTCGCCCTGGATGTACCAAATCAGAATGGACACCAGCCGTACCGGGTCAGCAGTGGCGGGGTCGAGGATCGCATCTTGTTCCGTCAATGGACAGGCATTGAGCGGCCCCCACACTTCCGCCTCATAGCCCATCAAGCCGTTCTCGTACATGTCCCAGGTCAAACGGTCTAGGGCAGCCGACTCGTCCCGGTATCCTGTCGGGACGAGCGGTGGCCGGGGACGGTCCAGTACCGCCACTAACCTTTGCGCGGCCGTCCGCCGCTCGAAAGTATCCAACAAGTCCGCCAGTGGGCCGGGCAGGCGGGACCGAGCCGCATCCCGCCAATCCTCACGGATGCCCCAGTACGCCTCCGCGATGCTGCCGGCAATCGCGGCACGAGTGTCAGTGTCCCCGCCGGGCGCGATAGCCAACCGGACGCACTCGTCAAACCAGGTTGCCTCGGCGAAGGCAGCCAACGCCTCCGGGACGGTCACCTGGCACGTCGTCCCGATCAGACGCGACGCCCTAGGGCCGTCCGACACCCTCTCAGCAACCTCTGTCGTTGCTGTGGCCTGTACCGATGATGCGGACGGACTGTATCCGAACCGCGAGGCCATGTAGTCGAGGATCTGGGACTTGGTATGGCCAGTGCGAGCCAGGAAGATCGCCGCCGCCACCGCCTGCGCCCCCTTGATCCCCTCCGGGTGGTTGTGAGTAACCGCCGCTGTGATCCGCGCCCACTGCTCGGTTTCCTCCAGGGTCGGGAACAGCCATCCCACCGACGACACCCGCATGGCGGACCCATTGCCGCAACTACCGTACGGCTCAGGAGACGGCGAACACAGCCACCGCGCGAACCCGCGGCCAAACCCACCCTTTCCGGCTGGGCGGAACGTCGTCCCGATGCGTCGCATCGCCTCTGTCACCGCTGCCGGGCCTCTCGCGGGATCGCCTCCGGCCTTCACCAACCCGTCATAAACCGCGAGCGTCATCAGCGTGTCGTCAGTGTAATTCGCCTCCGGGCCAAACAAGTCGCGCCGGTCGACCGGGACCGAGCGGACGGCGAACTCGTATGGACTGCCCGCAATGTCCCCGATGATCGCACCTAGCATAATCTGCGCCTCCTTTCGTCGTGTTCCACCAGTCTCGCACCAACCTCCGACATATTTCGGGGACAGCCTCCGTCCTGCTGTTGGTGTCAGCGGCTAGGCCAGGGTACAGGTGTGAGCATTTTCGACAGATAGAGCGGGTGGTGCGGTGCTCCCGTCTTGGTGACGTACAAACCCCTATCAGTTCTAGTGCCGAATCCCGTCTAACCGAGAGGTTGAATCTGGGCTTCAATGACTGTATACTCAGTGAGTAAGGAGTCATCGAATGTCCACGAAGCGGAAACTACAGAAAGAACTGACGCGCGAACGAATCATCGCCGCCGCGTTCAAGGTGTATTCCGAACAGGGCTTCACCGCAGCGGCCTCGGCCATCGCGCACGAGGCGGGGGTTTCCCAAGGGTCGATATTCGTTCACTTCCCGACGGTGGACAGCCTCGTACTTTGCCTGCTGGATTCTTTTTCGCAAGACCTGAGAAATGAAATCCTCGCGCTTGAAGACTCGGGCGGCGACATTGAGAGACTGCTCGATATGCACATCGGTGTGCTCATCAAGCACGAGGCCTTTTACACGCGCTTGATAACGGAAGCGGCCCTGCTCCCCCAGGAGGCGAAGCATGAGCTTGTCGCCATCCAGTCAACGGTCTCGATCCACTTCATGCAGGCGTTGGAGCCGCAGATGAAGACGGGGACAGTCAAGGGCATTCCGTTCCACATGATATTCAACACCTGGCTCGGACTGGTCCACTACTACCTCATGAACGCTGACCTGTTCGCGCCGCACGACTCAGTCTTGACACGCCACAAAAGGACTCTGACAAAGACTTTTCTGGCGTTGATTGAAAATAGAACACTCAAAAACAAGGAGGAACAACAATGAAAACCTGTATCGCTTGTGGTATGCCTATGAGAGAAACATCCGATTTCGCGATGGGCGATGAGAGCAAGGACTACTGTGTCCATTGCGCCGACGAGGACGGCTCCATGCAAACCTTTGAACAGAAGAAGGAGGCCCTGACGAACTTCATCATCAAGACGCAGGGCCTTGACCGTGAAGCAGCAGAGGCCGCAGCTCTTTCCAGTATGGAAAAGCTCCCTGCGTGGAAAAACGGGTAAGCATGGAAATTCACGACATCGCGCGTGACAAGACCCTGCGAGCGACGCAGAGCAGGTAGCGTTTGCGGAGAAGGCGCACAACAAATCGCTTGTAATAGAGGACACATCGGATGCTCCCCGGTTTGGGAGACAAAGATGTGGGCATTATCCTCAAAGCGATGGAGAAAGCGCCACGAACGGAACCGTTGTCGCTATCCTCGCCATCACTGCCTGCCTCCTCGCCCTTCCCCTGTTCACGACCGCGCGTCGAGACACCAGCCTGATTGATGGTTCACTGAAGCTCGGAGCGGAAACTGGGATGTTGGGCGCGCTTGCGGATCAATGCCTGAGCGTTCCCGTAGCATTGGCTCATGGTTAAAGGGGAGGTGGGTGTCGATATGGCTTCTATCGCGCTCGAGTTCTTGCGCCGCTGGCGCATCGCAGATCAGGCCACGGCGCTCATTCCACTACGAGCGGTGAGCGTCATGCTGGGTTTCACAGATCTGTCTTTGGCCATGGTGGTGTCAGGCGCGTCAGGAGTAAGTCATCATGAGTGAGGGTTTTTCGTCTGAGTCCCGGTTCGAGACCGAGTTGATCGACCACCTTTGCCAGATCGGCAGCACGAAGCAGTGGCGCTACGAGCCGAGTCTGAAGACGACGGACGATCTATGGGGGAACTTCGCCCGCATCCTTTATTCTCTGAATCAGGACAAGCTAAACTGCCCTCTCAGCGTGACCGAGTTCGATCAGGTCAAGCAGGAGATCTCTTCGCTGACTACGCCATATCAGGCAGGCCAGTTTCTGTATGGCCTGAACGGAATTAGCCAGGTCGAGGTGGACACTGATGATGGACGGCATGTGTTCTTGACGGTCTTTGACCAACGACAGGTTGGCGGCGGGAACACTCAGTATCAGATCGTGAATCAGGTGAAGCGCCCGGCGAAGATCACCGGGAAACAAGAACGGCGTTTCGACGTGACGTTGCTGATCAATGGGCTGCCGATCATCCAGATTGAGGAGAAGCGCGATTCGAACGACGTGGACGAGGCGTTGAACCAGATGCGCCAATACATTGCGGAGAATCAGTATTCGGATATTTTCTCGACAGTGCAGATTCTGGTGGCTCTGTCTCCGGTGGATGTACGTTATATGGCGAACACGACAGCGGCCTTGTTCAATAAGGCGTTCGCATTCAAGTGGCAGACCGAGAGAAATGAGCGAGTGTCGGATTGGCACCAGTTCGCGAACCTGTTTTTATCGATTCCGATGGCACACAAAATGTCGACGAGTTACATGATCTTAGACGGGACGAAGAATAAGCAGCAGCTGAAGGTGATGCGTCCTTATCAGGTGTATGCAACTCGCCGGGTGCTTGATGCGATTGAGAAGCACGATTTCGATTTTTCCACCAAGGAGAATGCGAAACTTGGCTACATTTGGCATACGACGGGGTCTGGTAAGACGATCACGAGTTTCAAGACTGCCTGGTTGGCCAGTCGGTTGCCGAACGTTGACAAGGTGGTCTTTCTGGTTGATCGAATCGCTTTGACAGACCAGACCATCGACAATTACGCCGCGTATGACCCTGATAACGACTCCAACCAGGATGAGTTGAATGGCGTGGTTCAGGAGACGAAACATACCCGTGATTTGGCGCATCGGTTGAAGAGTAACGATGGTGGCATCATCGTTACTTCGACTCAGAAGCTCGCCCGTCTCGTGTTTAGCAACGGTTTCAAAGATCCGGGGAAAAACCTGGTGTTCATTGTGGACGAGGCTCATCGCTCAACCGCTGGGGACACGTTCGTTCGAATTCAGAAGGCGTTCACCCATGCCGTGTGGGTGGGCTACACGGGCACTCCGATTTTCGATGACGCCGATACGAAGGTGCAAAAGGCTGGGTTGAAGACGCACGATATTTTCGGTGATCTGTTGCATTCTTACACGATCAAGAACGCCATTGCCGACAAGAACGTGTTGGGTTTCCGGGTCGATTTCAAGAACACGATCCCCATGGATTTTCTGGAGGCCGAGTACCTGCCGAACTACTTTCAGGTGCACCATCCAGACTGGACGCAGGAGCAGGTTGACGCGAAAATCGCTGGCTTGTCCGCGCAAGAAATCGATGATCTGACCGCGCCCATCTACGATATGAACCCTCAACATGTTGAGGAGGTAGTGTCGGAGGTTTTCCGTGAGTGGCAGAACCGTTCCGCCGGTGGTAAATACAACGCCCTACTCACCACGCATGTTGGTGGCGGGGCCGCCTCCACACCAATGGCCATGATGTATTGGTGGGAGTTCCAACGCCAGAATGCGTACCGTCTGGAGGACGGACTCTCGACGTTGCGGGTCGCGGTGACGTTCAGCCAGGACACTTCGAATTCTGATTCGCAATTGGAAACGAACCAAAATCTCGCGGAGGCCATCGCCGTCTACAACGCGGAGTTCGGCACCAACTTTGGCATGGACAACACGGCCGGATACACCGCTGACGTGATCTCGCGTCTGAGCAGGAGCGCTGCCGATGGGCAGTATCTTGATTTGGTGATCGTGGTCGACCAGTTGCTGACTGGGTTTGATGCCCCGGAGTTGAACACGCTCTATGTCGACCGGACATTGAAGTCGGCCGGTCTGATTCAGGCGTATTCGCGCACAAACCGGATTTTTGACCGCGACAAGCCATTTGGCAACATCATCAACTTCAGGCTGCCGACCTTGAACGAGAAGTTCATGAACGAAGCTTTAAGTATCTACGCGAACGAGGATTCGGCTGTCGTCCAAGATGCCCTCGGCCTGGTTGACAGTGGGGTTCTCGCCAAACCGTTCTCGGAACAGCTCGACGAGACGCGACAGATCGTGGAGCAGATCAAAGACCTGACAGGGGGCTTCGTTGATATTCCGAAGTCGGAGGCTGAACAGCAGAAGCTGCTTCAACTGCTGGGCAGCTACAACTCGGGGGTTGACAAACTCAAGCAATACCCCGTCACCCAAAACGCGGACGGCACAGTTGAGGGTTTCGACTACTCGGACCCAACAGCCTTGACTATGGCATTGGGCATGACACAGCCGGAGGAACGCAAGTTGACGACCGTGTTCGCCAATGAGTTGAAGCGCAGTCTGGCCCGCAGTAAACGGGTGGATTTCGATCAGATCGATCTGAAGATGACCCACATCAAAGAGGTCGAAGTCAACTATGACTACTTGACCGAATTGATCGCCACCTTGATGAACGCTGCCCACGATCACGAGGAGGCACGGCGGGTCGGTGACGATCAAGCAGCCGCCACCACGCAGGCGACCATGGACAAGACGAGTGAACAGATCACGCTGGAGGTCGCCGCCTCCCAGAACGTCCACTTCATCGATAAGGTTGCCCGCGCCGTCGAAGTGATCGTCAAAGGTAAATACAAGTTTGACGACGGTGACTATCCGGTCGACGCCACCCAGACGAAGCACGTCATTGAGGCGGCCTCGCAAGTATCGGTAGATCGGGAACTATTGGATTTCCGTAATGCGTGGGGCATCACCGACGTTATGACAGCAGCTGACCTCAAGTCTTGGCTGCGCACCCACGCGAAAGGCGTGGATGATCTGGATGCGGCCGGGCTGCTCACCCGTCTACGTAAAGAGGGCGCTGCCGCCTACCGGCAGATGGCCACCGACGATCAAGTCAGAGCGTTGACACTAATCAGATATCGCAACGAACTGAGAGACGCGGTACGTACGCTCGCCGACTCTCTCGTCGGAAAACTATAAGGAGACTCTTGTGGCAGCACCGCAATCCCAAACCATTGCGTCGAAACTGTGGGCGATGGCTAACGAGCTTCGTGGAAACATGGACGCCAGCGAGTACAAGAACTACATTCTTGGTTTCATGTTCTACCGCTACTTGAGCGAGCACCAAGAGCACTACCTGCTCGATCAAGATCTCATCACCCCAAGGGCGGACGAAACTCCAGCGCAGGCTTACACCCGGCAGGTGGGGAGTGACACGGGCGGCAGCCTTGAAGATTATCTGGAGGATATCTCCTCCACTCTCGGCTATGCGATCAACCCCGAAGACATGTGGTCCACGCTCGTGAGCAAGGTTGAGACCGGGCAAGTGGCCCCGAGTGACTTCCAAGACATCTTCGACCACTTCAATGCAAACTCGGAACGCAATGCCTCCGCCATGAACGACTTCCGGGGTGTGTTCAACGATATTTCCCTCGGGGATTCTCGGCTGGGCACCTCCACCACGTCACGGGCGAAGTCTTTGTCCGCCATCGTCAGCCTCGTCAAAGACATTGCGTTCACCGATGACAGCGGCAAAGACATCCTCGGAGATATCTACGAGTATCTGATCGGCCAGTTCGCCGCCACCGCAGGCAAGAAGGGTGGCGAGTTTTACACACCGCACCAGATCTCCACCGTCCTGGCCAAAATCGTCACTGAGGGTGTCAAAGAAACCACGACGCAGCAGTTCACAGTGTATGACCCCACCTTGGGTTCCGGCTCGCTGCTTCTCACAGTGCGTCATGAGCTTCCTGGTGGCGAGCGCCGGGGTGCGCTCAAGTTTCTTGGGCAGGAGCTTAACACCTCCACTTACAACTTGGCGCGGATGAATTTGATGATGCGTGGCGTTGATTACACCAACATGCAGTTACGCAACGCCGATACCCTTGAGACGGACTGGCCCGATGGTGAGGACGAATACGGTATTGACCGACCTCGCACTGTCGATTTCGTCGTCATGAACCCGCCCTATTCTGCGAAATGGGCCAATGATGACAAGAAACTCAAAGACCCCCGGTGGTCCGACTATGGGCGTCTCGCCCCCGCCTCGAAGGCCGACTACGCTTTTCTTCTGCACGGTCTCTATCACCTGAATGCGACCGGCACCATGGGCATTGTTCTGCCCCACGGCGTCCTGTTTCGTGGAGCATCCGAAGGTGTCATTCGTGAAACTCTGATCCGTAAGAATTATCTTGATGCGGTCATTGGCCTGCCACCCAACCTGTTTTACGGCACCAGCATTCCCACCGTCATCCTCATCCTCAAGAGAAACAAGACGACCAAAGATATCCTGTTCATTGACGCCTCGGCTGACTACGTCAAAGGCAAGAACCAAAACGCCCTCAGCGAGGAGAACATCGCCAAGATTGTTGATGCGTACCAAGCTCGACGCGATGTCAAGAAGTATGCCCATGTGGCCGATCTAGACGAGATTGAGGCCAATGACTTCAACCTCAATATTCCTCGTTACGTCGACACCTTCGAGGAAGAATCAGATATTGATATCAACCAGGTCTATGCAGACCTGGCCGCCACCGATGCTGAGATCACTGGGCTTCGGGCACAATTCGACGCCATGGTTGCCCAACTCGTCGAAACTGACGAAGCCCGGGACATCAGCGAAGCCACTGAACATACGGCGCACCCTGAAGGGGGAAGCGAAGACCATGGCTGAGGAAACCCTACCCGGATCAGAAATCCAGATCTATCAAAGCGACGATGGGACGACCCATCTTGACGTGCGCCTTGAAGACGAGACGGTATGGCTGAACCAAGCTCAGTTGGCCGAGCTTTACGGCACATCAAGGCCAAATATCACGTCTCACATTAAGAACATCTTTGAGGAAGCAGAACTCGAAGAAGAAGTGGTCTGTAAGGATTTCTTACACACCACTGAGCATGGCGCGATGCCCGGCAGGACGCAGAGTCGCTTGGTGAGGTTCTATAACCTCGACAAGATTATCTCACTGGGCTATCGGGTCAACAGCAAGGCCGCCACACGCTTCCGTCAATGGGCTTCACAGCGTCTGCATGAGTACATCGTCAAAGGCTTCACGATGGACGACGAGCGCCTCAAAGGAAACGGCGGTGGTGCCTACTGGAAAGAGCTACTCGACCGCATCCGAGACATTCGCAGTAGCGAGAAGGCCCTTTATCGGCAGGTGCTTGATCTCTATGCCACCTCGATTGATTATGATCCGAAGAGTGCTGAGTCAGTGCGCTTCTTCAAGATCGTGCAGAACAAACTCCACTATGCGGTGAACCGACAGACTGCGGCTGAGCTCATCAATACGCGGGCAGACGCGAGCAAAGACTTTATGGGTTTGACCACCTTTCAAGGAGCCTTGCCGACGTTGAACGAAGCCAAGATTGCCAAGAATTACCTGACACAAGACGAGCTGTTCGTCCTCAACCGGCTTGTCTCGGCCTTCTTCGACCTCGCCGAAGTGCGCGCGAAGGAACATACCGCCATGAGGATGAGCGACTGGGTTGCTGAACTCGACCAATTCGCCGCAATCTATGGGAAAGGCGTGCTGCCCGATGCCGGGAAGGTGACCCATACACAAGCCGAGCGGAAAGCGATAGCCGAGTATCGCACCTACCAGGCGCGTACTCTCTCTCCGGTCGAAAAATCCTATCTTGACCAAATCAAAGCACTCGCACAACAAGCTGAGAAGCAAAGCAAAGGTGAGGTGGACGCATGAGTGATGACTCAAGAAACGTGCCGAAGCTACGTTTCCATGGATTCACTGACGCTTGGACAAAGCGAGAGTTGGGGGAGGTGGCGACTATTTACGATGGCCCTCACGCTACGCCGACGAAGACCGAGAGTGGCCCTTGGTACCTGAGTATTTCCTCCCTAGTCAACGGCCATCTCGACTTTTCCCTGTCTGCTCATATTTCCGAAGACGATCTACCGCTATGGAGTCGGAGGGTCTCGCCATCTCCCGGTGACACCCTCTTTTCCTATGAAACTCGCATCGGTGAAGCGGGATACTGGGATTTCGACGAACCCGCAGCACTTGGCCGGAGAATGGGTCTACTGCGACCCAGTGAAAGTATCGACCCGTGGTTCTTGACCTTCGTCTACCTTGGATCATCTTTTCAAGAGGTTATTAAGGAACACACGATCCAGGGTGGGACAGTGGAACGGATACCAATCGCCGACATGTCGAACTGGTTGGTCACTATTCCGGCTCTTGCTGAGCAGGGAGAGATTGTTGACCTCATGCGCACGCTGGATGACCTGATCGCTGCAAACGAGCGTAAGTGCGATCACCTCCGTCAGCTCAAGCGCGGCTACCTCCAACAGCTCTTCCCCGCCCCTGGCTCCACCACCCCGCGCCTCCGCTGCCCGGGATTTGAGGACCCTTGGAAACAAAGGAGGCTAGGGGATTTGGGAACTGCATTCACCGGACTATCGGGAAAGACCAAAGAAGACTTCGGACACGGCGACGCTGAATTTATCACATATATGAACGTGTTTAGCAATCCGCTCGCTACCATCGATGGAACAGAACGCGTCGAAATTGACAGTCGCCAAAGTGAAGTTAAGTATGGTGATGTCCTTTTCACCACCTCATCAGAAACACCGGAAGAAGTCGGAATGTCTTCTGTTTGGCTTGGAAATAGGGAAAATGTGTACCTAAATAGCTTCTGCTTTGGATGGCGACCACTAGTTGGAATTGATCCACATTTCTTTGCCTTTATGTTACGCTCATCAGTCGTTCGTAACAAACTAGTTTTCTTGGCGCAAGGGATTTCACGATATAATATATCAAAGAGCAAGGTTATGGAAATGCTTATTCCTGTTCCAAGTATTGAAGAACAGAGACAAGTTGGACGGCTCTTTACCGACCTAGATCGCATCATCGCCCTTCACCAGCGCAAGTGCGAACACCTTCGCCAACTCAAGCGCGCCTACCTACAGAAGATGTTCGTCTAGGAAAGGTTGCCAAGGCAGCGAATGATCTTTTCGTTATCCTGAGCTTCCAGCTCCTGGATGATATGCAGGTAGGTTTTCTGGGTCGTTGTCATGTTCGCATGACCGAGCCGCCTTGCGACGCTGGCCACGGAGACCCCGGCATAGAGCAGAATGCTGGCATGGGTGTGTCGTAGCCCATGCAGCGTGATCTGAGGAATGCCAACCGATGTGCATCGCTGACGAAGATGGCGGTTCACAGTGTCGTTGAACACTCTCTTTCCCGGAGTGACAAAGATGGTCTGGGCGGCGGGCACTTGCTGAGTAATCCGCGCAAGGACTCGGGCGGATTTCTTGTCTAGGGAGAGAGTACGCATCGACGACTGATTCTTGGCTGGCGCGAATCTTGGAGTCGCAGACTTGTAGTCCCACGTCTTCGACACGGTCACGGTGCGCTTGGCGATATCGACATCGCCAGGGGTGAGGGCAAGAGCCTCCGCGAAACGCAAACCTGTCTTCACAAGGAGATAGATGAAGTGATCCCAGGAGGTTTCTCCGCTCAGATCAAGCGCTGTGAGCAGGTTCGCTGTCTGGCTCAAGCTGAGATACTTTGTCGCGTGCCGTCGTTGAATGGTGCCCTTGGCAACCGCGCGGCGCGTTGGGTCTTGCTTCAACAGGCCATCGTCAACGGCATCAAGGATGGCGGCACGAAGCTGGTGGTGAAAGTCGAGCGTTGTTTGCCGCTCGTGAGTCTGGGCGTAGGTATTGAGGATGCCCTGGTATGTTCGCCGGTCCAAGGTTGTCAAGGTCACACCGGGGACGATCTCAGAGAGACGTTTAAGCGTCGTCTCATACTTGCGGAGCGTGACAGCCCTCACTGCGTCACGCTTGTAGGTCCCAACCCAATCGGAGAAATAAGTTGTCAGCAGTAGGCTCTGTTCCATTGCCTCGACACTACGCCAGGTCAGACGAACATCGTCTGGAGGTAGGCGCGCTTGAGTTGGTGGAGCTGCTCGACCTTGTGCTCGTTTGCAGCGATCAGGTTATCTAGCGCGCGGAAGAAGCTGCTGATCTGGGACTGCTCCGTCCAGTCAGGAAGAGCTATCGGCATCTGCGCCATCTGTTTGCCGGAGACTTCTACGAACGTGGAACCGGCCCCCATCATCTCGCCGTAGTGTTTCAGTGACTCAGATTGAGAGAAAAGAAAATACGAGTTGAGTTTATCGCCCGGAATGATCGATTGGAAACCTTGGTTAGTGGCAGCTTCTTTAGAGAGAATGGCGATCTTTCCGATGCCTGCTCTGGAGGTGAAAAGAATCGTGTCGGGCGGAAGAATTTTTGCAGAACTATTTCTCAAGCCATCCTCGGTTATTTTGCGTTGACTTCCAGACACATAAACATCTTCACCGATCTCAGCGGGCGTGTACCAGTCGATGTCACCATCCCAGAACCCGGGAATGCTCGTGTCTGGAGTACCACCACCAACAATGCCTGCCACGTCCCCAAGTTTTCGCTTTATCCAAGCACTGGCGAACCCTCGGAAGCGGAGACGCGGGGTGGCGCAACCGGGCGCGGGGAAGAGTTGTTGGAGGTAGCCGCGCTTGAGTTGGCGAAGAAGTTCGCACTTACGCTCGTTTGCAGCGATCAGGTCATCAAGCGTGCGGAAGAAGACGCCGATGCGAGTTTGCTCTCTGCTTCCTGGCCAGCTAAGAATCATCGACTTCACAGATTTGGCGTTCAGCTTCGGTTGGGCTGTGCCAGAGTTCAAAGCCGAGTAATTGTGTCGTTCGAGTACTTGCAGGAGATATCGGTTGCTGCCGTCAATGATCTTCATAATGTGGGCATGATTGTTTAACCAGAATCTGCCTGTCGCCAGGTAGGCCAGTGGGCTACTTCGGTCAATAATGTTGGCTCCATCTTCCGCAAGGAGGATGTACTCTCCATCAAAGATGTACCCATCAACGAAATCAACGATCCCTGTTGCCCCGTAGTAGGGGTATGGCCCCCTCTTACGAAGGCCGCTTTCAATAGGGATACGTTGCTCATCAAAGAACTCGGCCACTTCCCCCAACTTTCGCTTTGTCCAAGCGTCAGCGATGAGGCAGACGAAGGTACGGGTCCTATTTGCGGTCTGCCTGAGGCGCCCTGGGGTACACCTCAATCAGACCACGGCGATGAGCGCGGCGAGCATGTCATGGCTGAGTGGGCGGTCGGTGTACACCCGGCGGGGCAGGTCTGCGGTAAGCCGGTCATCGCCGTCAGCGACCCCTTGCCAAGCTACGGTGAGCACCTTGCCGAGCACCCTCCACGAGGCAGGATTGCGTTCCAGCACGCGGGCCGTGACAGGCGTGTGGGGCCTGGTTTCGCGGGCGGCAGCGAGGCTAGCCTGGGCGATCTCGGTCGCCAAGCCGTGCCACCAAGCGGCGGGTGACAGCCGGTATCCCAGATTCCACGCGTCGAGGCCAGACCCGTCCATGCTGACCCCGCCCAGGCCGACGATCTCTCCAGCGGGTAGCCCTCCGAGCGGGCCACGCAGCCTGACAATCCACCAATCCAACCCATTGGCCGCCCATGACCGAGCATTACCTGCCAGACGAGTCTCTATGGCCTGGTCACTGACCGGCCGGGCCTCCGGGAGGTGCGCCCAAACCGCCGGATCACGATAAATACGAACCAGGCTGGCAATGGCGTCCGCATCACTAAGGCTGACGGGGCCGAGCCGCAACCGAGCCGTCAACACGCCCACGACACCTCACGCTCGAGGTCGTGTTCCAGCCTGTAGGCAGCGCCCAGATGCGCGGCGGCGACATCTTCCGGCACCGGCAGGTCGGCGCGGTAGTTGGATACCCGCTCGTATTCGTCTGAGATTGGGATCGGCTGGAAGCCCATCTGGCACAGGTGAACTGGTGGCCCCATAGGCATCCAGAAATTGGCGGGCACGGCTGGCTTGCTCGGTGGTCGCGCCGAGCATGGTTGCCGCACGGCCCATGTCGCCGAGCGCGCGTCACAGAATAAACTGAATCTGTGAATATCGAAAGCGCCCTCGCGCCGGGGGCACAGCCGAACGCGCGGGTAGAGTCGGCCACGGCGCAGCGCTGGCCCGATGTCGAGACGGTCTTCGGCACGCGGGGTGATGCCGCGCGGTGCTGGTGCCAATGGTTCATCGACTACGGCGACTCCACCGCCAACCGGGACACCTTCCGCCAGGAGTTCGAGCGGGCGACGCCCCCGGGGGTGGTGGCCTATCGCGGCGACGAGCCGGTCGGTTGGCTGCGCGTCGGGCCACTAGGGGTCCTGCCCCGATTGGCCAGGACATTCGCGCGCCCCCAAGACGGCGCGGTGACAGCCACCGATGAGAACACCTGGGTGGCGTCCTGTTTCGTCGTGCGCGTTGGCCACCGCCGGCAGGGCGTGGCGACGGCCCTGCTGCGCCAAGGAATCGCCTTCGCCCGCGCCTCGGGCGCGCACACTTTGCTTGGCCGCCCCGTCGACGCCGCGAGCCTGGGATGCCGTGCCTCCGGCGCCGAGTTGTACACCGGCCCGTTGGCGCTCTTCCTCGCCGAGGGCTTCACCGAGATCGCCCGCGCCAGTCCCCACCGCCCAGTCGTGCGGCTTAGCCTGGTTTGACACCGCCGACGATTTCTCGGCGTTGGCGTTGCGCCGCGCCAGCTCACCCCGAACGGACACGGTTACCACGTTTCAGGCCTTGCGGGCATCCATCCATATCATGCGGAGACGCGGGAGATCGCACCCTTCATGGCGGAATATGGTTGCTCCAAGATGTCGCCATGTCCAGGCATCAGCGCCGTTGGCTGCAAGGATAGGAGTTGTTTCGCGCTGGCGAGCGCGGTTGCGCGACTCCAGGTCGCGGCGGCGACGAATGGGAACACCCAGCGCGAATCGCCGGAGACAGCGAGTCCGCCGCGCGTTTGGAAGGCGTCCCCGCAGATCAGCGCGCCTGTCCGCTCGTCCTGGAGCGAGACAGAGTCCGGGCTGTGGCCAGGCGAGGCGATCACTCTCAGCGACCCAACTCGGTCGCCGTCGGCCAGCAGCACGTCCGGGGTGGTGGCAACATTCACGAAGCGCCCCTTCACCGGGCTGGGGTCTTCCCCTACGAGCACGGCCAGGTCACCGTTCAGAAATGGGACGCTGCGGGCGGGGACGAGCACTTGGACGTCCGGGAAGACGGCCTTCAGCCCGTCCAGGCCGCCGACATGGTCGGCATGAACATGGGTCAGGGCGATACGCCGCAACGGCTTCCCGCTAGCCTGGATGATCCTGGCCAGCCGTGGCGCGCCAAGACCTATGGTGGTGTCGACAAGGGTCAGCCCGTCGTCCTCTTTCACCAGGTAGCAGTTCATCGGGAACAGTGCGGCGAACAAGGTCGCTTGGGTGATGTAGTCGTGTGGTCGGATGCGCATCTCTCACGCCCCCTTTCTTGACAAGTGTCTAGTAGTAGACAGGTTGTACAATCGAGTGTATGTGAGTCGCCGCCGCGATTCCATCAACAAAACGGCTGGCGCCGTCAGGAAATAGACAGCCGCCGTCGGATTGTCCAACGAAGGAAGGTTGAACATGGCCATGCCAGAGGAATCCCGCCGCGTCAAATACACCAAAACGGTTCTGCGCCAAGCTTTGCTCGACTTGTTGAAGACGACCCCGTTCGACCAGATCACCGTCACCAAGCTGTGCGGCGAGGCCGACGTGGCACGCGGCACGTTCTATCTGCACTACGACGACACAGCCGACCTGCTCGCCGACATCGAAGACAGTGTGCTCGACATGTTCGAGTCGCACCTGCAAGCCAAGGACGCCACCGCCACCCCGCAGGACTACTGGACGTTGGTGCTGACCGGTCTGGCTAGCCAACGCGACCTATTGGCGCTGCTATTCTCCATCCCACAAGGACGACTCGTCGGGCGCTGCCTGGCGCTGAACCGGGCCTACTCCACCGACCGCTGCCGAGCCAAATACCCCGACCTCTCAGACGAAATGATCGACTACATGCAGACCTTCCTCGAACAAGGCAGCGCCTCCCTGATTGTCCACTGGATCAGCCAGGGCTGCACCGTCCCCATCGGCGAACTCGCCGACCTGCTGAGCCAGCTTAACGAAGGGACCTGAAACCAGCAGCCGCCCGCCCCAACGCTACGGCGAGCTGGCCGACCGGCAAGACGATCGCATCGAAGGCGGGCGAGTTTGCTCGCATGACGAGGCCGTCGAGTTTACTGACGAACGAAACTCGATTCGGGGACGATGCCGGGAGCGCTAGGTTCGAGTGTGGCGAGGTAGTGCTCAATGGCGTCCGCGCTGTGGCACTGTCGGCGATCATCATGTGCGCTGGCGGCTTCGTGTTCCCCGTCGTGATAGCCGCCCTCCAAGCCGGTGCGGGCCAGGCGCGCGACACGGTGTCCTCCCTGTCGAACGTCGCCATGTACACCGGCACCACCATCGGCGTTGGTCGTGGTCGGCGCACGGCGTGGAGATTCGCGTCACAAGCGCTGACAGTGGGGGCAGAGGTGGGTGCCGCGTCCGGCGACGCGAGTTTTGATGATGGTAGTGCCGCAGCGTTGACAGGGTTGGCCTTCACGGCGAAAGACCTTGGCGAACCCCAGATAGGCACCACGGTGGCCTTCGGCGTCGACATAGTTGCGGTCGGTTGAGCCGCCCAGGTTAATCGAGGTGGTCATGACGTCGATGGCGGCGTTGAGGATGGCTTTCAGTTGGCGGTCGTTGAGATCACCGACCCGGCTGGCGGGATGCACTTGCGCCACCCAACAGGACTCGTCGGCATAGATATTGCCGATGCCAGCGATGACGGTTTGGTTGAGGATAGCCGCCTTGACGGTGGTGGCTTGGTGATGACGGATGCGACGAAGAAACTCGGGTGTCGGGTCACCGTCCAGCGGTTCGGGACCCAGTTGGGCGATGAAATCGAGCGTGCCGACGTCGGCGGTGGGCATGACTTTCATCCAGCCAAACTTGCGTTGATCGTTGAAGAAAAGACGGGCGGCACCGTCATCCAGCGTGATGATGACGCGGGTGGAACGGTCGGGCAGACGATCCACCAACGAGTCGTTGGGATGTCCGCCGCCCCACCGTTCGCCGCTGGCTCCGCCATCCGCCACGATCACCAGTTGGCCCGTCATTTTGAGATGAGCCACCAGCGAATAGTCGTTGTCAAGGTCGATCATCAAGACTTTGGCGAGCCGACGGGCCGCCGTCACCGTGGCACCGACGACGTGCTGGCTGATGTCCGCTGGTGCTGCTTGAAACGACCCAGGACTGAGCGCCTCGACTTCGCTGATGCGTCGTCCTACCAACAAACGTTGCAGGCCGCAGCGCACGGTTTCCACTTCAGGCAGTTCAGGCATAGAACCCCATTCTACGAGGTGGTCGCTCTGTGTCTTGATACTCTCTTGACCTGCGTTGGGGTGGCTGACGGGACTCGAACCCGCGACCTCCTGGACCACAACCAGGAGCTCTACCAACTGAGCTACAGCCACCATGGCGCTTGAAACGCCAGTGAATTAGTGTACGGGATAGTCAGGCGCACCACGAAATCGGACTGGCTCTGGGGCAACACCCACGCGCGCGGCATCGTTGAGCTGTGTCGATTGGGGACGAAACGACATGGCTTCAGCACTGCGCGACACAGTTTGTTACCCCTGCCTCAGGACACATGTCCACGCGAGCATGGACCCGCTCCCCAGAAATGTCCGACCTACCTACTAAGCTATGGGACGTAAAGAATTGAACCCTTCAAGAAAGGACATCCCATGTCTCAATCAACTTCAGTTCTCCAGTCTGTTCTGGTTGACCTTCTCGATCTCGGCCTTCAGGGCAAACAGGCCCACTGGAATGTGCATGGCCCCGCGTTCCGCTCCGTCCATCTCCAACTCGACGAACTCGTGGAGCAACTCATTAGCTGGCAAGACGAAGTCGCGGAGCGTATTTCTGCGCTGGGCGGGAACCCAGATGGGCGGGCGACCGCTATCGTCTCCACCTCCACAGTCCCCACGCTGACTGCTGGTCCGCTGCTCGACACAGACGTTGTCACGGTGTTCACTGACCGTCTGACTGCCACTTCACAGGCCATTTCATCCAAGTTCGCTGACTTGGAAGATGACTTGGCGAGCCAGGATGTGCTCATTGGCATTGTCGCTGGTCTTGACAAGGCTGCCTGGTTCTTCCGCGCGCAGAAGGGCTAGCCGGTCCGGACCATCTCTTCGCTCCAGTCCATCGGACTCGGAGCGGAGGGGTTGCGCCCGAGCGGGTATGCCCACACGACTCTTTGTTGGCGCGCGGCATGGCTGATGCAACCAAGCCTGCCTGAGCCCCAAGAGACCCAGGGACCCCTACTCGGCTTCGGGAACCTGATTGGTGAACGGCGCGAGGCGCTTGGCGATAGCTACAGCCTCATCCCGTGACGGTCCAGGCAACCCCACCATCACCGTCTGACGGTAGTACCTCAACTCGTTGATGGAGTCCTTGATGTCGCCGAGCGCACGATGATTGCCCGTTTTCTCAGGTGCAGAGAAGAACACCCTCGGGTACCAGCGGCGGACCAATTCCTTGAGTGAACTCACATCGATGTTGCGGTAATGCAGGTACCCCTCCAGGGTCGGCATGTCGCGACGCAAGAAGGCCCGGTCGGTGGAGATCGTGTTACCGCACAAGGGAGACTTGCCCGCTTCAGGGATCCACGCCCGGATGTACTCCATGACTTGTATTTCCGCCGTCGCCATGTCGAGCCCCGCGTCCAACTCCGTGATAAGGCCCGAGGTCGTATGCATCTGCGTGACGAAGGGGTCCATCGACTCCAACGCGCCAGCGGGCGGTTTGATGATGACATCGACCCCCTCCCCCAAGACGTTGAGGTCGGCATCGGTCACAAGGGCCGCCACTTCGATGAGCGCATCACCGGCCATGTCGAGCCCGGTCATCTCACAGTCAATCCACACTAAGTTTTCCATTGCGCCCACTGTACCCGCGAAACCCACCCCTTGCCGAGTCGAGAACACGCCGTCCCAGGGCACCTCACCCACAGTCGCCCACTTTCCCCAATGCTGCCCACTTTGTCCCATCTCGCCAGACACTTGGCGGGACCTGACTAGAATGGACGGGTATGCCCCGGTAGCTCAGCTGGATAGAGCTACAGACTTCTAATCTGCAGGTCGGAGGTTCGAATCCTCTCCGGGGCGCGTGCCTGAGCCCGTTCTGCCCCCGAATCTGGCCCCTGCCCTCGGGAACGAAACGACCGACAGTGGGCTTGGCGCTAGCCGTGACCCTGCTCTCCGGCTTCCGACTGACTCTGACCCGGCTTCCGCCGAACTTGCGCAGCACACCACCGTCGGGGGTCCCTCGCCCCGCTTCGACTGGCCGCGTTTCATCGCGTCCGCCTACGGCCCGACCTTCCTGTCCACTATCGGGTATGGGGCAGTCATGCCGCTAGTCGCCCTGTCAGCCCTCAGCCTTGGCGCAGGGGTCGGACTCTCAGCTCTCATCACTGGCCTGACCGGAATCGGAACCATTCTGGGTGACCTGCCAGCCTCGTGGGTCGCCACTCGACTGGGTGAAAAGAAGGCCATTGCCTTGGCCTGTCTATGGGATGCCCTCTGCCTGGCCGTTGCATTCTCAGCCTCCACTCTTCCCGTATTGTCTCTTGCCGTGTTCTGTTTCGGCTTGTCGGGCTCTGTTTTTGGCCTCGCCCGACAAAGCTATATCACTGAAGCTGTGCCTCTGAAGTATCGTGCCCGCGCACTGTCGAGTTTGGGCGGCACCTTCCGAATCGGCGGATTCATCGGCCCGCTCATCGGGGCTGCCATCATCGCCACATGGAACCTGTCCGCTGCCTATGCCTTTGCCGCCATCATGTCCATTCTGGCCGCCGGGGTGACCCTGCTCCTGCCCGATCTGCCCGCCGATGTACGAGCGCGCCGAGCCGGACCTGAAGGAGGGCCGCGCCTCTTTACCGTCTTGCGCGCACATGTACACACATTCGCCACTCTCGGACTCGGCGTCTTCTGCGTGGGATTCGCACGCGCGGTCAGACAAACCGTCTTGCCTTTGTGGTCGGAATCGCTTGGATTCGATGCCTCCCAGACGTCCCTCATCTACGCAGTGTCCATGGCTCTCGATATGTCGATGTTCTTCCTCGGCGGATTCATCATGGACCGCTTCGGACGTATGTGGGTGGCTGTGCCGTCGATGGTCATTCTCGGTCTCGGCCTGGCGAGTCTTGCCCTAGCACACAACGGCTGGGGCGTCGTCATCGTCGCTGGCGTCATCGGTTTGGGTAACGGCATCGGCTCTGGCATCGTCATGACACTGGGTTCCGATGCCTCTCCGAGCGTGGGGCGTACACAGTTCCTGTCGGGATGGCGCGTGTTCGGAGATGCCGGCAACGCACTGGGCCCCGTCGCTCTGTCCATCATCACCACCTTGTTCTCCCTGGCTGCCGCCACCGTTTCACTCGGAGCATTCTCCATTGTCGGGGCCATGTGGCTTGGATACTGGATTCGCCACTCCGCAGCCGGGCATGTACACGAACTCGCTGCTGAACAGCGTTCAAACGACTCAGCGACGACTATCCTTGTGCAAGAAAGCGACGACTAGCCCGGGAACGCCGCCGACAAGGTATCCTTGAACAGTGGCAGAACGCGATACAACCCCACCGGGAATAGTTGCGTACCTGCGTCGCCGCTCTGCCGTGGCCGCGCCCCCCAAGCCCTTCACCACTCGCGCGTACTGGACCAGCAAGTGGATGATAGCCACCTATACCCTGCTTATCCTCTTCGTGGGCAGCGCCTCCTTGTTGTTCTGGGACCTCATGCAGTCTCGCTCGACGGAGGATGGCTCGGTCATCCCCGGACTCAACGGTGACGCCCTGCGTATGTCGGCGGGGTACGCCGCATTCACCCTGCTGTTTTGGACAGCCTGCTTCTGGCTGGTCGACCGCTACAAACCTCAATACTGGAAAGTCCTGCTGCTCGTCGTGGGCTGGGGCGCGTGTGTCGCTGTGACCCTGTCCTACTACGCCAATTCGTGGATCGCTTCAAAGATGGCTGTCTTCGACCAAATGTCAGGCGTGGAAGCAATTCGCGCCGCAGTGTTTGTCGCGCCATTTGTGGAAGAGTTCTCGAAGGCCTGCATCATCTTCCTCATCGCAGTCCTCGACCGAAATCGCTTCTCATCGCGGGTTTCTGGCGCCGTCATCGGCGGGTTGGCTGGTGCCGGTTTCGCATTCACAGAAAACATTGTCTATTATGCACGCGCCATCGTGTACGGGTCGTACACGCAGAGTGCGGGGGATGTGGCCGCCGCAGTGCGCGATCTGGTCATGCTGCGTGGGGTGTACACCTGTTTCGGGCATCCCCTGTTCACCCTCATGACCGGGGTGGGTGTGGCTTTCGCAGTGGCGAGCCGCTCCAAGATTGTACGGGTGGTCGCGCCCGTCGCCGGGTACCTCACCGCCGCCTTCCTCCACATGGTGTTCAATGGTTTGGCATCCGTCATGGGCGAAGGTGGGTTGTTGCAGGTGTATCTGTGGTTCGGCTTGCCCATGGTCGTCATCGTCGCTATCCGCGTGGTCATGACATCAGTGAAGCAGGGGCGCACAGTGTCAGCCCGACTCAGCGACTACGTCACCATGGGCTGGCTACCGGAAACATACCCAGCCGCCTTCTCACGCATGCGGCGGCGGGCATGGACTCTGATCATGAGCCCGTGGCACGGCAATGTGTGGCGCACCTGGCAACTCCAGCGCACCGTCACCGAACTAGCCTTCTTGCGCGAATCCATCACACGCGGGGTTGTGGACCAGGCGGGACTATGGTCAGAGCGGGACCTCATCGAACGCATCGGCGAGTTGGAGAACAAGAAGGCGCTCGCCGACGGCACAGGATTGCGGCCATATCTCCCCTGGCGGCACAAGATTCGTGCCCTCGCCGCGCGCACAACCGCCCACTCGCGGCAAATGTCGCTCTCACAGGGGCTAGTACCTCTAAAGTATTCAGCAGTGGACCCTCGCTGGGGTCCTCCAGTTTAGGGAAGGCGGGGAACCGTGGCCACACTGTCATCGGCTTTGACCCAACTGCGCCAGTCACTTGCTGGCGTGCGCCTCACCATTCCTTTGCCCAACGCCGATGCCTATCGAACCTGGGCCTCAGCCGCAGTCGCACAGTTGAGCGACTACATCTTGCCTCGCCTGGCCACTATTGAAGCTCCCTTGTTGACCGTGGTCGGAGGCTCCACGGGAGCGGGCAAGTCAACACTGGTCAACTCCCTCTTGGGGCAAGTCCTGACGACACCCGGAGTCATCAGACCGACCACCAAAGCTCCCGTCCTCGTCCACAACCCCGAGGACGAGAAGTGGTTCAATAACGACCGCATCCTGCCGACATTGGCGCGCTCCACCGAGTCGAGTGTGAATCCGCGCAGTCTGCAAATCATTGGGTCGTACGCGCTGCCTCCGGGACTCGCTCTCCTCGATGCGCCAGATATTGACTCGGTCGATGTGGACAATCGTACTTTGGCGGCGCAACTCCTCGCGGCGGCAGACTTGTGGCTGTTCATCACCTCTGCTGCCCGGTACGCCGATGCCGTTCCCTGGGACTATCTCACTCGCGCTGCCGGGCGTGGGGCTGCCGTGGCGGTGGTCGTGGACCGCGTGCCGCCTGCCGCAATGTCAGCAGTGCCGCCTCATCTCGCGCGCATGATGACCGAGCGCGGGCTGGGAGATTCTCCCCTATTCGCCGTCCCTGAAACGGTGACCGACGAGCGTGGATTGCTCCCGCCCGCTGCGGTGGAACCCATCAAGGTATGGTTGTTGGACTTGGCCTCGTCGAAGGTGACCCGCGCCCGCGTCGTTATGAAGACCCTCGACGGGGCGGTAGGTGCGCTCGTCACTGGGGTGATGCAACTCGCCGACCAGGTGGACGCGCAGAACAACGCACTATCCCGGTTGCGCGCGGACGCCGACACTATCTTCGCTGAAGTCGTCAGATCGGTGCGCAACCAGAGTTCAGACGGCACTCTCTTGCGTGGTGAGGTCATGGCGCGCTGGCAAGACTTCGTGGGCACGGGCGAGTTCATGCGCTCTGTCGAGACCCGAGTGGGACGCTTGCGCGACCGAATTGGACGGATATTCACCGGAGAGACCGACAGGGCAGCCGACGTGAAGGTGGCGGTCAAGTCGGGTCTGGAATCTCTGGTCATCGAAGCCGGGCAATCCGCAGCGGAGCGTGTCGAGGCATCATGGCTGGCCGACCCTGCCGGACGTTTCCTTGTGCAGTGGGCTGGGGCCGACATCTCGATGGTGCCTCCAGACTTCCCCGCCCGAGTGGAGCAGGCTATCCGCTTGTGGCAGCAGGATGTCATGGAACTCGTCTCCCAAGAGGGCGCAAACAAGCGTATCAAGGCGCGTTTCGCCGCTCTGGGTGTCAACGCTGTTGGCGTCGCTCTCATGATCGTCGCGTTCGCTCATACTGGTGGGTTGGCAGGTGCCGAGATTGGCATCGCCGGAGGCACCGCAGTCGTCGCCCAAAAGGTGCTGGAACTGGTCTTCGGAGACGACGCCATTCGTCGCCTAGCCGCCCGCACAGAAGAGTTCCTGAGTGCCCGAGTGACCGAGGTATTGGAGTCTGAGCATCAGCGCATCCTCGCCCTCACCTTGGACCGTTTCCCGCCTGAGAGTACCGACGCTGCTGGCCTGCGCGCTCTCGCTGGCGAAGTCGCCGCGCAACAACTCGAAGAAGCCAGCCGACTGGACACCCTCTCCTCGGATATTGACCAGGACTTGACCTCGGCCATGCTCGAAGCAGGCGAAGACGCAACCGATTCAGACGGTGCTGTCGAACAAGACGGCACACCCCCACAGGAAACCCAGCCGGCGGTTCCGAGCGAGACCGATTCAGTGGTACCGAGCGAGACTGATTCGGCGGTTCCGAGCGAGACTGATTCGGAGGTGTCTCATGGCGCGTAGGGTCCTCTCCGAAGACATCGTGTCGCTGTCCGGCGCTCTGACCGCATGCAAGGGTCGGATCGACCAGCGGGTGTACGACCAAGCCAAGACTGTCGCCGACCGTGTCGACCGTCGTCTCACCCTGACAGGGGATGTAACAGTCGTTGCCATCGCAGGAGCCACTGGATCGGGCAAGTCAAGTTTGTTCAACGCCCTGTCGCGCACTGCCTTGGCCACTGCGGGAGTTCAGCGCCCCATGACCCAGCAGGCCATGGCCGTCACCTTCGGCGCGAAAGACACCACAGCATTGCTGGACTGGCTCGGAGTGTCCCGCCGCCATGTGACGGCGAGCCAGGGTCTCGACGGCATCGTCCTGCTCGACCTGGCTGACTACGACTCAGTGGAAGCCACCCACCGAGAGGAAGTCGACCGCTTGGTCGAGATCGTGGACACGTTCTTGTGGGTCGTCGACCCGCAGAAGTACGCGGACGCTGTCTTGCACGACCGGTATCTGGCCCGATTCGCCGGGCATGCCCAGGTGATGGCCTTCGTGCTCAACCAAGTCGACCGCCTAGAGACAGACCAAGTTGAGGCCATCCACCGCGATTTCGTCCGTCTCTTGGAAGCCGACGGTATCCACGACCCCGTCATCTATGAGGTCTCCGCCGTCAGCGGCCAAGGCATCGACGCACTGCGCAAGGGTTTGCAGAATGTCCAAGCCAGCAAGAAGAGTGTCACCGCTCGCCTTGAGGCTGATGTCATCGAACAAGCCAAGTCACTACGCAAGTGCCTCAATTCCTCCTCCGCAGGTGAGATATCCAAGAACAACATCACCGACTTGTCCAACACTTTGGCCGAAGCAGCAGGGTCTGAAGGCGTCGGAGAGGCTGTCAAGGGCTCTTGGAAACGCAGAGGAGCGCTTGCCACAGGTTGGCCCTTGCTGTCGTGGGTCAGCGGTCTCAAGGCGGATCCCCTCAAGCGCCTACACCTGGACCAGTTCCGCTCGCGCAAGAAACAAATCGAAGCTGCCGAACTGACGAAGACCTCAATCACGGCACACCCTGTCTCTAGAGCCCGCGTCGATACCGCCGTGCGCGCTGTCGGCGACGAGGCTGCGTCTCGCCTGCCCGCCTCTTGGCGCACAGCCATCGACCGTCTCCTCAAAGACCACACGTCGTCCCTGTCAGACACACTGGACCAAGCCGTCGCTCGAACTGATCTCGGACTCAACGAAGGACACCGTTGGTGGACCGTGGTGAGAGTTCTTCAGTGGCTCATCCTCGTGACGGCCATCGGCGGGCTGGGATGGCTTGGCGTGAACTTCATTCTGAAGTCCTATCTTGCCCTTCCCGAGCTCCCCGTGCCCATGATCGGCAATCTTCCGTTGCCCACATGCCTGGCCATCGGTGGCGTGGCCGCTGGCCTCTTGCTCGCGCTCATCTCCCGTGTGTTGGTCAATCTTGGAGCGAGTGTGAAAGCCATCGCGGCAGTGCGTCGCCTGCGCAAGACCACCGACCATGTGGCCTCCAACGAGATCATCGACCCGCTGAACCAGGAGTTGCATCGCCACGACGCAGCACGGGTGGCCCTCGACAAGATCCTGAAATAGTCGAAACAGTCACTTCCTTCTCCTTGTCTGCTCTTTGCCTGTTGTCGCTGCCTTCCGGGCAACCTCGTGACAAACCTGTCCTGACGCGATCATCGCGTTCAGATAGTCTTCGTCCCGATTTCCTCGTTGCAGCTGTTTGTGCAATCCACCCAAGACAATGAACATCCTCGAGACGCTCTGGCCACTTATCCACAGGATTTCCCAGCGAAGAATAGTTATCCACAGATTCGTCTCTTGTGGTCCAGCTCTCCACCAGTAGCTCCATAGTCCCCATAGCGGTGAAAGGAGTTCAGATGGAATCAACCGTGACGCTGACAGGATATGTTGGCAATGAAATTGAGAAGAAGACGACCAAGGCAGGTCAGGCTTTCGCCACATTCCGGGTGGGGACGACTCCGCGTGTGAAGCGTGGGGAGTCATGGGCAGATGGCAACACGACGTGGACGACTGTGGTCTGCTATCGAGACCTGGCCCAGAATGTGTCGGACAGCGTCTTCAAAGGCGACCCGGTCTTTGTGGAGGGACGGGTGCGCACGCAGGCATGGGTGGACAAAACTGGTCAGAACCATGAGCGGACCGTCCTGGAGGCTGACACCGTCGGACACGACCTGCGGCGCGGAACGGCCACGTTCAGGAAGACGCCTTTCAAACCGTATGGGGACCACAAGCAGGATGAGCGTCCCAAAGCCGATGCTGACGAGACCCTCACGGACGCGGGTGATGACCTGGCCGCGACCGAGACTACTGATGAGTTCGCGGAAGATGACACACAGCTCGTCGAGAAGGCCGACACTGCGGAGGATGCACTCGCTGACGCGGCTGCCTGAGTCGGTGCCGCGCCCACACGAATGAGTGAGTCCTTGGCTTCTACGGCATAATGGTTCCTCGGTCCATAGGCAAATTGTCAGGACCAGAGGCGAGGACAACCATGGCTGAGTTCATTCTCACGATGCACAACGTGCGCAAGACGCTGGGCGACAAGGTGATTTTCGAGAATCTCACCATGAGCTTCCTGCCAGGAGCGAAGATTGGCGTCGTTGGGCCTAATGGCGCTGGCAAGTCCACTTTGCTCAAGCTCATGGCAGGATTGGAGAAGCCGAACAACGGCGAAGTGTACTTGGCTAAGGACGCCACGGTTGGAATCCTCCTCCAAGAGCCACCGTTGACGCCGGGCGTGACAGTCCTTGAGAACATCAAGGAGGCTGTGGCCGACACCTACGCGAAGCTGGACCGCTTCAACGAAATATCGGCCGCCATGGCCGATCCTGAAGCTGATTTTGACGCCCTCTTGGCCGAGATGGGTGAGTTGCAAGAGGAATTGGACCACAGCCAGGCTTGGGACATCGACGCGCAATTGGACCAGGCGATGGACGCCTTGCGGTGCCCGGAACCCGACGCGAATGTGGACATCCTTTCCGGTGGCGAGCGCCGACGGGTGGCCTTGTGCAAGCTCCTGCTGCAGCAACCGGACCTGCTGCTGCTGGACGAGCCAACCAACCACTTGGACGCTGAATCGGTCTCGTGGCTGGAAGGCCATCTGAAGAACTACCCTGGGGCTGTGCTGCTCGTCACTCATGATCGGTACTTCCTCGACAACGTGGTGGGCTGGATTGGCGAAGTGGATCGTGGGCAGTTGCACCCGTACGAGGGCAACTACTCCACGTACCTTGAAACCAAGCGCGCCCGTCTGCAGATTGAGGGCAAGAAGGACGCCAAGAGGGCCAAGATGTTGGAGCGCGAACTGGAATGGGTGCGGGCTAATCCCAAAGCCCGCCAGGCGAAGTCCAAGGCCCGTCTTGCGCGGTACGAGGAACTGGCAACGGAAGCGGAACGCAACAAGCCCTTGGACCTGGCGGAAATCAATATTCCTGCAGGTCCTCGCCTGGGCTCCGACGTCATTGAGGTGAAGAAGCTGGTCAAGGGTTTCGATGACCGCGTTCTCATCGATGGGCTGTCGTTCTCCTTGCCGAGAGCGGGAATCGTCGGTGTCATCGGCCCGAACGGCGTGGGCAAGACGACTCTGTTCAAGATGCTCATCGGCGAAGAGAAGCCCGATGCGGGAACGGTCAAGGTTGGCCAAACCGTCAAGTTCTCCTATGTGGATCAGGGCCGTTCTGGCATCGCGCCGGACAAGAATGTGTGGGAGGTCGTCTCAGACACCCTCGACTTCATCAAAGTCGGGTCCTACGAAATGCCGTCCCGGGCGTACGTGGCCAGCTTCGGTTTCAAGGGCCCTGACCAGCAGAAACTCGCTGGTGTACTCTCCGGTGGAGAGCGCAACCGCCTCAACCTGGCGTTGACCCTCAAACAGGGCGGCAATGTTCTGCTCCTGGACGAACCCACCAATGACCTCGACGTCGAAACCCTCCAGTCTCTCGAAGACGCCCTCCTGGAGTACCCCGGCTGCGCGGTAGTCATCTCCCATGATCGCTGGTTCCTCAATCGCGTGGCGACCCACATACTTGCGTGGGAAGGCGACGACGAGGACTCCGGCAAGTGGTTCTGGTTCGAAGGCAACTTCGAGGACTATGAGGCAAACAAGGTGTCCCGCCTCGGCGTCGAAGCAGCGCGCCCCCATCGCACCACCCACCGCAAACTGACGAGGGGGTAGGGGCCTCACGCGGGCTTGGGGACACCGACCCAGAACTGAGACCAGTCGTCCCCAGCGCCACGTCCGCGACTAGACTTGTATGCGGAAAGGTACGACATGCTCTTCGACCCCATCACTTTGCGCGATCTGACTGTTCGGAACCGGGTGTGGATGCCACCCATGTGCCAGTACATGGTGGACACCCGCGACGGGAAACCCACTGATTGGCACCTTGTCCACTATGGTGCCCGCGCTGCACAGGGATTCGGCCTACTCGTCATGGAGGCCACGGGAATTGTTCCTGAGGGCCGCATCACGCCAGGCGACCTCGGACTGTGGGACGATTCGCAGGTTGAGCCCTTCCGTCGGGTTGTGGACTTCTGTCACGCCCAGGGCGCAGCTGTCGCTGTGCAACTCCAACACTCCGGACGGAAAGGGTCGTCGTGGCCCGACAATCCACGCTTCCCTGTCGGCGTCCAGCCCGTTGACCAGGGCGGATGGATACCTGTGGGTCCCGGCGATGAACCTGCCGCCGATTGGGTGACTCCTCGCGCGCTCACGACCGCCGAAGTCGCCCAGATTCCTGGCCTGTTCGCGCAGGCCGCCATCCGCGCCGACAAGGCGGGTATCGATGTCGTGGAGATTCATGGCGCACATGGGTACCTCCTTCACCAGTTCTACTCCCCCCTGACCAACACGCGCACCGACGAGTACGGCGGTGATTTCGAGGGCAGGACGCGCCTCATCCGCGAGGTCACGCAGGCAGTCCGCGCCGTCTGGCCCGACTCCAAGCCGCTCTTCATGCGCTTGTCAGCCACAGATTGGACAGACGGCGGATGGAATGGCGACGACACCGTGGCCCTGGCCAAAGAGTTGAGGGCCCTCGGTGTCGACCTCATCGATGTGTCAACAGGCGGCAATGTCAACGCTTCTATTCCGATTGGACCGGGGTATCAGGTCTCCTTCGCTCAGAGGGTACGGACCGAGGCGGACATTCCCACGACGGCAGTTGGACTCATCACAGAGCCCGGCGCCGCCGAGCAGATTCTGCGTTCCGGCCAGGCCGACGCGGTCATGATTGGACGTGAAGCCCTGCGAAACCCGGGTTGGCCTGAACAAGCTGCGGCCGCCTTGGGCGCGCCTTCACCGATGGCTGGGCCCTACCGCCGTGGGCAGGCGCCGAGACGCAAGTAAGAAGGTTACTTCACCGCTTGCCGCCCAAGTGTCCGTCAATGAAACACTGATTGACGCATGTCGTCATTCTGCGCGCAGGATGACAGTTGGAATGGCCGATAATCTGTGGTTTCCGAACCATCACAGATGGGCAGCAATCAACTCAGCCATGGTCATCGCCTGACGACGGGTGAGGTCTGACACCTGCTTGCGACAAGAAAACCCGTCTGCGAGAACGATGGCGTGAGGATTCGCCCGTAGAGCGGGTAACAGTTCGTTCTCAGCGACAGCAAGCGACGTTTCGTAATGCCCCTGCTCGACCCCGAAATTGCCGGCCAACCCACAGCATCCGCCCAGTGTGGTGACCTTCGCCCCCATTCGGCCAAGCAGCGCCGCGTCAGCTTCCCAACCCAGGACGGACGCATGGTGGCAGTGAGGTTGAGCGACAATCTCATGCCCGGCCAAGTCAGGCGGTCTCCAGTCGGACTGGCCCAAGAGTTCGGCGAGGGTTCGGATAGCACCACTCACGCTCGCCACACGCGGATCGTCCAGCAACTCGGAGGCATCCGAGCGCCACACCGCGATGCACGACGGTTCCATTCCCACAATGGGCGTTCCCCGTTCCGCGATGGGAGCCAGGACCTCAAGGGCATGACGAATCTGGCGAGCGGCGGCGTCCCTCTGCCCGGTTGTGATCCAGGTCAGCCCACAGCACGCGGTTTCCGTGATGACCGTGGGTGTGTATCCCGCAGCCAAGAGCACTTTGACCAGCGCAGGAAGCGCCGTGGATTGGAAGGAATCGGTGAACGAATCCACCCAAATCGCCACAGGACCACGGTCTGGCACCGAACCCTTCGCTCGTACATGCGCATTGCTGCCTGTCCGAACCGTCGTCCGCCGCCCTGAACCCGGCCCCCCACCCGACGACACGAGCCGAGACCCCGAAGCCCGAGCCGACCCGAACGAGAACTTCGGCAAGGGCCGACGCGGATCCACTCCTGCGACCCTCTTCGCCAAGGCCCCAACACCCGGAGCCCCCAGCAGCGAATTGGCCAGCGGACCCAAGTGCAACGCAGACACGAGTCGACCCCAACGAGGCAACCAACCCAGGACATAATGGCTTGTCGGACGCACCTTCTTGCGGTACCGCTGCGACAAGACATAAGACTTCGCGGAGGCCATGTCCACCCCCGTTGGACAATCAGTCGCGCACCCCTTACATCCCAAGCACAGGTCGAGAGCCGCCTCCACTTCAGGAGAATCCCAACCATGGATCAAAGACCCATTGACCATTTCTTGCAGGATACGAGCGCGGCCTCTGGTCGAATCCTTCTCCTCGCGCGTGGCCTGGTACGACGGGCACATCACCCCCACCGGATGAGCCGCCACACACTTGCCCACGCCTGTGCACCGATGTACTTGAGCGGAAAAGTGGGGATGGGCCTTGGCCAGTGGAGAGTCAATGACGCCCGAATACCGAATGGCCTCATCCACGGGCGCCGGGTCAACCAAGACACCAGGATTCAGCAGATTCTTCGGGTCGAAGATGTGCTTGACAGCACCAAATAGCCCCAGCGCCTCGGCGCTATACATCAACGGCAGCAGCTCAGAGCGAGCCCGCCCATCACCATGCTCCCCAGACAACGAACCACCATAGCTGGCGACCAGACGGGCGCACTCAGTCACGAATTCGCGGTAACGGGCTGCCCCACCTTTGCTCGTCAATGGGAAGTCGATGCGCGCATGCACACATCCCTCGCCGAAATGCCCATAGGGCAAGGAGTGGAACCCGTATTGTTCCAACAGTGCCTCGAAATCGCGTAGGTAAGCGCCCAGGCGCTCGGGCGGCACCGCCGCATCCTCCCAACCAGGGTACGCAGGCTTCTCCAAACTGACCCCGGCCAATCCCGCCCCGTCCGAACGCAGGGACCACAATCGAGCAGCCAGGACCTTGTCTTCAACGACCCACCCTTCGAGAGCCCCGGCCGATGCGATGAGCGCATTCCCTCGGCTGACAAGCTCTTTCTCATCGTCGCCAGCAAGCTCAATGAACATCCACCCTTCACCGCGCGGCAAATCGGGAACGAAACCCCCACCGAGGCGCACAATCTCCACGAGCCGAGAATCCATCCCCTCCACGGCAACAGGAGTGTACGGCAGTACGCTCGTCACAGCATCCGCCGCGTCAGCCATCGAAGGGTACCCAAGCGCCAGAGTCAGGGTGTGCGCAGGGTCTTCGACGAGTCGGACAGTCAGGCCAGTGGCAATGCCGAGCGTCCCCTCAGAGCCAGCAAAGAAGCGAGGCACATTGCGCCCCTTCTCAGGCAAGAGATGTTCCAAAGAGTACCCAGAGACTTGGCGAGAGAAGCGGCCGAACTGCGTGCGGATGACACCCAAATGCGAGTCCACAAGGTCAAACAGCTCAGCAGGCGCGTACGTCCCTAACGACACCCGCTCCCCCGTCCCCAGAACGACATCGGCGTCGACCAGGTTCGCCGCGCCCGTTCCATACCCCAAAGCCCGAGGGCCACACGCATTGTTACCAATTATCCCGCCAATCGTGCACCGAGTCGACGTCGACGGGTCGGGCCCGAATCGCAACCCATATTGCCGCACGGCTGACTGCAAAGTCTCCTGCACCACCCCCGGCTCGACCACTGCGGTTCGAGCATCTGGGTCGATGTGGCGGATGGCGTTCAGGTGCCGGCGCATGTCGATGACCACGCCCGGTCCCACAGCGTTGCCCGCGCACGATGTACCCGCCCCGCGCGCCGTGATCGGCACCCCAGTCTCCCGAGCCGCGTCAATGACCTCCAACAACTCGTCCACCGTCCGAGGCGTCGCCACCGCACCCGGCACCACGCGATACAAAGAAGCGTCCGTCGAGTACAACCCACGCGCCAACGCGGAAACGTCCACACAGGAATCCGGTCCCAGTCGGTGAAGGAAATCGTCCAAGCTCACCGCTCTATCCTCTCATTTGTCAGACTTGGCCCGCCAAGAACTCATATCTCAGTTCATCCACTAGGCTTGAGATAGCCATGCCGTATGTCGATTAGGACGAGTACACTAACCTACGCAACCGTAACTTGGATGTGGGAAGATTCCTTCGAGACTCCCCTGATTCCATGCAGAAAAGGAGAATGATGCAGTCCACACCTGAGGGCACCGCCGAGCTTCAAGCTCAGCTTTACGAACGCGCCGCCCAATCCCTGGGAGCCATGTTGGTCGAGCGCATCCGCATCGCCCCCGATGCACAAGCTTTCCTCTACCCTGACAAGGACGAGAACTGGCTGGAGATGACGTGGACCGAAGTCGGTGAGCGTGCCTTCGCCTTTGCAGCCGCGCTGCTCGCACATGGCCTGGCCCCCGAAGATCGCGTCAGCATCATTGCCAAGACTCGTATCGAATGGGCGTTGGCTGACTATGGCATCGCGCTCGCCGGATGTGCGACCACCACCATTTACCCGAACACCCAGGTCGGCGACGTCAATTACATCTTGTCTGATTCAGACACTCGCCTGGCCGTCGCGGAGGACTGGTCCCAGGTCGAGAAGATCACCGCGCACCACGAGCTGGACGATGTCATTGACACCATCGTCGTCATGGACGGCAACTCTGATGGGGGCCGTGTGGTCACCTTCGAGGACTTCCTCGCTCAGGGCCGCGATTACCTCGAAGCACATCCGACAAGCGTGAACGACCGCCTCGCTGCCACCACCAAGGACTCGCTCGCCACGCTCATCTACACCTCGGGCACCACGGGTCAGCCCAAGGGTGTGCGCCTCAAGCACGGCGCATGGACCTTCCTCACTGAGTCCGTCGAACTGATGGAACTCGTCACCCCCGACCTCTTGGCCTATCTCTGGCTGCCCCTGAGCCACTCATTCGGCAAGTCCATGATGGCTTTCCAAGTAAAGTATGGTTTCCGCACCGCCATCGACGGGCGCATCGACCGGATCGTGGAAAACCTCGGCATCGTCAAACCGTCCTTCATGTGCGGGGTTCCTCGCATTTTCGAGAAGGTGCGTGCGGCCATGCTGACCGGTGACACGTCCCGCGGAATCAAGGGACGCATTGCGCATTGGTCCTTTGCCCAGGGGTATCGGTCTGTTCCCTATCGCTTGGCTGGCAAACCCCTGCCTCCCCTTCTGGCCGCGCGTTTTGCCGTCGCTGACAAGCTCGTATTCTCAAAACTGCGCGAACAGATGGGCGGCAACATCCGCTTCATGATTTCGGGCGCCGCGAAACTCAGCCCGCAAGTGCAGAAGTGGTTCTATGCCGCTGGCATCATCGTTGTCGAGGGGTACGGCATGACGGAAACTGCCACGGTCAACGCGGTCAACCACTACAAGACTCCTGCTTTCGGTTCCCTGGGCGCGCCCATCCCCGGCTTGGAAGTAAAGGTCGCCGACGACGGCGAAGTTCTGATGAGAGCGCCCCTGGTCATGGACGGGTACCACAAGAAGCCCGAGGCCACCGCTGAGGTTCTGGAGCCCGACGGTTGGTTGCACACTGGTGACATCGGTTACCTCGGCGACGACGGCGGTCTGAGAATCACTGACCGCAAGAAGGACCTCATGAAGACCTCGGGCGGGAAGTACGTCGCACCAGCCAAAGTCGAGGCTGCCCTCATGGCCAATATCCCCTACATTGAACAAGCAATTGCCGTGGGCGATGGACATAAGTACATTGGTGCTTTGCTGGTCCTGGACCGCGACCTGCTCATGAAGTGGGGCCACAACCACGGTCACGCCAAGGCGACGTACGAAGAGTTGACACGGGAACCGCGCATCAGAGCGAGCATCGACAAGTACGTGGCCAAAGCCAATGAGCATTTGGAGCGCTGGGAGACAGTGAAACAATACGCCATTCTTGACACTCAGTTGACTGTCGAATCCGGCGCGGTGACCGAATCCCTCAAGATCAAGCGCCGCAATGTCATTGCCATGTACCAAGACATCGTCGACGGTCTCTTCGACGACAATGCCGACAAGGAGGCGGGCAGTGAGAATTGAGGTTCCGCTGCGTTGGGGCGACCTTGACGCACAGGGACATATCAACAATGCCCGCTATATTGACTATCTGCAAGACGCACGTGCTGATTTCCTCCATGAGTTAGGCATCGTCCACTTGCTGAAGGAAGGCTTTACCGTTGTCACCAATCAGATTGAGTACAGCGCGCCCGGTTTCTTCTCCCCCGACCCTCTGCTCGTCGACGTGGGCGTGTGCGCCATGGATGACGACTCGGTGACCCTGGCGTACAAACTGTTTCAAGCAGACACGAAGGTTGCCACCGCCTATACGACGCTGTGCGGTTACGACCTGTCCACCCATACGCGCAAATCGCTGCCTGACTACGCACAGGACATGTTCGCCTCCATCCTCGAACCCATCGAGCCTCTGCGTCCCATCGCCTGGCACGACATGAACGAGCGCGCGAAGGTGTCCACAATGAAAGTTCGCTGGTCCGATGTGGACGCCTACGACCACGTCAACAATGCCAAGATCTTCGACTTCGTCCAAGAGGGACGTATCCAGTTCACCGCCGCTCCTCTGCGGGGGATGCAGGGCGCGCCCGACGAACCCGAATACATGTGGTTCCTTGTGCGACAAGATGCGTGGTACCTTGAGTCGGTCACATTGCGCAAAGACCCGTACATTGTGCGAACGGGCGTGGCGAAAATCGGCAATACCTCGCTGACTTTCTCCTCACAGGTGGACGACCCACTCACCGGCGCGATCTGCGCACAAGCCGCCGCCGTTGCAGTCTTCGCAACCGCCGATGGACGCCCCACTCCCCTCACCGGCCCCCTGCGGGACACGCTCAGCCAGTACAGCCTGGACTAGAGGCAGTCCTCGGTCGTTCCGATTCGAACGGCCAATTCTGCGGCCTGACGCCGTCCAAACCTGCGGAGCCCCGCTAGCCAAATCTGCGGCGCATGGGGTGCCAAATCTGCGGCGAGAGGGGTACCAAATCTGCGGAATTTCTTGTCAGGTGCTAGTGTTGCCTCATGGAAAAGCTCCTCAGACGCAATCTCTACGACACCGCAACTAGTGCCCTCGATGCCTTCCCCCTTTTGGTCATCCAAGGTGCCAGGCAGGTCGGAAAATCCACTTTCGCTGCTCAGCTCGTCGCCAACCGACCCCACAGGATGTTCACCTTGGATGATGATGACGTACGGACGATTCTCGCCGAGGACGCACGAGCTTTCCTTGAACAGTATCCCGACGAGACGGTGGTGCTGGACGAAGTACAGCGCGAACCCAAAGCGATTCTTGCCGTCAAGGCCGCCGTTGACCGTCTGCGACGCCCTGGACGGTTCATTCTCACAGGCTCGTCTGACCTCCTTCACATGCCTGGCAGCCCCGATTCACTCGTTGGGCGCTCAATCAACGTGACTCTATGTGGCTTGAGCCAAGGTGAGTTGGCAGGACAGGTCGAAGACTTCGCTCACTGGATTCGTGGCGACTCATTCAAGCCGGCGGAGGTCCATTCATCGTGGGCACGACAACAGTACGTTCAGGCGATATTGCGAGGTGGATACCCAGAACTTCGAACAATGACTGACCACCATCGAGACATGTGGCTGGACACCTATGTCCTCGGTCTATTGCAGCGAGACGCACAGGACATTCGCCACTTGTCCCCGAACAGACTGGAGTCAGTGCTTCGTCTGCTTGCGGCGAATCAGTCGGGTGAGTTGGTGAAGTCACGTGTCGCCAATCAAGCAGGTGTGTCCGAGTCTTCCATGACCAATTACCTCGACACACTGAAGAACCTCTTCCTTGTCAGCGAGGTACATCCATGGACCGCGAATCTGACGCGGAGAGAAATCGGGCGCCCCAAAGCATGGGTCACTGACTCAGCAGTGGCAGCCTGGTTGAGCGCCCTGACCGAACAACAACTAGCGCCCGTACTTGCCAATCCAGCCATTGGCGGACTCATGGAAGGTTTCGTGGCCTCAGAATTGGCGAAACAGTTATCGTGGTCCGCTGAACGCGCACGCCTGTTCCACTATCGAGACAAGACTGGGACCGAAGTGGACCTTGTCATCGAATACGCGGATGGCCGCGTCGTCCTTGTCGAAGTCAAGACCACCGCCAGCCACCCAGCGAGCGCCTTCACAAGTCTGCGGTACTTTGCCGAACGACTTGGAGACCGACTCATCGCTGGCATTGTCCTGGGAACCGGTTCCGAAGGCATGACTCTGGGTTCTCGCCTGCACTACTTGCCAATCTCATCCGTGTGGGAACACCCGCCACGCGGCCAGGGAATCACTGACTAGCCTCGCACCGCGATGGCTTCAATCTCGACCAGGCCACCCTTGGGTAGCGCCGCGACCTGTACTGCTGAACGTGCGGGCAGAATCGGGCCAGTGAAGCGCTCGGCGTACACCTGATTGACAACGGCAAAGTCCGCCATGTCCTTCAGGAAGACGGTCGCCTTGACCACATCGGTAAGTCCCAACCCCGCTTCGACCAGAATCGCTTCCAGGTTGGAGAGCGCCTGCTTTGCTTGTTCGGCCACTCCTGCCCCAGCAAAGTCCCCGGTTGCCGGGTCCAACCCCAGTTGCCCGGAGACAAAGATGAGTCTTCCTGTGTCCACTGCTTGGGAGTACGGTCCGATGGCGGCGGGGGCGCTGCTCGTGGAAATTGCGATGTTCATTGCACCAGCCTATGCCACAGGTTCGCGCACAGCCCGAACGACGACCGCCGTACGGACTCAAGAAGATGAGTTGCGGCAGGCCGAGTGGACACTTCCACTTTTCACGCATAGCCCATCCTCAAACGGACCGCTCGGACCCGTCCGCGACGTTTACGGATGGGAAATGTCGTCTCACGGCCGATTTTGGCGACATTACCCATCCTCAACCGACAACAAGGCACAAATCGGGCACGTTTGCGGATGGGTTATGTGGAGGGGATGCCAGGTCGAGTGGATACTGCCGGTGATGTTGGTCGAGTAGATCCTGCGCCCCGCGACTTCGCACAGGGAAACGGCCCAGGATAGCGGCCTGCGGCATACCCAATAGGACTACAGTGTTGCTATGAGACGGAGGATTCACCTGCTTGCGTGCCTATGCATGGCCATAGGTGCGCTGTCGGGCTGCTCGTCTCCTGTACCAGACACACCATCCTTGCCGGCAATGTCCTGTGTGTTGGCGACCGACATGCCTGAGTTCTCGGGGCCATGGAAGGATGACTTCTCGAAGGCGTATGCGCACACTTCGGTGAGCATCGTCCGGGAGATACTGTGCGATGGAGTCATCACTGAGGCTGAGGCAGCCGAGATCAATGACAGGTTTCGTGAGTGCCTTGAGGCTGCTGGCCTGACCGAGGTTCGAATCAGCGAGTACGGCCAACTCGGGATTTCCATTCCTCCGGGCAGCGACGCAGCAACTGTGAATGCTCAAGAGAGGGCATGCGAGGACGACACAGGGTGGTTCCCAGTCAACATGCTGTACAACAATGTGCGTACCAACCCCGACAATGTCGACAAAGACCAGTTGACCGCAGACTGCCTAGTCAGGCTCGGATTGCGACCAGAAGGGTACAGTCTTGCCGACTTGAACAACGAATACAGTGGCGACAATGCGTTCTCCGACATAGCCGACAACCCGAAGCTCTGGGAATGCCAGAACGACCCCCTCCACGCCCAGTAGGGACCACCGAATGGCCAACACCCCCGGCTCCACCAGGGCGGTCACTACAAATGCGATAGCCTGACACTGGCGGTAAGGAACAAGATGGCATTCAGACGACAAGTGGCGGATAGCCATCGTGTGCGCGCCATGTTGACCCTTTGGATAGCCACCTCTGTGGCGTTAGTACTGGGCTTGGTTGGGTGCGCTTCGGAAGTGGATGATGCCACCCCCGGCTTTTCCGGGCCGTGGGCTATCGAGTTACAACAAGCATATGAAAACGTGTCTAGTCCGGTAGCCAAGGCCATCTTGGCGGATGGTGTCATCACTGACGAGGAAATGGAAGAGGTCAGAGCGGCGCAGAAGGAGTGTCTGGAGAACCTGGGATGTGTGGTCTTGGAACTCAACCCTGACGGCTCGGCAAACATTCGTCCACCCCAAGAGGATGGCGAGTCGTTTGAAGTTCTCACCCAACGAACCGGTGAGCTGCAGCAACAATGTGAGGTGCAGACGAGCTGGTCCACCATAGGCTGGCTCTACACCCAAATGACGAGGAATCCTGAGAATCAGGATATCGCTGACCTCATGGTGGAATGCCTAGTCCGAGTTGGTCTGGAATCTGAGGGATACACCGCCGAGCAGTACATGTCGGACTTGGAGAATGCCCATTTCATTCCCTATCTCGAGAATCAAGAAACTCCCGAAGGACAAAAGTTCCGTGCGTGTAACTTCGACCCGCTGCATGCCCAGTGAGGGTCGCCGAACAACCAATGTCCATCAAGGCACAGGTATTTGTTAGTAAACTAAACTATCAATAAGTGTTATGAGACTGTTACCTATCGGGTCTTGACACTCACTTGCCCCCCCAGTAGCGTCGCAGATGGGGAACAAGCGGATTTCGAAAGAAGCAGACCTGACCCTCTCAACCTAAGGATTGACACTAGTCAATCCAAACTACATAAGGAGAACCCATGAAAACCTTCAAGAAACGCATCGCAATCGCCGCATCGGCAGCAGCCCTAGCTGCATCCAGCCTCGGCGTCGCCGGGGTCGTGACCGCATCAGCCATGTCTATGCCCGCCTCTAGTCCCACCTGCCAAGTCGAGATTGCTCAGTACAGCGCCAAGAATGTAAACTGCAACACCACCGTCGCGGCTTATGAGCAAAGCACATTCCAGTATTTCTACACAGGCCCATTCGTCACGAAGGGGAACTGGTCCCAAAACACGGTCTTGCCCTCCATCTACCGTTCTGGAGCCAGGTCGGGATTAGGCCAGATTGTATGGCGTTGAGTGATTTGACATTGCAGATCGAGTTAACTTCATGTCGCCGCATTATCGGATGTCTTGCTTGCAGCGAGTCCGCGTGAGAACAGTTGTCATTTGTTTTCTCGTTGCGCCAGTTCTACTCCTTTCGGGATGTTCGGGATCAACTGGTAACTCGGACGGTGTTAGTCCAAGTTCCCACGTGCTCGAAGGTGGAGAGGTAACAGCACCGCTGGCCGTGGAAGCCTTGGCAGATGGTGTTGTCACTGATGAAGAACTTGCCGCGGTCAAGCAGACCTACATAGATTGCCTCTCGGCAGCAGGCATGAATGACATCACTGTCAACGATGATGGCTCACAGGGATTCCAGGCTCCGGAAGGAATGATGGCAGAAGAAGTGGCTCAACTGGAGACCCAATGCTCCAGTGGGGGAGAGACCGGATGGTTCGCACTCGTCATGACACGTTATGAGGTCCTTCACCCCCCTGGGCTTGATGGCAGCGTGCTGATGGCTGAGTGCCTTGTCAGGGTCGGGTTGGAACCCGAGGGTTACACTGCAGAAGACTATGACAATGATTCCATTGATGAATCCTTCACCTTCCCTGGCGGATTGGGTAATCCCAAGTTCTGGGAGTGTAACAACGACCCATTGCATGCTCAGTAGGAATAGCGGTATCCAGGATTCATCTGATGAGGATGGATTCTGGATCACTGCGCACAGGATGACGCCTAGTGGACCTGCCCATCCACCCAACGATGTTGCGTGACCAATCTCTGCCGGGCATCGCGCGACGAACAACGGCTATACCCGATAGAGTGTGACGTGGATGGAGGAGATGCATGGCTAAAGGAAAAGGACCTCGGGTTCTCGTCGCACTGGCGACCGGACTGTGCTTGCTCGTCGCGGGGGCTGCGGGGGCAGCAGCTTGGCTGTGGGATGACCCGCCCGACATCCTCGCCAAACCCACTCAGGAAGGCTCGGCGGAAGTCACCCATGTGGATTTCACTGACCCTCAAACTGTGAGTCTTGCCGCAACGATGGGGCCCCAATCTACTCTGGTCTCCCCCGCCTCTGGAGTCGTCTCGTCCATGTCCTGCGCCCTTGGCGGGACATCTACATCCGGCCAATCCCTCTTCGCGGTCAACGGCGTCCCGGTCGTGTCCCTGGCAACGACCACGCCGATGTGGCGCGACATCGTCGTCGGGATGCAAGGAGCCGATGTCGTAGCCGTCGCAAGTGAACTCTCCCGTTTGGGCGTCTTCTCGGGGGATGCCTATGCGGCAGCGACCCTCGCCCTCACCAACGCATTCGCTGATCTGGCCGTCAGCCTCGGTGCCGCTCGGGTCGATATTCCTGGATGGACAATTCCTCTGTCTATGGTCGCCTGGCTACCCGCTCCCTCGGTTGGGGTCGCCTCCTGTGACGTGCCCAAAGCTGCCCAGGTCACCACGGGACAAGTCGTGGCGCACTTCGCTTCCACTCTCGTGACCGCCCGTATCACAACTGACCTGTCGGGTTTCCTCGCCGGAGATAGAGTCTTGACAGTCAACGACGTCCCCATTGCCGCGAATCAGGACGGCACCATCACCGATGCCGACTCGCTGTCCACTCTCGCCACCACACCAGCAATTGTGTATGCCATGGACCCTTCCTCCCTCAACTCCATCCAGGGCAAATGGACGCTCGCCACACCTGTGCCCGTGTCTGTCGTCCCCGCCGCCGCCATCCGACCCTCCTCCGGCTCGGCCTGTGTGCTCGGGGATGGTAATCCGCTGCGCGTGTCGGTGGTCTCCTCGCAGATCGGCTCCTCCTATGTCACCTTCACCGGCACACCTCCGGCTCGCGTGGACCTGTACCCGCCCAACGACCTGGCCTGCTGATGCCCAACCTCGACGCGCGCGTCACCGCACAAGGATTGGGGCATTGGTTCGTGCATGACCATTGGCTCTTCCGCGATTTCTCCTTCGACTTGGTGCCTCAGCATGTGTACGCCGTGACTGGCCCATCCGGATCGGGCAAGTCCACTTTGCTTTCTATCATTGCTGGATGGTTGGGCCCGAGTGAAGGCACAGTGACTCGACACGCTGACACCATTCGTTGGGTCTTCCAGAACCCTCACGGCGTCCCCCGAAGAACCGCTCTCGACCATGTCGCCCTTGCCTACATCGGACAAGGTTTCAAGCGCAAAGACGCTGATCTTGCAGCAATGGACATGCTCACTCGCTTCCACTTGGAAGGCATCGCCGACTCCCCATTCGCTGCGCTCTCGGGCGGTGAAGCGCAACGCCTCATGCTGGCGCGCGGACTGGCGACGTCCCCTGACGTCTTCCTCATCGACGAACCGACTGCCCAACTTGATCGCACCACCGCAGACGAAGTGAACGCCGTCATGAGCAGTCTTGCCGGACAAGGCATCGTCGTCATTGCCACCCATGACCCCCACACCCGCGCCATGTGTAGTGACGTCATCGACCTGGCCGGAGAAGTGGCGCACAGCGACTCTTCCGAACCTGCGAGCAATGTTCTCGGCATAGGGGCCGAATCCGAGGGAGTCAGCCACCCAGCCGTCCCCTCTGGCCCAGACACATCCAGCGTCTTTGCGGAGCAATCAACATGATTCGCTTCCGAGAGGCCTTCCGGGAAGCCTGGCGCAACGTGTGGTCGGGGACGACGCACATGGTGCGTTGGTGCCTGCTCCTGCTGGCCGTCGTCGCGGCAGGCGCATGGCTGGACACAACCTGGGTGACTTCCCTCACGAATGACGCGGCCGACTACCTCCAACACAATGGCTCCACCTGGGTTCTCGAAGCGCCCGGCCAGATTTCCGGCGAGGCTTGTGACGCATTGGGCAGCGCCGATTCGGTATTGGCCGCCGGGGCCGCACGAGCCGAGCGAGACGGGTTGCGCACTCTCGCCCTGCCGCGAGCGCCCATACCTCTGTATTCAGTGACACCAGGATTCTTGGGCGTTGCCTCGGCAACCGGCTCCGGTGGACTGGTTGTCTCCGACAACGTGGCTGCTCGCTATGGCCTGACCGCTCCCGACACTCTCGGCTTGGCCAACGGAACAGTCCTTGTCGGCGGGACGTACCCCTATCCCGATGACGGCCGCCGTTCCGGGTTGGGTTTCGCGGCTCTGTCCGTCACCCCAAGTCAGGCCCCTTTCGACGAGTGCTGGATACGCATCTGGCCGCCCAGTCAGAACACCGCCATGCTCACGTACACGGCTGTCCTGCCCGCCATGGGCGACCCCATGATGACAGCACAGAACGTGAAACTCAGCCAGGCCAACCCCACTTTCGCGTCCTCTTTCGACGGGTACACCGGCTTCGCCACGCGCCTGACCCGATGGATACCGCTAGCAACAGCCGCTGCTGGTTTCCTCATCGGTATTGCCGCCACAGCGACGAGGCGTCTGGAGTACGCCAGCGATCTCCACGCGGGCATCCCCAAGTCTTTCCTCGGTGTGCAGTGCCTAGTCGAGGCCCTGTCCTGGATCATTCCCGCGTGCATCCTTGCGCTCGTCGGCGTTGTAGTCGGCGCGTACCCAGCACAAGCAGAAACCCGACATATCGCCCTCCTGGGCATGCGTCCCATCGTCACCGGAGGAGCAGCGTCACTCATCGGAGCCGTCCTGGCAGTGTGGACCGTCCGCGAAAGCCGACTGTTCACTCTATTCAAGAACCGCTAAGACGCCCGGCCCCTAGAGCAACCCCTTCAGAAGCAGAACTATTGCGGACAAGGCGGATGCGGCGATGGTCAACCACTCGAACGACCCCTGCTTGAGCTTCTTGAGGAAGGTACGCCCGATCCACGTCCCTACGAGAACCACCGGAATGACTGCGGCAAGGATGATCAGGGTGTGAGTGTGAATGAGTCCCAGGCCAATGGAGAACGGTACTTTCGACAGATTCACAAGGAAGAAGAACCATGCGCCTGTGGCGACGAATCGGGCTTTGTCCGCTTTGATGGCGAGCAGGTACAGCGCCATGACCGCTCCTGCCGCGTTGGCCACCATGGTCGTGAAGCCCGCCGCCACACCGGCGGCAATGGGCGCGGCCATACTCTTGGCGCGACTCGACTCGTGGGCCGGGGAGGACTCAGCGACGGCCGCGCCGGATGCCACTCCATCGTCGTCAGAGCCCCCGTCATCGCCTGCGACGAGAGCGCTCGCCCCCACCGCAGCCCTTCGGGCGTCACGCACTCTCATCCCCACCTGCAATCCCACAGCAATCAACAAGCATGCTGCCACAGATAACAAGAGCACCTGGTCGGACACGAACTTCATGAAGACCGCGCCGAGCACGATACCGGGGATAACCGCAGGCAGGAGTTTCTTGAGCTGACTCCAATCCGCCTGCTTGCGATATAGAAGAACAGCGACAATGTCGCCAGTGATGAGCAGGAGGAGGACCGCCGCTGTGGATTCCTTGGCGGGCAAGACCATGGCGAATGCGGCCACGGCCAGGGACGCGAGGCCGCCGATGGAGGTCTTCGATATCCCCACCACAAGGGCGGCAGCAGCCAGCAGGAGCCATGCCCCCACACTGAGGGTCATGAGCGCCTCACTCCGACACGCCGACCCTGCTCATTCATCGCTGCTGCCCTTGCTTGCCGTCAGTCAGAAGTCTTGATCTCAGAGCGGTCGCCGCTCCACAAGGTATGGAAACTGCCGGGCTCATCGATACGGCGATAGGTGTGGGCGCCGAAGAAGTCCCGCAAGCCCTGCGTGAGGGCGGCATTGACTCGCGGGGCACGTACCTGGTCGTAGTACGACAGGGCCGAGGAAAAGCCTGGAACTGGGACACCCGCCTCGACCGCCGCCGAAATGACCCGGCGCCATGCGTCTTGGCTCTTGCCCAATTCCTCCGCAATAGAGGGGGCTTCCAACAACGTAACAAGGTTATTGGCTGCGTACTCATTGGCGATGCGGTCCAGCAGTTTGGCGCGGATGATGCACCCCGCCCGCCAGATGCGCGCCACTGATGCCACGTCGATATCCCAGCCATAGTCAGCCGCTGCGACCTTGATTTCATGCAAACCTTGGGCGTAGGCGACGACCTTGGACGCCCACAGTGCTTGTCGGATGTCGTCCACGAACTGGGCACGGTCCTCCACCTTGACCTGGCCATCAGGCCCGGCTAGTGCCTTGACTCCTGCCTCGCGCAAGTCGGGAGTTGAGGAGGTCGCCCGGGCGAAGACCGACTCGGCAATAGCTGCAGCAGGGACCCCAAGTGACAAGGCTTCTTGGACAGTCCACGTCCCGGTGCCCTTCATGCCGGCAGCGTCCACCACGATGTCCACCAACGGCCTGCCGGTCTTGGCGTCGACTTGGCGCAGGACCTCGGACGTGATTTCGATGAGGTAGGAATCCAGGTCGCCAGTGTTCCATGTGGCGAAGATATCCGCCATTTCCGCCGCTGCGAATCCCGCGCTCTTGAGCAGTTCGTAGGCCTCGCCGATGAACTGCATGTCCGCATACTCGATACCGTTGTGGACCATCTTCACGAAGTGGCCCGCGCCGTCTGTGCCGATGTACGCGCAGCAGGGCTCACCTTCATACTTCGCGGAAATGTCCTCCAATATCTTGCCCACGTAGTCGTAAGAGTGTTGCGACCCACCGGGCATGATGGCGGGGCCTTCCAAGGCGCCCACTTCGCCACCGGAGATGCCTGTGCCGACAAAGTGCAGGCCGACTTCGCGCAACTTGGCTTCGCGGCGCCGGGTGTCTTGGAAGAAGGAGTTGCCACCGTCCACCACGATGTCGCCGGGTTCCAGGAGCGGAATGAGTTGGTCGATGGTCGCGTCTGTCGGCGCGCCTGCCTTGACCATGAGAATCATCCGCCGGGGCTTCTCCAGGGAAGCAACGAAACTCTCCAGGTCCTCGGCAACGATGAACCCTTCTTCGGGGAACTCAGCCGCGACTTCGAGGGTCTTGGCCGTCGTCCGATTGTAAATGGCGACGTGGTAACCGTGATGGGCGAGGTTGCGCGCCAGGTTGGAACCCATGACGGCCATGCCGATGACGCCGATCTGTGCGGAACCGGGAAGCGGGGACATTTCACTCCTTGAGGTGGGGAACACTTACCATTCTCTCGGTCTCACACGGCCCACAGGTCAGTCTTGCATGGTGTTTCAGCGGTTTACACCTCAACCCGGTCCGACAACGACCCGCATCTGCGGCTCTGTGCCGACTTGGTCCGGAGGTTTCGCGGCGGCTTTACTCCGCCGTGTCCCTGAAACCGTGGCAGGGTCCGGTCGAGTTGCGCACGATGAGTTTGACCGGCACCGTGATGGGCGCGGCAAGCTGAGGCTTCGCACCGCCCAACATAGCGACAATGTTTTTCACGGCGGTGTCCCCGAGCACACCCATGGGTGCGGCAATTGTCGTCAGAGGCGGTGTGACAAGGTCAGACGAAAAGATGTTGTCGCATCCGATGACCGAGACATCGCCTGGCGTGGAGACCCCTTTGCGGGCCAGCGCCCTCATCAACCCCATGGCGGTCAGGTCGTTGTAGCAGATGACCGCGGTCGCGCGACGGGCGATGATCTGGTTGGCGGCGGAAACGCCACCCTCGACCGTGGGCACGACCGGGCCGATGCGATGGGCGGTGAATCCCATCGACTGGGCGGCGGCGCGCACAGCCAGCCAGCGCATGCCGGAAATCCAGGAAGCATCAGGGCCAGCGAGGTAATGCACGGTGGTGTGACCCAGTTGCAGCAAATGCGCAATGGCCTGTTTCATGCCGTGGCTCGTGTCGGGCACCACGGACGGCAAGCCCCCCACGTATCTGTTCAGAACGACGACCGGATGCGACTTGGCGACAGAACGAAGGACCGTGTCGGACATGCGCGACGACGCGACAATCAGTCCATCCACATGCGGCAACAAACGGTCAAGGTTGTGGCGTTCTCGCGTGCCGGACTCTTGGGCGTCCACAAGCAGGACCGTGTAATCCGACTTCATTGCCTGTGCTTCCGCTCCGCGCAGAATGCCAAAGTAGAAAGGGTTCGTCACGTCGGAAATGGCAATGCCGATGGTGCGGTTGCGGCCCTGGGTGAGGGGGCGGAAGATCGCGTCCTCGCGGTATCCCATCTCGGCGGCCACGGCTCGCACATGGTCGGCTGTACGCACGGACACTCGACCTGGACGAGAGAAGGTGCGCGACACAGTCGAAGGGCTCACGCCTGCGGCAGCCGCGACCTCGTAAATGGTGACGGGCCGGTCGTCATCGGGTTCAACATGTGCAACATCCACGCCACTACCCTAGTCGTCGCGGCAACATCTGGCAACTCGCTCACAATGCGAAAGGGCACCCCAAGAGAGGTGCCCTTCCAGCGATTTTGAACAACCCTGAAATCATGACCTCGTGTCATCCTTGCGCGTAGTCACAGGACCACACGAACCACATCTGGATTCTGCGACTACGCGCAGAATGACGATGCAGGACAACTGTCAATGATTCCCAAGGATATCCAGCCCGTTGTGCTTTTCTTTCGATGTCAGGCGTCGAAATGCTTGCCCGCTGAACGCAGTTGCTCGGCAGCTTCCACGACACGAGCAGCCATGCCAGCCTCAGCAGCCTTGCCCCATGCGCGCGGGTCGTACATCTTCTTGTTGCCAACCTCGCCATCGACCTTGAGCACCCCGTCGTAGTTGCGGAACATGTGCTCCACGACCGGACGAGTGAAGGTGTACTGAGCGTCGGTGTCGATGTTCATCTTGATGACGCCGTAATCCACCGCGTCGGAGATCTCCTGTGCCGTCGAGCCGGAGCCGCCGTGGAAGACCAAGGCAAAGGGCTTGTCAACGCCATATTTCGCGCCGACTGCGTCCTGAATCTCCTTGAGGACTGCCGGGCGGAGTTTGACCGAACCGGGCTTGTACACGCCATGCACATTGCCGAATGTCAGCGCTGTGATGTAAGGACCGTTCTCCCCGAGGCCGAGGGCCTCAACGGTGGCCAGGCCATCCTCGACCGTGGTGTACAACTTCTCGTTGATCTCAGCGGAGACGCCATCTTCTTCGCCGCCGACCACGCCGACCTCAATTTCGAGAATCTGGTGATTGGCCGCCGTGAGCTTGATGAGTTCCTGGGCGATCTGGAGGTTTTCCTTCGTGCCGACAGCCGAACCATCCCACATGTGGGAGCCGAACAGCGGGTCTTGGCCCTTCTTCACGCGCTCGGCGGAGATGGCGAGCAGCGGACGGACGTAGCCTTCCAGCTTGTCCTTGGGGCAATGGTCGGTGTGAAGGGCGATGTTGACCGGGCAGTTCTTGGCGACGACATGGGCGTACTCGGCCAGAGCCACCGCGCCGGACACCATGTTCTTGATGGTGGGACCCGAGGCGTATTCCGCTCCACCCGTCGAGACCTGCACGATGCCGTCAGAGCCTGCGGCCACAAAACCGGCAATGGCGGCGTTGAGGGTCTGGGATGAGGTGATGTTGATGGCGGGATAGGCATAGGAACCTTCCTTGGCCCGCTTGATCATTTCGGCGTAAACCTCAGGGTTTGCAATAGGCATTGATATTCTCCTGTATATGACATTGGCCGAATCGGCCTGACGTTATTCTACGCGCTCAAAGCCCGGTGATGTCGCAGGGGAATATGGGTCCAAGACCGGTCGTGTGAGCGTTCAGAACCTGGACACTGCCCTTCGTGACAAGTGTAGTTCCTCAGTTGCCGAGTTTGGACGTGTCGATCCAGTGGGCGCCGTTGGAGAAGGCACGGATGGAAGCGTCGATGGTTCCGGGCATGACGTCCAAGACATTGATGGGCACACGTGCGGCCTCACCGACTTGGTTGTACACGCGAATAGTGGCGGGACGCCCGAAACGCCCCGATTGGGCGACAATCTTGTCGATGCCCGACCACGGCAAAGACACCGACTGCATCCAGATGCCGTTGCGGTCAATCTTCGTGGCCACCCCTGGCGTGATGTCCCCCAGAGCCGCCTTGGCCCGAATCCAGGAAACCAGCGAGATGACAACCCACAAGACGGAGTACCCAATGCCCGCAGCGAAGAGCGCAACGACCGTTACACCGGTCAACGAGTCGCGTTTCCAGATGTAAATCCACACGCAAATCACCACGGAAACCAGAAGCCACATCAGGCGCGAACGAATCATGGACGCACAAGACGCAACCCGCTGCGTCGCAGCCATGGGGTTGAAACCAACAATCAGTTCCTCGGGCACGCCCCTATTCTACTAGGCCGTCGGCACCTCCAGTTGGACACTCCAAGGAACCACTCATCAACGTCTATCGTCATTCTGCGCGAAGTCGCAGAATGACGGAGAACTTGATCAATGACCAGCGTTTCCCGAATTGGGCCCGCAGTCATCCCGAACGCACGAATCGCCTTGCCCCCCTACTTCGGCACCGCCGCGTACATCCCCACTCCCGCCACTTGAGAGGCCGCGACCACATGGCCTGCCGCATCGACGTTGACCGCTCGGTATTCCAGCAGGGCGCCAGCAGGATATCTCGCCGTGTCGTCGAAGACTCTGGGATTCGCCCCAGTGTCGGTCCCGAGCAGAGTCCACTCGTCATCGCCAGCCTGCCTCACCCAGAAGGTCGTCTGACTCCAGACCAGGTCAGGAGCGGTGGCTGTGATGGCCGCCATACCCTCCACGCGAGTCTCATTGTTGCCGCCCGCCGAAATGGTGAACGAACCGGTCTCGCCGTCGGTCAGGGGAACCGAGGGCGCGCTGACCTGCTTGTTCGCCTGAAGGACGATGGCTCCCAACGCTGGCACAGTGACTTCCAGATTGGCCGCGTCATCCGAAGTGAGAGAGCCAATACTGGAACCAGAACCCGATTGGTAGAGAGTTGTGTAGGTGGCTGACTGGGTCAACGTGGTCAGGTCCACAGTCATCGCCTCAGTCGACGAGTTGAGCGCTACAACAATTTCCACTTTCTCGCTTGGGTCCACGCGCGAGAAGGCGTACACCGGGCCCGAGACCGCCAATTCGACCTGGGCCCCCGTGGCCAAGGCTGGGTGGTCCAGTCGCAAGGCGGCCAAGGTGGCCAACTGCTCATACTGCGCGGTCGTCGTCGAATAATGGTCGCTGATTCCCAGTGTCGACCCGTCGGCCAGCGGCGAATCCTGGTACTCCCGGACTTGCGTGGGGAACAGAGGCTGCCGCGCCGCCTTATCTCCGCCTGTTCCGAGTATCCCCTGCTCGTCGCCGTAGTAAACGACCGGTTGTCCTCGTGTGAGATAGAGCAGGTCGTTGGCCAGCCCGAGACGGGCCTCCGGATTGTCCACGCGCTGATCCGCCAGTATCCAGCCGATGCGGCCCATGTCATGGTTGCCCAAGAAGGTCACCAAGTCGGAAGGGTCAGAGTGGCCCGTGATGTAGTAATCGTCGGCGGCGTAGAGCCGGGACAGATCATCGGCGCTGCCTCCGCCGAGATAGCCGCGCACACCCAGGGCGAAGGGGAAGTCCAGAAGGGAGTTCATGTCGGTGGAGTGGAAGTACGGGCTGGTCGCATTGGCGACGTCGCCGGAATAGACCTCGCCGAACATGAAGAAGTCCCGATTCACCCCCGCCGCGCCCGACGCCTGATAAGCAGAAATGGCAGCGGTGAACTGAGTCCAGAACTCCATGTTGACGTGTTTGACCGTGTCGATGCGGTATCCGTCGACTCCCCAACCCATCCACGCGGTGTAAATGTCCACCATGAGATCGACCACAGCAGGGTTCTCCGTCATCAGATCGTCCAGGCCCGAAAAGTCGCCGTCCTGAGCCTGCTCTTGGTTGTCCCAATTCATGATGTCGCCCCTGTTGTGGTACAGCGTCACATCGGACAGGGCGTCGGGAACCAAGGCTGGTTTGCCTGCCGGGCGATAGGGCACGTAGGGGAATGAGGTTGCCGCGTCGAGGATGGGGAACGGACCAGCGGTCCCGGCAGCATAGGTCGCCGGGTCGAATGGGGCTCCTGCCGCGTCGGTGTACGGTTTCTGGGCTTGCGTCACGTAGGGAGCGAAATCGTCGCCTTCATAAGAGATGAGGTCAGCCGTGTGATTGCAGATGATGTCGAAGAAGACCTTCATGCCCTTGTCGTGGGCTGCTTTGATGAGCGCCTTCATGGCCTTGTCACCGCCAAGGTGTGGGTCGATCTGGGTGAAATCGGTGATCCAGTAGCCGTGGTATCCCGCCGATCCGGATTGCACAGGGTTGTTCACGAAGGGTGGGGTCAACCAAATCGCAGTTGTCCCCAAACCTTGGATGTAGTCCAATTTGTCGATGATTCCCTGGATGTCGCCGCCCAGGTAATAGCCGGAGTCAGTCGGCTTGTGCCCCGAGACTTCAGGGTCGTCTGAGCTTGTCAGAGCCCCTGTCGAGGAAATGAAGGCGGTGTTGTTGCTTGGGTCGGAGTCGGCAAACCGGTCAGTCATGACGAAGTAAAAGACATTGCCCGCGCCGGGGTCCACAGCGGGGTCAGCGATGAGGGTCTTGTCGGCCTTCTCATATCCCCCACGTGTGTCAGAAAGAGTAAAGCCAAGTTGCCGCGCGACTGGATCGTAGACAAAGGTCACCGGCGTGTAGCCCGCAAGCGAGAGTGGGATATTGTCCGACCCGCCGTCCTTCCCGAACGAATCGTCCCAGGTCGAGCCGTGGACGATCTTGAACTCCCATGTTCCCTGCGGAATGCTCAGAGTCGCCTTCCACAACCCGGTCGCCTCATCCTTCACAAGCCCAGTGTTGGGGCAGGTGGTCATCCAGTCCTCGGCGCACCCCAATTCGTCCTGGAAGGTCCCGGCGAGGGTGTATTCCGATGGGACCCTAGGAGGCTTGGGCTCATGTCGGCTCTGGCTCTCCAGAACGAAAACGATGCCCCCGGCAATGACCAAGGCGCACACCAGCACCCCGATGAGTATTTTCCGCTTCCCAGACATATACGCCTCCTTGCGTACAACCTATAACGAGGGTACGACATTTTCTGAGGTCAGGCGGGCAACCACGTCTGTACAACCGCAGCGACGTCGGCGGGCGAACTCACTCCATACCCAGCCTCGACTCCGAGGGTACGTAACTCTCGGGTGGAAATCTCGATGTGCGGCGCCAGGGCCACGACGGGGACCGCCGCCTCCTCGGCCCAGGTGCTCACTTGTCTCAAGTGGACCCCGCCGCCATCGGCGAAAATGACCTGGTCTCCGACGTACACCACCAAGTCCGCACCCCTGAAACGCTCCCGCAATTCCCGCACTGCTGGAGCTCGGGTAATGAGTCCAGTCGCCTCGGCGAAGACCACGTCCAAATCCACCGACTCCACCGTGTTCGACGACCCCGAGAGTCCTTGAGCGGCCCACTCCACGACCTCCCGACCTGCGGGGGTCTGTACATGGCTGAGCAGAAGAATCACGGGACCACCCTACCCATGCGTTGTGCGCTCGCCTACTATTGCCCGCATGGGGTGCGGCAGGACAGCGTCCGTCACCACAGTAGAATGAACCGAGAACAGACCAGGAGGCACCGTGGCAGCGACGAAACCCGAACCCACGCAGAAGGCGACACCCGAGTATCCGAGCGCGGAAATCGGGCAGGCGAGCAGAGGCCCGCAGAAGAAGGCCATCGCCACACCCACGCGCAGACAGGCCGAGGAGGCCAGACGGCAACGTATATCGCCCACGCTCACTCCGAAGCAAGCCAAGGCCAGAGAGCGCGACGCCAAGAACAAAGCCCGCGACGAAGCTCTGACCAAGACTCATGCTCTGCCAGCCAACACGCTTATCCGCGACTGGGTGGATCGGCGCTGGAACGTCGGGGAGTTCCTACTGCCCGTCATGTTGATTTCCCTCGTGTTCTCCCTTGTCGTGAGTGCATACTGGTGGCCTCCGGCCATGGCAGTGGGCATGTACGCTGTGTACGCACTAGTCTTGCTCTTTGCCTTGGACTCCTTCATCATGTGGCGTGGATGCAGGAAACAACTCCTGAAGTTCTTCCCCAATGGGTCGCTGAAGGGCAAGTTGGGGTATGCGATTGCCCGCACGTACCTCATGCGACGCTCCCGCCAGCCATCCCCGCGCGTCAAGAGGGGTTCGCCGTGGATGTGGCCCAATGTGCCCGAGCCCGATCCGGTGAAGCCTAAGGCCGAGAAGACCAAGCCTGAAGCGACCAAGACCAAGACTGAAACAACGAAGTAGGCAGCAGCGATGACCTGGTTCTGGCAGCCTCCCGCCGACCTGACGAACCGTGACTTGGCCGAGGACATGTCCTTGGGTTGGGAGTCACGCGAAGACGCTGAATCCTGGCTGACAGGCGCCTACGAAGACCTGCTCGCCGAAGACGTCCACGAGTTGACCCTCCTCGATGGCGACCAGGCCGTGTACACGATGGCCCTCGACGAAGAGGCCGGGCTCTAGCGAACCGCTGGCGAATCAGCACTTCCCCAGGGAACCACTGGCTAACCAGCACGTCCCTAGTCGGTGACATGGGAGGCGACAAAGGGCGGCTTGACCACCTCGAATGCCTCGGTGCGATTGCGAATCTGAACCAGGACTTCGTCGCCAACCTTCGTTTCCGCAGGCAGGAAGGCCAGTCCGACGCCGACCTTGAGGGTCGGAGAGAAAGTGCCGGAAGTCACCTCGCCGACGGTTGCCCCTTGATCGTCCACCACCGACATGCCATGGCGCGGAATCCCCCGCCCACAAGCGCGAATACCCAAGAGCACCCGCGATGGGCCTGAAGCCTTGAGTGCTCGGGCTGGCCCATCACCATCGAAGTGCTCCTTCTTCCACCCGACTGCCCATCCCACTCTGGCCTCGACTGGCGAAATGGACCGGGACAGGTCGTTGCCGTGGAGGGGGTAGCCCATCTCTGTGCGCAGAGTGTCCCTCGCCCCTAGTCCGCAAGGAGCAATGCCATACTTCTCCCCCGCTCGCATGAGCGACTCCCACAACTCGACCGCGCGAGAAGCAGGCGCGACGATTTCGTACCCTTTCTCGCCGGTGTAGCCGGTTCGGCACACCGTCAGTGCCACGTCATCCGGGATTGGGACTAAAGGGGACGGTCCCTCTTGTCCCTCTTGTCCCGTCTGTTTGAGGCCATCGGACTCGCCCACCTCGGCAAAACTCATGTACGCCAAGTCAGTCGGCAAACCAACTTCGGCGAGCACATCGGCGCTGCGTGGTCCTTGGACGGCGATAGTGGCAGCCTGTTGGTGAAAGTCAGTCCACGACAAATCCGCTGGAGCCCCAGCACGCAGACGAGCAATGACTTCGTCGGAGTTGGACGCATTGGGAATGACCATGACCTTGTCAGGCGAAAACACGTACACAATCATGTCGTCCACGACTCCACCAGCCTCGTCGAGCAGCAGGGTGTACTGCGCCTGACCTGCGGAAATGCGGTCCAAGTCATTGGTGAGTCGGGAGTTCAACCAGTCCTTCGCGCCCGACCCCGCCACAAGGAACGTTCCGAGATGGGACACATCGAACACTCCCACACGCTCTCGCACGGCCTGGTGCTCAGCCAGGACCCCGGCATACTCCAGAGGCATTTCCCAACCACCGAACTGCGCGAACTTCGCGCCCAACGCCTTGTGTACACCCTCTAGCGGGGACGAAACCAGCGACATACAACTCCCATCAAAAGCCTCAACTCGACTGAAGATAGTGTACGCATCAACCTCCATCCCTACCTGAGAGAAGAGCCAATGCCCTTGCCAGCACGAGTTCTCGCACACCCGAACACCACCACAAATCTGTATCGCACGGGCGCGAAATGGAGTCACGCTGTAGGCTTGTGACTTAAAGGAAGGAGTGGTCATGTCCACCGCAGTCACACTGCCGCTTCTCGGAGAATCCGTCACCGAGGGTACTGTCTCGCGTTGGCTGAAACGTGTGGGTGACCCTGTCGCCGAGGGCGAGCCGATTGTGGAAGTCAGCACCGACAAGGTCGATGCCCAAATTCCTTCCCCCGCCACCGGCGTCATACTCGAAATCCGCGCTCACGAGGACCAAGTGGTCAGTGTGGGAACCATCCTTGCTGTCGTGGGTGACCCTGTGTCGATGTCATCGCGCTCCCCTTTTGAGCCTTCCGATTTCTCCGTTTTTGGCGCGCATCCCAGTGGCTTCGAGGGCCCAAGCGCTACCCAGACTGCGGAACCAGTCACACTGAGTTCTCTGCGCATTCCGCTGGCCGACCCTGCCCCACCACGTCCGGCTTCGCCCCCTGGCCTTTCTCTGCCCGCACCTCCTGCTGGGAAGTTCGCGCCGGGTTCTCCTGTCCCCGCTGGCCAGGATTCAAGGCCCATCGCGCCGCTGACTCCCCTTCCTTCAGGACCGACGCCTAGGGCGACTGGTGGCACACTGGCCGGGTCCAACGCCCCGGTGATGCCTAGCCCTTCCCCTGTCGGTCTTCCGTCGGCATGGACCAATCCCAATCAAGGATCTCAACGCGGCAACTCCAATCATTCCCACACGGACGACAAGAGACCTTCCGGGCCCGCTCCCGCCGTTGCGCCCTCGCCCTCTCCCGGCCCCTTGGTCATGCCAGACTTCCACCAAGTCGCCACCCATGCCTCCGGCTTACCAACCCCTCCCGGGCCAGTTGGAGTGAGTGTGCCGACTTCTCCAGTCAGTCCACTTTCCTCGTCTGTGTCCAGCAATCTCTCCCACGGTGGTACGCCTCGCGCTGATGCACCCTCTCCTTACACTGCGGGCACAGGTGCGGCGCCCTGGGGCGGAACCGTGGCAGACACGGTCACCTTGCCCAGGACACCACAGGTGTCTCCAACGCCAGCCCTGCTCACACCCCCGCCGCCACCCGCGCCTCCCCTCAGCGAGCCTGTCCCGCCTGCCCCTGTGCCTCCAACGCAGCCTGCGCAAGCCCCGTCCGCCCCTGACATGTTCGTGGCCGACCCGATTCCCGAGATTGTGATGGAACCGTCCCTGACGCAGCCACTGACTTCTTTCGCCGCTTCCGACGTACCCACCGCGCCTTCCGCGTCCGACCAGCCAGGTGTCACGCTGGAGACACCGACTGCGACGCAGGCCACTGCCACAGTTGCCGCCGAAGATTTCCCGCCTACCTTCCCAGGTCCGACTCCCGAATCCCAGGGCGCATCCACCACTCCCGACACCCGCTTTGTTCCGGTGCCTCTGAAGCCCCCGAAGGCCGTCCCGCCCGTGGCTTCCGGCCCCTACATCACTCCGCTGGTGCGCAAACTTGCCAAGGAAAGCGGCGTCGATTTGGACACCATACAAGGCACTGGAGTCGGTGGCAGGATTCGCAAGAAAGACGTAGAGGCGGCGGCACGCGAATTACCTCCTCGCACTGACAAAGACACTGCCGATGATGGTGTCCTGAGCACCGACAAGGGCGAAGAAACGAAGGACTTCGTGGAGGAAATCTCCGAGCAGGAAGAGACGACAGAGTCGACCCAGGAATCGGCACCGAAGGAAACGGCCGAGGCAGCGGAAACCAAGGAAGACCTTTCTGCGCAGGAGGAAACCGTGGTCGTGGAAGACACCATGAAACCCGAGAAAGTCGAAGACACCGCAGAAGACACGAAGAAACCTGAGAAATCAAAGGAGACGACAGACACGGTGGTCGACACATCGGACCAGACACAATCAGACCAGTCAGCCGAACCTGAATCCGCAGCGGAAGAAACAGCCCAACCGACCAAGGACGCAGACGACGTGCCTGACATGATAGACGACGGAATCGCTCCCGTGTCTCGACCGGACACTCCGGAAGAGGTCGAGCAAGGCGAAACTCCAGACGACTCGACAACACCGTCAGCCGAACCAACGGAACCCATCCCGACACAACCGGACCAGCCAGACAAGCCTGCTGCCGAACCAGATCAGACCACGCAAGTCGTTCCCGAGACCGATTCGGTTCCTGACGCCGCACAACCGGCCAAGGCCGACCAAACCAGCGAATCCGGCGACCTCGTCGAGCCAGTTGACTTGACCGACCCTCAGGTCTTCCCTCCCCCTTCTGCAGTTGCCTTGGCCACCACCTCGGGCAGGATTGAACCTCTGACGCCCAGTCGCACCGCTTCAGTTGCGAGCGGTCCAGTCCAACTGACATCCGTTGTCGAAGCTGATGTCACCGCGATTGCACGGCTGCGCACGTCGGCGAGTGCTGCTTTCCTTGCCCGGCATGGTTTCGAGTTGACGTACATTCCCTTCGTCGCCAAGGCCATCCTGGAAGCACTGAGACTCTTCCCCATGTTCAATGCGACGATTGACTCCAACGCAGGCACTGTCACCTACGCGAGTGCCGAGCATCTCACCCTCCCCATGAGCACACCTCAAGGATTGGCATTCCCGGTCATCCGTGATGCCGGCGACCTTTCCGTGGCCGGACTCGCCTCGCGCATCCATGACCTCGCCACCCGAGCATCTGCGGGACAAATTGCCGAAAACGACCTTGTGGGAGGAACTTTCTCCTTGGTCGACCACTCCAGGTCTGGCACCCTCATGGACACCCCGGTCATCATCACACCTCAAGTTGGCATCGCGTCGGTCGGTTCCGTCGTCAAGCGTCCTGTTGTGGTCGACGATCCGCGTTTGGGCGAGATTGTGGCGGTCCGAGATATGGTGTATTTGTCATTGTCGTACGACCATCGCGTTATTGGCACCTCGGATGCCGCACAATTCTTGGGTACAATCAAGACGCGCCTCGAAGTCGGAGACTTCGGCGCTGAGTTCTGACACACGGGAGACATATGGCAAGCGAAGCCGCAAAGAAACTGGCTGCTGAACAGAAGGCAGAGGTCAAGGCCGCCAAATTACGGAAGAAAAACTCCGACAACCCAGCGGACTGGGGACGGATACGCCAGATGAAGGAAGTCTTCCGCGTCACGCGGGAGAATGACAAGGCAGCCGTCTGGCTCATGGTGGGTGGATTCATCGCGTGCGTCGCCATCTTCACGGTCGTCGGCTTGCTGTGGCTCACTCCTTGGTGGATGTGGACTGTCATCGGGGTCATGTTCGGCCTTCTCGCTGCGATGTACATCCTGTCGTGGCGAGCCAAGATTGCCATGTTCATCCGGTACAAGGGCCAGCCTGGTTCAGCCGAAGTGGGCCTGAATCTCCTGCCCAAGGCATGGGTGAAGACTCCAGCCATCGCGGTCAATCGTTATCAAGACATTGTCCATCGCGCGGTAGGTCCTGCTGGCATCGTCCTCGTTGGCGAAGGTGCAGCTGGGCGTGTGCGCGAAATGCTGAACACCGAAACCAAGAGGCACGAATCCATCAAGTACGCCGTTCCGGTCACTGCCATCGTCATGGGCGACGCCCCCAATCAGGTCCCACTCAACAGGTTGGACAAGTACATCCGCAAGCTGCCCAAGGTCATCAAAGGCGCCGAGGTCACGCAGATACAGGCCCGCCTCAAAGCCCTCGATGAGGCGCGACCCCGCATACCACTGCCCAAGGGTCCCCTGCCCAACATGAAGGGCGCACGTTCGGCGATGCGAGGACGGTAGGCAATCATGTCGGGACAGGAGCCAGATGCCCCGCGCAGGGGAATCATCGAAGAAACCAACGAGGAAGAGCCGGAACGAGAAGGCCGACGTTGGTGGGTATTCCTGCTTGTGCTCCTTATCGTCGTAGTCCTTGTCACTGGCGGAGTCGCTGCCTGGTGGTTCCTCCTGCGCCAACCGGAACCGCTGGCCCCACCCAAGAATCCCGGACCCGACTTGGCTCAAAACCCGTCTGTCTCGGCTGGCACGAATATCTTGGGCAAGGTCGAGGACCTGGACCGCTACTACTACACGAATACGGCCGAAGACCCTGTCACCGCTGGGATTGGGTTGACCTATTCCCAGGGAGACTATAACCAACTCGAGCTCGACCATCCCTCGGCTGGGTGGTACGAGGGGTTCGCCGAGGATTACAGCGACGCTTTCGCCGCTGGACAAGCATGTGCCGGTGTCCCAGAACCTCCGTACTGGGACTACGCCGCTTGGGGAGCGTGGACCCCCGAGGCTGATGTAACCAACAACTATAAGTTCCCATTCTGTAATCGTTTCGCCAATCCCTCTTTGGGCGACGCCGAGAAGTACAGCAACGACGCGACTTCGGGCTATCGCGCGGGTTGGGTCGATGGGGTGCAAGGCACGCCCGGTGTACACGAAGTCAACCGGCGCGAAGTACTAGAACAGGGTTCGTTCCTGATGGGCTTCGCCTTGGCAGACGGGCGCGCGCTGTGGACGTACACTTTGGAAGACTTGGGCGTGACGTGGCCCTCCCTGAAGAGATTGACGTACCAGAGCGCAGTCAAACCTTCTGACCCAGCGCCCAACACCCACATCGCAGCCAACGGCAAGGGACGCATCGCCTTCCTCGTCTCCGGCGTCGACGAGACCCAGACCCCAGTGACCAAGCTTGTCATCCTGGACGCCACGACGGGAGCCGTGGGAGGCGCCATCGCATGGCCCGATCCCACGGCTCAGATTCTGGCCTTTGTCGATTCGATTCTGGTCATCACGGGAGCGACTGGAACGACGGCGCTGTCCAACTTGGGGACGCCACTGTGGACCAGCCCAAACAGAGTCTCTCCCGACTATGAGGGACAAGCAGCAGTTGTCATTGGCGATGACTGGGTGTTCACTGGTGACGGCTACGTCGCGCTCATGGATGGGCGTAAAGCCTCCTTTGGTGGAGATTCCTCGGCCACGGTGTCCTACGTCGAGTCCAGCGATGGGTCGGTCTTCCGATACGACGAAACAGCACACACTCTCGCGCTCATCGATGTGAAGACGAACACGAACGTCTGGGGCACACCCCTACTCGTCAGTTCGCCTTTCGTGACTGTCTATGACTCCATCGTGTACACATCGGGGACCCCGATCGGTGCGCATATCCTCGGTAGCGGGAAATCCGCGTGGTCGGAGAAGATTGGCACGCCGAGTCTGTCAGGAACGATCCTGGGCATAGCCGGTCGCAGTCTTATCGTGGAAGGTAGCGGCAACCAGGTGTCGGCCCTCGATTTGGACACGGGGGAAGTCACTGCCGTGGGTTCGGGACCGCAGGTCTTCTTGGGCCCCAGCATGGTCTACCTCTCAAACCCAGAATCTCAGAGCTTGTCCGCCAGGAGAATCGTGGAGTCTCAAGTGGCCAATGCGTGGACCCTGACCATGCAGCAAGGACAGCACCTCGCCCTCATGTCCCGCGTCTTCCTCGTCTGGGGCGATTCCGGAATCGTCCGCGTCCTGTCCTAGTCTGCCTGCTGAACCTGAGGGCACGGCCAGGGACTGTATGCTGGAAGCTGACTATGGGAGAGGGTATGCCCGACTTCAGCGATCTCATCACCGCGACGGTGGCAGTACGCGACCCAGCGACCCCTGCCGCTGACCTCATGGCAATCGCCCTGGCGCAACCTGGTTTGTGGACGCGAATCGCCCGGCACCGCAATGCGTATCCCGCTCTGCTCGACTGGCTCGACCAAGTCGGAGATGACGAGGTGCATGCTGCTTTGGCACAGAGGGCATCGACGGCCGCACCTGTCTCCAAAGACTCTTCGCCCACCATGGCGCCTCCTCGACCCGCCGAATCGTCGGCTCCGATTCCAGTCCCGCCATCGGAACAAGATAACAGCAATGCTTCTGTCGTCGCTGGTGCTCCCCTCTCCCCGCCCCAAGCGTCGGCGCAAGGTCCGAGCCCTTCTTCGCCCACCTTTGTCTACAACACAGGACTGCCGCAGGGAGCCACCTGGGACTCCCAACAATTCCCCCCACCCCAGAACATCTCCTTCACGCCCGCTGTGACACCCATCCCTGGCCCTCCCACCAAGGAACGTCGCCTCACCCTACCGAGGCGTTGGCCATTCATCCTTGGCGGTGCGGTCATCCTTGTGCTCGTTCTCGCTCTGATCGGATGGTTCGTTGTGCGCCCCCTCGTGACTTCCTCTCCCAACTCCGACAGTGTCGTCCCAGACCTACTCAATCAGCCCACACAAACCGCACCCGTCCTGGCGACAGTCGGAATGGACCCCCAGTTCGCTTTTTACTATCACTCCACCCTGTTCGACGCTGGCTCCACTAAGGTGGGACTGGTCGCCACCAACGTGGACTTCGCCCAGTATGCGCAAGACAATCAGGACGCGACCTGGTACGAGGGGTATGACGAGGACTACGCCGCCGGACTGGCTGATGGCACCCGTTGTCAGGCGACCCCCCAGCCCAACCGCATCAGTGATCCCCTCGGATGGATACTCTGGTCCACCAACCTCCCCACGTATTGCTTCAGCAAGTACATCGGCTCTCTCGCCAGTTTCTCTTCCAAGGCTGGCTATCACGACGGCTTCACTGATGGTGTCGACGCCACGCCCGGAGCCACCCAAGCCCATGCCCCCGTCGAGTTGGCACAGACCTCCCGCATCGTCGGATTCTCCCTGACCGACGCTTCCATCGTGTGGACCTTCGATCTGGCCGACACCGGTCTTTCTCAAGCCTTCCTGCCGTCCATCCCCGCTCCCAACGGCCAGGGCAAAGTCGCCATGCTTGTACGCCCATCCCAGGATGGACAGCCTTCGGCGCTCCTTGTTTTGTCCGTTGCGGACGGAGCCACAGCCGGTCTGGTCACCATCCCCGCAGCCTCCGTCGTCCTGGGATATGCAAACGACACTGTCTTGTTGTACACCGAAGAGAGCGGTGATGGCCGACTCGTCGCATACAAGGACTCTGGCGATCTGGCATGGACCAAAGATGTCGCTGAACCATACTTCAGCGAGACCTGCACAGGACGCATCCTCGCTGGGCAATGGACCTGCGCCCAAGGTGGCTATCTCCGAGTCGCAGACGGGCAACCTGCCTCGTTCGGAGTCGATATCGGCTGTGAGGCAACAGGGGTGTGTACGTCCTACACGACCGACAACCAAGGTAATGTCTTCCGCGCGACTTGGCAGAGGACCCGCCCATCCTCCATCTCCTTCACAAAGTGGAATACCACCTCTGACAAGCCATTATGGAAGAACGAACTGCTGGCCTCGTCATTCTTCACCGATGACAGTCGCATCTATGCGGTAGTCGATGGCGCCTTGAACGCCTATCACCTGGGCTCTGGCGCCCTCGACTGGACTGCAGAGGCAGTGAGCGGACAGCCGGCCGCCGCAGTGGGGAAGTACGTCGTTGTCTACGACCTCGTTTCTCATACGGTCATCGTTGTTGATTCCTCTTCCCATGCGGTCGCCACCACCTTCGACCGCGTTGACGCTGTTTTCGCTGGCGAGCGTGTGCTGTACACCTGGGACGCCTACGCTTTCACCCTGACGGCCCACGACACGAAGTCCAAAGACTTCCCCACCCTGTGGAATGTGCCAGCAAAGACACCTCCACGAATCATCGGTTCCACCTTCGTTTTCATGCTTCCGGGTAACGAGTTCTACCTGCTGACATAGGTAGGCTTCGACCTTCTCCACCACCCCAAGGCGTGGGCAGCATGTCTCATGCGCAGGCTTGGGCTCAAATCGTCCCACCGATTTGGGGTGCCCATAGTGGAGCGAGGCGATAAGATGGCGCAGCCATCGCCTCGCGTAACGACCTGCACATGAGACATGCTGTCCACGCCTTGCCCCCAGCCTGCGCGTGTGATGCTTCCCACACCCTTGGAGGTGGCGTGTCTTACCCTCTGACTTGGGGTGGGAGGGAGAAGGTTAGTGTCTCTTCTACGCAACGATATTGTTCTACATCGGCGTATCCATGCTCGGCCAAGTATTCGACGACCTCTTGGACGAGGTACTCGGGGACGGATGCCCCAGAGGTGACACCTACGACCTCGACGCCTGTCAGCCAGGCTGGATCGATCCGCGACACGTCGTCGATGAGGTGGGACATGCCTGCGCCCGCATGTTCGGCGACCTCGGCCAGGCGCACGGAGTTGGACGAGTTGGCCGATCCGACGACCAGCATCAGGTCGCAACCGGGGGCGACCTCTCTGACCGCTCCTTGGCGATTGCTCGTCGCGTAGCAGATGTCCTCGCTGGGAGGGTCGGCCAGGTTCGGGTATTTGTCCCTCAGGCGGGCCACGACCTCCCGCGTCTCATCTACGGACAATGTTGTTTGACTTAGCCACGCGACATGGGAGGGGTCGGCGACCTCGATGGCGTCCACATCGTCGGGGCGCTCGATAAGGCGTATGGAATCGGGCGCCTCGCCCTTGGTCCCCTCGACTTCTTCATGGCCCGCGTGCCCGATGAGGAGAATCTCCATTCCTGAGTTGGCCAGGCGTTTCGCTTCCTTGTGTACCTTGGTGACCAGGGGGCAGGTGGCGTCGATGGTCAGGAGCCCGCGTGCCGCCGCAGCGTCACGGACGGACGGGGAAACCCCATGGGCGGAGAAGACGACGACCGAACCCGGCGGGATTTCTTCGACCTCTGACACGAAGATGGCGCCCTTCGCGCGCAGAGAATCAACGACATGTTTGTTGTGTACAATCTCGCGCCGGACGTACACCCCAGGCCCGTGTATCTCCAAGGCTCGCTCCACCGTGGCGACCGCCCGGTCCACCCCCGCGCAGTACCCGCGCGGTGCGATGACGATGACCTTTCCCATGAGGCCAGTTTATCCTCTGACGGTAGCCCCAAGCCGTCGCTTGGCATCTGGCGATAAACTTCTCCTGTGCTTTCTGACCATCTCCAACAGAAGTCGCCGCTGCCCACTGACGCGGTCAGTGCTGTCGATGCTGCGGCTTTGGTCGGGTGTGATGAGGCCCAGTTTGTGTGGCGCAACGATGACGGGGGATTCACTTTCCGCTACGGCGACGACGGGCGTTACCTGACCTGGGTGCCACATGACCAATGTTCGCGCCTCGATGATGCTTCGCGTCGGTCGGCATGGGCGTCTGCGTACATCCGTGTGCCGCAGTTCACACCGGTACACCCTGGTCTGGGTGGCTGGTGGACGACGTCGGCGGCCATACCTGGGGACTCCGCGGTCAGCGACTGGGGGCTGGCACATCCTGAGCAGTCTGTGATCGCCATGGCAACGGGCCTGAGACGACTCCATGATGGCACGCCGGTCCACGACTGCCCTTTCACCCGCGACATGGCGGACCAAGTGCGACGCGCCCACCGTCGTATCGAAACCGATGACTGGCAAGACGCGCCCGACGACTACCTTGCTTCCTGGAGCGCTGACGACGCCCGCGCCATTCTCGCCGAGGGGGTGAACCTGGCCCAAGACTTGGTCGTCTGCCACGGCGACTCGTGCGCGCCCAACACTATCGTCGAACATGGCGAGTTCTCAGGCCTCGTGGATATCGCCGACCTGGGTGTCGCGGACCGCTGGGCCGACCTGGCTGTGGCCACGTGGTCGCTCGGATGGAACTTCGGACCCGGGTGGGACGACATCTTCTACGCCGCCTACGAAACGACACCCGACGAGACCAAGATCAGGTTCTATCGACTGCTCTGGAACGCAGGCTGGTGACATCAAGACACCGGCCTCCGGCAGTCCAGCATCAAAGGCCGAAGTCAGTCGGCCTTGGGGTGCAGTCTCTTACCTGCAGTTGTGACGGCCCAGAAGAAGCCATAGGCGACCACTGCCAGCACAGCGACCATAACGAAAGTCGTGGTGTAGTCCCCGGAGGAACTCTCCTGGAGTCGACTGGCGAGAAGTGGCCCGAGAATCGCCGCAGGAATGATGGCGAAGTTGATGGTGGCGAAGTTGGATCCGTAGTGCGTGGGGCCATAGAACTGCGTCACAGTGGCCGACGTGATGGTGGGGGCGGAACCGTACGCGATACCCACCAGGGGCAGGCCAACCAAGATGAGGACGAGACTGCCCGTCAGTGCCCCGACGATCAAGACGACTCCCGCAAGAAGCATGACGCCGGTGGAAATGGTCATGGAGACGACGCGCCCCACCTTGTCGAAGAGCGCGCCAAAGATGACGCGACCCAAACCGTTGAACACCGACACAATCAACCCCAAGACTGCCGCGCCCCCAAACGCAAGGGAGATTGTCGCCGCACTGTTGATGATGAGCAACCCAGCGCTGGAAATGACGATCATCCACAAAGCGAAGAACCAGAAAGCGCTGGTCTTCAGCATCTGCGTGGTTGTCTTGTCTTCGACTGAACCGGCACTGGGCGTAGCGCCAGTCGCCACGGGAGTCGGCGTCCCCATGAGGAAAGCGCCTGCGACAAGGACCACGAACATGAGGACGCCGAGGAATCGGAAGACTGCGGGCAGATCCCAGACTCCGGTCAGCAGGTTGACCACGCTGCCCAGAATCATCCCGCCCAGTCCGAACCCCATGAGCAGCACACCAGAGGCGAAGCCGACCCGCCCAGGGAAGGCGCGTGTGACAGCGCTCATGACACAGTTGTACCCCAACCCGATGGCGAAACCGCCAATCACGCCGTAGAAGACGTACAACATGATCAAGGAGGCTGGCCCGTTGTCAGGTCTGTAGAACGACAGCCCCAAGAACCCGATGGCGAGCAAGATACCCGCCAGCAGCAGGACGCCTCGATGCTTGATGTGCGGCACCAATCTCCCGCCGACGAAGCCGCCGATACAGAAGAAGACCATGGACAAGGTGAAAGTCAGCGACAAGTCCGTGGCTGACCAGGCGGGGAATGCTTCAGAGAGCGGAGCACGGAAAATCGACCATGCGTAAATAAGCCCCATGATGAGCATGAGGACAGTGCCCACTGTCAACATGCTCCATTTGTTGTTTCTCATTTTGTCGTCCTTGGTGGAAACGATTCGACCAGTCCCCTGCGATGTTCGCAGGGGAGAACGTGGAGACCCAGCCCCCTTGGGTCGAGCCGGGTCTCCACAGGCGCAGCGGTGTGGCTATGCCGTCCCTCTATGCCGTCCCTCTATGCCGCGACAGGTTCTGCCGCGACCTCGTCAGGAAGTACTTCTTCGGGATGGAGCTTGCCGCGAATGGCTGCTGCAAGGCCGCCCCACAGGTACTGCGATGCGATGATTCCGGAGAAGATGGTGAGTCTGACGAATGTCACGAACCACGGTGCGAAGCCGCCTTCACCAAGCCAGATCGACGTGAAGACGAACTCGCCGCCACCGAGGATCGGGACGTCCATGCCGCCATGGCCGAGGACAGCCAGCGCCTGGATCACGCCGAACATGGCGAGGATGCAGCCGAGGACGTACGCGGCGAACAACATGCCCATGACGCCGGTGAATGTCGGCTTGAGGAGCATGAGGAAGATCTGTCCCACCGCGCCAATGACAGCCATGATGAGGAAGGAGAAGATGAACTCCAGCCAGATCGCCACGGGAGCCGGTGTGGCGATGAGGAGCGGAGGCACTCCAGCATCGGCATTCGGCATGAGTTGAGTGAAGACCATCGCCAGAATCATCGAGACAACCAGGCCCGACATGAGCATAATCATTGATGGTTTGCCAGCGCTCCAGAAGGAGTCGATGAACGTCTTCTTCTCATTCTTGCGCGTGGCGTTGATGCCGCCTGCCACTGCCGAGGTCAACCCGATCAGGGGGATGATGGAACCGAATCCGCCATGAGGCTCGATCTTCTGCATGATGCCGCAGACATACAGAATCCCGACGATCAGACCACCTGTGACCAGGGAGAATGCCGACAGATACGTGTTTTCTGGGCCGAGGATGGCCCGATAGATGCAGTAGAGTGCCTCGCAGAGGAGACCGTAGCAGCCGCCAATCAAGCCAGCCTTTAGTATTGCTTTACCCATGATGTCTTTGTCCTTTCTTGGGTGGGAGCGGGCGGTTGTTGGATACAGAAAGAGTCCGCCCGCTCCAAGAGATTGTTGGAATCAGAACCTCAGAATCGGTTTGATGGTCACGCCAGCGTGAGAATCATCGAAGGCCTGTTGGATGTCGGCGAAGTCGTAGAACTTGACGAGCCGGTCGATGGGCAAGAGCCCAGCTTTGTAATACGCCGCTAGTTGCGGGATGAAGACCTTCGGATTCGCGCCACCCTCGGTGATGCCAGTCAGAGTGCAACTGGGGTTCATCAGAGCGGGTTCGATGGGCAACTCGATGGTGCCTGGTCCCGTGACGGAGACGACGCACGCATGGCCGAGTCGACGCAGCGACTGGACAGCAGTGAGGGTGAGCGCCGGGATGCCGGAGGACTCTGCCGCGTAATGCACGCCGCCCCCGGACAGGTCCTTGATGGCCTGCACAGTGTCTTCGACTTCCTTGGGGTTGACGGTGTCGGTGGCGCCTATCTCCCTGGCCAGTGCCAGACGATCAGGATTGACGTCAACGGCGATGATCTTGACGCAACCCGCCAGTTTCGCGGCCATGAGCGCGGCCATGCCGACCCCTCCACAGCCAAAGACGGCAATGGATGTGGCCGGACGTGGCTTGAACACATTGAACACCATGCCAGCGCCGGTCTGCACACCGCAGCCGAGCGAGCACATGTACGCCAGTTCTTCGTCATCCACCCCCTCGACCTTGATGGCGTTGCGTGAATCGACAATGGCGTACGTCGCAAACGAGCCCTGCCCGAAGAAGGACGAGATATCCACTCCGTTCTGGCTGAAGCGCTTGGTGCCGTCCTTGAACGTGCCCGAGAAGGCCAGGAAGTTGAAGGACTCGCAGGCGAACGGATGTCCGTCACGGCAGTTCTCGCAATATCCGCAAGACGGGTACGTCATGATGACCCTGTCCCCCGGCTTCAGGTCATCGACAGCTTCGCCAACCTCCTCCACGACGCCCACGCCCTCGTGCCCGAAGATAGCGGGCAATGTCACGGGGATGAACTGTTGGATGCCAGCGGCGTCAGTGTGGCAGACCCCGGCTGCGACCATTCTGACAAGCACTTCGGTTGCCTTGGGAGTGGCGACCTCGGCTTCTTCGATGGCGAGCTTGCCTGCCTCGTGGGTGATGGCTGCTTGGATTTTCATAGTAACTCCTTATGTTGTGGTTGGTGCGGGGCGCCTCCAGACAGCGCCCCGCTCCTTCGAGGTGTTGGGTGTCTCTAGAGCGAGAAACCCGCCACGTAACCTGTGCCGATGGCCGGGGCGAGCCGTCCGCCCGCGACTGCGTCTCCAACGACGACGGCCTTGGGGAAGTGCTCCTTGATCGCATCGACCAGGGTCGTGTTCGGCGCCACACCGAGCGACACGACGAACGCATCAGCGGTGTACGTCTTCGTCTCGCCCTCATTCTCGAACCAGGCAGTGTCGGAGTCGAGCTTGACGAGGGTGTGCTGCGTGTGGATTTCCGGTTCGTGAGCTCCCAGACGACTCATGATGTCGATGAGATTCTGGAAGAACAGTCCTGGGCCAATCTCAGGCTGCATCTCGAAGATGGAGACCTTGGCGCCCTTGGAGGCCAGGTATTCCGCTGTCTCAAGCCCGGTCATGCCCGAACCGATGATGGCAACACTCTTACCTTCCAAGCTGACTTCCTCACCGAGGATCTGCAGCGGTGTGTATACGTTCGCGCCGTCCAACCCCTCAATCGAGGCGGGCAGAATCGGCGACGAGCCCTGTGCGACAATGACGCCATAGGGGTCGAGCGCTTTCAGCTCGTCAATCGTGGGGGAAACACCCAACCGGACCTCGACGCCCAGCTTCTCAATCATGGCCTTCTGGTAATCCAGCAGCCATAGCATTTTCTCTTTCTTTGGTGGCTTGGAGGCATAGAGGAGTTGTCCGCCGAGTTCTGTCTTCTTCTCGAAGACGATGGGCTTGAACCCGCGCTTGGCCAGGACAATCGCGGCCTCAAGGCCTGAAGGTCCGCCACCGATGATGGCAACCGTGCGACCAGCGCCGTCCTTGACGAGGGCGTCGTCGCCGTACTCCTTCTCGCGCCCGCCCTGCCAGTTGATGGCACACGCCACGGTGACATGGGTAATGTCGGTTTCCATGAGGGTTTCCATGCAGTACATGCAGGAGATGCAGCGACGAATCTCGCACACCCGACCTTGCTGGGCTTTGACTGCCCAGTCGGGGTCAGCGAAGAACTGACGCGCAGAACCCACGAGGTCGCACTTACCCTGTTCCAGAATCTGCTCGGCGTAGTCGGGGTTGCGGATGACCGACACACCGATGACAGGAACGCCTACTTCTTTCTTTACCGCTTCGACAGCGTCGATCTTCCAGCCTTCGTCGAAACCAATCGGCTCCCACGCGGTGTTCATCGTCTCGTAAATGCCACAGCTCACGTCGAGGCAGCACGCGCCGTACTGCTCGAACAACTTGCACACCTCGATGCCTTCGGCGAGCGTGATGCCAGCGCCGGGGGCCCCAACGAACTCCAAGTGCTCATCTACGGACACCCTGACGATGATGGGGAAGTCCTTGCCGCACTGGGCCTGAATCTCCTCCATGATCTCCTTGCCCAAGCGCATACGATTCTCCAGCGAACCGCCGTACTCGTCCTCGCGCTTGTTGGTGTAGGAACTGATGAACTGCGTGATGAGGTAACCATGAGCAGCGTGGACCTCGACACCGTCGAACCCAGCCTCCTTCAGACGCTTCGCCGCCGCACCAAACTTGGTGACGACATCCCCGATTTCTTCCTTGGTCATCTCATGGACTGGCTGATGGACAGCCTGGCATTCGACTGTGCTGGCCGATGGCATGGATTCCACACCGTTGAGGGCGGCGATGCCTTGGCGGCCAGGATGGTAGATCTGCGCGGCGATGACTGAGCCGTGGGCGTGGACCGCATCGGCGACCCGGCGCAGTCCTGGGATGAAACGGTCATCGTCAGCCGACATTTGGCCGAAGTTGCCCTTCCCATGCTCATAGTCAATCGTCATGCACTCAGTGATGACGAGACCCACACCACCTTTGGCGCGTGCCCCATAAAACTCGACATCAATGTCTGAGGCTTCTCCGCCTGGCAAAGCCATATGATTGCCCATTGCTGTCATGACTACGCGGTTCGGTACCGCTAGTCCCCCGATAGTGATCGGAGAGAACAGTTTCTCGTACATTCTCTCACTCCTTTCTCTTGTTCATTTCTTGGTAAATCCCGTCCATACTGGGATTCCGTCGTATTGTTGGGCCGTTTCTTCGCCTCGTGCCACGCGCAGAGCGCCAGCAGCCAAGGCCTCCATCTCGAACTCCCCCGCCATCACCGTCACAGGCGCGATCCACGCGACATAGTCACTGATGTAGCGGGTGACATAGGCGCTGTTCGCCATACCACCAGTGAGGATGATGCCCGTGACACAACCCTTGAGGACCGCCGCCGCAGACCCCACGCACTTGGCCACCTGGTAGAGCATCGCCTCGTAGACGAGCTTGGCGTACTCATCACCGTCCGCGATGCGCCGTTCAATCTCCCGCGCGTCATCGATACCCAGATGGTCCATGAGACCACCAGTGCGGGAGAGGCGATCCTTCATTTCTTTCTGGGTGTACTTGCCCGAGTAACACAGGGCAAACAGGTCCAGCGATGGCAAGGAACCAGCACGGTTTGGCATCATCGGTCCCTCGCCCTTGATGATGTCGTTGCCGTCGACCATGGCACCTCGGCGGTGGGCCGCGACAGAGATGCCGCCTCCCATGTGCGCGATGATCAGGTTAACCCCGTAATAGTCAATTCCGTTGTCAGCGCAGTATCGCAGGGCGATTTCCTTTTGGTTGAGGGTGTGCATGTGACACTGCCGGACGATGTCTTTCAGTCCGCTGACACGGGCAATCTCGTCATACTCGTCCACGTCAGGAGCGTTGACGATATACGCGACGCCACCGTATTGCTTGACGTAGAGGTCGCAAATCTGGGAAGCGAGTTGGGCGGGATGCTGACCGGCCATGCCCTTGGATGCGTCTTGGAGCAGCCGGGGCGAGACCTCGTAGGCGCCAGACTTGACCGGCACGAGACCACCGCCGCGTCCGACGAAGATGTCGATGCTGGACAGGTCGATGTGGTCGATGGCGAGGACATGCTCCACTGCCTCTTTGCGGTAGACCAGTTGGTCTTGGATATCCGCGAATGCACTGAGCTCTGCCGGGTCGTGGGCGACGTTGCGGGACAAGACCTCGTGCTCGTCCTCAAAGACCGCGACCTTCGTCGAAGTGGAACCAGGGTTGATAGCAAGAATCGTGTACATGTCACAGTCCTTGCTGCGCCCTGAGGGCTGCCAGTGCGAGCGAATAGTACTTGTCAGAAGCCTCAGCCGAACGAGGCACAAGGACCACCGGCACGACCGCTCCCAAGACCGTCCCCGCTGTCAACGCACCCGCGAACCCAGTCAGCGCCTTGACCAAGACATTGCCACAGACCAGGTCAGGGACGATGAGCAGGTCAGCGTCACCGGCGACCTCAGAGGCATACCCCTTGACCTGGGCCGCCTCAGGCATCGTTGCGATGTCGAAAGACAGGGGCCCGTCGATAACACACCCAGCTATCTCTCCGGCAACGTTCATCTGCTTGAGGGCGTCCGCGTCGACGGTCTCTTTCATCTTCGGATTGACCTTCTCGACAGCAGCCAAGATGGCGACCTTGGGCCGCTCCACCCCGATGGCGTGGAGCAATGTGACCGCATTGCGCGTGATGGCCGCCTTCTGGTCCAGGTCGGGGTAGGTGTTGATGGCCTGGTCCGACACCGCGATGAGCTTGTGGTAACGCTCGACAGCGTAGAGGCCCGCCACTGACAAGACAGGGCTGCGCCGCAAGTCATTGGCACGGTCAAGGATGGCCCGCATGAAGTCGCCGGTCTCCAACTGCCCCTTCATCAAGATGGTCGCGTCACCGGAGTGGACCATGGCCACGGCTTGTGCCAGAGCGTCTTCGTTGCCCTCAGCGGTCACGATGGTGTAGTCCGACGGGCTCTCCCCTAGTTCGTCGAGGTGGGAGCGAATCGACGTGTCGTCGCCGATGAGTATGGCCTCAATGAGGCCGTCCTTCTGCCCCAGCACAGCGCTCTCCACGGTGTGCCGGTCGTTGGCGGACACGATGGCGACACGGGCCTTGCGGGGCGCCGCCTGGACTGTTCGTGCGATATCGGGAAATGATTCGATAGTCATGTCTGACCTCACAGAAGATAGTTGCCACCGTCAGCCATGCAGAAGCGGCGACGACGAACGAAGCTCTGGGGACCTGTGACACCTTCGCCTGTGGGCGTGGCGATTGTTGGCGCATTGGTGCCGGAGCCCCCGATACCAAAGGCGGCCATGGTCCCCCCATTTTGCACAAAGATAGTGGTGTTGATGAGGGTGCCGAACGCAGTCACATGGTCGATGTCCTTCGACCAGATCGACGCCGAATGCACACAGCCGTGCTCAGCCTCGTACGCCCACTCCATCGCCTGCTCGAAGGTCGCGCAACGAACAATGGGGATAATGGGCATCATCTGCTCGGTGTGGACCAGCGGGTCGTCGAAGCCAGTCTCGTACACCGCGATGCGCGGGTCGGAGTCGATGAGAATCCCGGCTGCTTCCAGAATCTTGTTGGCCATCTTGCCGACCCATGCCTTGTTGGCGACCCAACCGTCGGGAGTCTGGACAAGGCATATTTCGCGCAAGGATTGGCCCTGCTCGGGGGTGAGGATGTACGCCCCGGCCTTCTCGAACTCGGCCATGAACTCATCGAAGATGGCGTCGACCACGAAGATTTCCTTCTCCGCGATGCACAAGAGGTTGTTGTCGAAAGAAGCCGACCCGAGTACACCGGCAGCCGCCTTCTTGAGGTCGGCCGTCTCGTCGATAATGGAGGGAGGATTGCCCGCGCCCGCTGCGATGACCTTCTTGCCCGATGTCATCAGGGTATGGACCATGGCCGGTCCACCTGTGCCGACAAGGAGTTTCACAGCAGGATGCGCCATGATGTCGTCCAAGGTCTGAAGATCTGGGTCCGCGACCATGACGAAGAGGTTCTCCGGTCCTCCGACCTCGGTGATGGCTTCGTTGACCAACTCGACTGTGCGCCGTGAGGTCGCTTTCGCGCCGGGATGCGCGTTGAACACGACGGCGTTCCCAGCAGCCAGATTGCCGATTCCGTTGCCAATGATCGTTGCCGCCGGGTTCGTGACAGGAGTGACGGCCCCAACGACCCCATAGGGGGCGTAATACTCGACAGTCAACCCTTTCTCCGATGCGTACATGTTCTTGGGCAGCGCCTCAGTGCCCTGGGACAGCATGACCGCGCCGGAGTTCTTGGCGATCTTGTCCTCGATACGTCCGTAACCGGTCTCGTCGAACTCCATCTGCGCCAAGGTTTCCATGTTCGCCATGATCTTCGTTCGGATGGCTGAAATGAAACGGTCGCGGTCCTCCAGTGAGTAATTCTTCACTAGGTCCTTCTGCGCGATTGCAGCAGCCGCGCAAGCATCCTGCGCGCTTGAAAAGATACCATTGCTCATGGTGTGACACCTCTCATGTGGGGATAAAACTAGGCAGACCGGGCATGGGCTTCTCTGCCCATGACGGCTTGTCAGCGACAATTCTGGTCCGAATGGAAGGGGCGGTCTACGGCAAAAAGGCAGAACTTTTCTCGTTCATGTTGTGACTGGACACAGGTTCGATTCGTCGAAAAATGCGACGCCGGATGCGATTATTCGTCAGTCTTGACGATGTTTGTCGGATTTTGGCCGTCTGCTGAGGTCGACCGGCGGTAATTCGCGGGACTCCTCCGGGTGGAGGCAGGCCTGCAATCGCAGGACCTTCTCAGACAGCAACATCTTGAAGACTGCCTCGGAATCGTCGAAATTGATGCCGGTCAGTTCCTGGATGCGGTTGATTCGATACTTGAGTGAGTTGTAGTGGATTTGGACAGACTTCGCCGTCATCGTCATGTCCTGACGGTTGCGCAAGAACTCGAAGAGGGTCTGCGTGAGGTCACTTCCCTTGTCAGCGTCGATTTCCATGAGGCGGATGATGGCCGGATGCACCAAGTCGCTGAGATTCAAGACATTCGAGAACTGCAGAAGCATGTGGTCGATCTTGAAGTCTTCATAGAGCAATATCCGGTCGCCGATCCGGCACTGTTCCGCGACGGAGAAGCACGAAATCGCGTACATGTAGTACTTGTAGAAGTCGCCGATATTCCTAAATGGGATGGAGTAAGCGGCCCGACAGTGGTTCTCCTCGAGGAAACGTTGCATGTACGCCATGCGCTGTGGCGCGAACATCTCCTGCCATGTGTCGCGGTCATACAGAAGCACAACCTGATCGCCGACAATGAGGGCAGTGTTGCGATTGAAGTAGTTCTGCAGTCGCTTCTTCAGCAGAGGCAGTTTGTCTCGGTTGCGGAAAGTCTCCTCGAACTGCACAACGATAGCCACCAGGCGAGCGCGCAACTCCAGTCCCAACTGCTCCACTCGCCGGGCGATCTGCTCCGAGTCAGTGAAACGATGCTCAATCATTCCCAAAAGAAATGACTCGATCTGAGGGTCGCCAGTCGTCGGACCAGCAGTGGAGTTCATACGTATCGCCAAGTAGCGACAGGCGAGTTTGAGCAACTCAGGGTCGAAATACGGCGCGAAAGGCTTGCCCGTCTCAAAGACCTTCAAGTAACCGAGCAGGCGGTCGCCCAACATGATTCGGCCCGCGACCATGCGATGATCAAGGAAGGTCTTCTCCCAAATGACGAGGACTTTGTCATCAGAATCCCCCGAATCCTGTTCTCTCAGCACTTCTTCGATGTAAGACTCCGGCATGATGCCGTTCTGAAGCACGTAGGCCACAGTCGAGTCGTTGGACACATTGCTTGTTCCCGATGATGCGAGAAGAGAGAGCAGGGGGTCGAGCAGGAGCACGGGATTGCCGAGGAAGACGCTTGCCAGGTCGAGGATGCGCTGTGGTTTCGCCCCATCCTGGACGAGGTCGAGCAGTTGGGAGTTGAAGGTGGTCAAGCGATTCTGATCCTCGAACAAGGTCATCAGGGCGTGCTTGAGCTGGATGTACTCCTCTTCTGTGGACACAAGAACAACATTGGCATTGCCTGATGCGAGTTCAGTGCGGTTGAGCGGGGCGTCTTCCCAGACGAGGAAGTTCGAGCCAGGCCAGGGACCTTGCAAAGAGGAGGCCTTGCCGAGATAGACGTAGTTCTCTTTGTGCGTCTCGACTGTGGCGTCGAGATAATCGTAGAGCGACACCACGCGCGATGGGTTCGAGTGAATCACCAAAGCCGACGAGGCGACCGGGGTGTACTCGGTCAGGGCCGACACCACGGCCGAAAAAGTCATCTCCATAACGCCTCCTCCGCACTGAGCAGCGCCGCCGCAGCGGCTTCGCTGTTCTATCTATCTTACGGGCTGTTCTCAGTACGGGCTGCCGACCCTTACCGTCGACAAGCTAAACTTCGTGAGGAGAACAACAAAATGAGCAACAAGGAGATGGACGTTGATTGATGACAAGTCCAAGCCCTGGACCGAACTGGGTGGTGAGGCCCAAGCGGTCGTACGTATGGGCAAGGCGCTTCTGAGCGCCGGAGCCTGCACGTACCGGGTGCGGCGCTGCATGGAGTTGGTCGCGGCCTCGCTCGGCATCGAGAAACTGGAAACCCAAGTCGGACTCAATGAGTTGTCCATCACCTTGTTCAAGCAAGGAGGGTTTCGCACTCAGGTCGGGCAGGTTCACTCCATTGCCATCAACGCAGACAAACTCTCCAAACTGGAGAAGATGGCCGACAACCTCACCGCCACCACCGCTGCCGATATCGAGCACCAAATCGACGCGATTGACGCCCGCGCCCCGTTCTACGCTCCGTGGTTGAACGCGCTGTGTGCGGCGGTCGCATGTACAGCGGTTGGTTTCCTCAACAACGCTTGGTGGTTGGTCCTTATCGGAGTCTTCGTGGGCGCGTTCCTGGGGCAATACGTCCGCGTCAAGCTAACTGTGTTCCGACTGAACCCTTATCTCACCGCTCTGATTTCCGCCCTGATCGCGGCCTTCATCTATGTCGGTATCGCCTTGCCTCTGTCCTTGCTGGCCCAAGTCCCGTCCAATTATGGAGCCGGATTTGTGCCCGCTATCATCTTCCTCGTTCCTGGATTTCCCCTTGTCAACGCCATATTGGACCTCATCAAGACCGATGTGACGGCCGGTTTGGGGCGTCTGGCCTATGCGTTCATGATCCTGGTCTCCGCTGCTGCGGCCCTCGTGGTGGTCTCCTGGGCCGTCGGTGTGCAACCCGATCCGCTGCCCCTGCCCGCACTCAATCCCGCACTGCACTGGACACTCATCGCGCTCACCAGTTGGCTGGGTGTCTCCGGTTGGGCCATCATGTTCAACGCCCGCCTCACTGGAGCGCTCACTGCTGGCTGCGTCGGACTGGTCGCCAACTTGGTCAGACTCACGCTCATCGAGGTCGAGTCCCCGCCATGGTTGGCAGCCGCCATTGCATGTTTCATTATTGGTCTACTCGCCTCCTGGGCCGCCCAGCGCATTGGTGTTGCCTATGCGACCATCTCAGTCCCCGCCGCGCTCATCATGGTCCCTGGAGTCGCCGCCTATCGAGCCCTCGTCGCCTTCTCTGATGGGGACGCCACCGCCCTGCTCACCAACAGTTCTGCAGCCATCTTCACCATCATCGGTATGGCCATCGGCCTGAGCATCGCGCGTATCCTCACCGAGCGCGAATGGATACTGGATAGGCGTCGCCCCCTGGTCAACACTGACTAACCCATCGTCATTCTGCGTGCTACCCCATCGTCATTCTGCGCGCAGTCGCAGAATCCATCTGGCGAGCACAGACCCTGTTTGGTGCTGTCCCGCCCACGACAGTCTCAATCGCCTCGGACACGAAACGAACTTTGGCCTTTTCCGTAGGTTCTTGGCACCGAGCAACGCTCTTGGACCAAAGTCAGCCCGAAAACAGGCCCGAAATCAACCAACTTTGCACCTACTCCGAACGCCACCCTTGGAATCGACCGCTAGTGGCCAAAGTTGGACAGGTGCCGAGATTCCTCAGATCCCGTCGGGACGCCAGTTGAAGAAGATATCGAACTGCACCGGCCTTGCCCAGTTGCACTGCCAAGGATTTCATCGAAGAGTTCACTGACGGGTTCGTATCCCGAACTCAACCGCGGTGTCAGGTCGCATATCCACACCACCCGAGCAGGCAGGTCCAGGGCGTCATAAGCGGCCAACTTGTGGTGACCATCAAGGACGAACCCAGTCAACGAATGTACGGGGACAGTGGAGTTGTAGGCCTGGCGACTGGCGGCGTGGGCAGCAACCAGCGCCGCCGGTCGATATCCCGCCTCGATCCGCGCGACGTAGTCGTCTACCACATCTTTGTTCAGAATCGACGGTGGTTGAGTTCCCGCAACCACCAGATGAGTCGGGCCTGGCGGTTGGTAGAGCAGTGATGGGACGCCAACCGCTCCCATTTGGTGGTCGGTCTCGGGAAATGCACCCTCCTCATTCGTGACATCTTGGTCGGCGAACCACGTCTGCGCATAAGCCACGGATGTCAGTCGGCGATCAAGCAGTCGGACATCGTAATGCCCTGTCGCCATGCCCGTCATGATAGGGCACAGCGCCTCCAGGAGTG
>JAISJO010000097.1 GCA_031261485.1 Propionibacteriaceae bacterium | reverse complement strand
ATGCTCCATCCGGAGCTGACTCAGTCGGCGACTCGTCCCGAAGCGACCGAAGTCGCCAAGCTCAACGCGACAGCCCATGCGTCCTGCAATAGGACGTGTGAGCTGGGTATGACAAGAGCCACAGGCAAGCCCTATCAGCACATCCTGGAACTCTTGGCCGAGCAAGTGAGGTCGGCGAGCTAGGCCCAAGATCTTTATGTGAGGCTGATGCCCTGGATGAGAGTCCAGAGCATCAGCCTTTCTTTGTCCAAGACCGTCTCGTTGATAGACGTGTCACGTGTCTAACCTCATCCAAAAGAACTTGACTTGGCTGAGGTCTAAGACGTGGCCAACCATGAATCCCCCACCGCATCAGTTCGCTACTTCACTGAATTGGGGAGGCATGGCGTTCGTCCGTTTTGCTGACTTGCGCCATCTCTGGTACCTTTGCCCCAAGGCAGGCTTGTCAACAGGTCTTTCAACAAAGGGAGGTGCCGAAATGTTCAAGTCACGCAATCCTGCGATAACCTTGGTTGTGGCGCTGGCAATGATTGGCGGCGCAATAGGTATTGGAGCACTGTCGGTCGCTCGGGCCGATGGTAACGAACTGCAGCGTTTGTCGGACGCCGACGTGATAGCCACCATGGACAAGGCAGCACTGGCGCATGACGAGACACTTGCCGGTCAGGCCGTCGATGAACTTATCAATCGGTGGGAGACCGCCGACCGAAATGTGCTGCTAAAGGTGGCGACCGATTCGTCGTATACGATGGAAACCCGCAGCATCATGATTGACATGCTCGTCGGAGATGGTGCCCAACTGACGGACGCGGAGCGAGCTATGCTGGTTGACACTGACTTCGAGCCTGAGTTGAAAGCCAGAATCCTCGCTACGGCGACTTTTTCGGCTGACGACGCGGACTTGTTGGCTGATTTCGCTGTAAGGTCAGATATTGTTGGGTTTCAGGCGTTCAAGAAACTCACCGAGATCGATGCGACGCGGGCCGAAATGCTGGCGCACCAAGTGCTCGCTGATCCGCAGAAAGCTTCCGACCTGCAGATCTCTGCCGCTCTCAAGTCTTTGGTGCGCACAGGTTCTTTGAATCGCGACGCAGCGGCTCGTTCCGAGTTTGTTCTGCTGGCTGTGGGCATTGCGCAAGATCGAGCCGCAAGCAGTGAAGTCCGCGATGCCGCAGTGTTCGCGCTCGCGGAGTTACGCGAAATCGATGCGATTACCGCACTCATTGGTGCTCGGATCGAAGACCCGGTGATGATGGCAGGGGCGATAGACCAGAACTACGATGTCCTCGCCAAGAGCCTCGTCGGTAAGCCAACTGCCGCCCAAGTGGCCACGGTGGTCACAGCAATGGAGCTCCACCCAGTCAAGGACCTGGCAGAACCGCTTCGTCAAGCGCGCACAACCCTCACGGACACTGCCCTCCAGAATCGCCTCGATAGAGTCTTACAACTCATGGAGACCGAGGGTGTGGACGGCAACATCAAGTGGACGGAGAACTGAAGTGAAGAAGTTCCTTGTTAAGCTCATGGCACCGGCAGTCGCTCTCGCCTTGGTCATGACGGCCACCACGACAGCCACTCCTGCCGAGGCTGCGACGGGCAACCAGGGATATGCCGTATACCGTGATGGCGTATTCTTCGGCTACACATGGCATTCGGCCTTCCTTGATGACCCACACTGGAACACGACCTCAAGCCCGGTGATCCACCAAGCGGGTTCGGGGTATGTGACGTGGGCATCGTGGAGTTCGTTCCTGGGCGGTAAGAACTATGTCGGTACGTATCGACCCAAGACGGCCGCCACTTCCGCCAACCGCGACAACTTTCAGTACATGGCCAGGCTGCTGAGGAACGAGCAAATTGGCTACAATGTGGCATACCAGGTTTATTATGATACTTCGACCGTGGGCACATGGGTTGATGCGTCTGAAGTCAGTAGTATGCGTTGTGATGGCGTTGTTGAGTACGTCTACGAGTGGTATGGGTTCCGGGTTTACGGCAGCGACACGCGCTGGGATGTTACGAAAGGTGATTACTGGAATCGGGATGCTCACGGGGGTGCTGCCGTCACGCCAAAGTCTCAAGCGCAGAGCTACCTTACTCTGGTCACCACATCATTGCCATGATTACCGGACGAGCAGGCATTATTGTTCGAGTTCTTCTGGTGGTCTTATTCATCGTTGCAGGAATTGTTAACGCAGAATCGTGGCTTATGGGCTACCGTGCTTCGGCAATGGGCCTGGCTAGCACGTTGATTGCCCTGGCTGCGTGGCCTATTTATGCGGTCTGGGTGGGATTGGCCAGGCGTAATCAAGCTCACGCCTGGCTGTTTCCAGCAATATTCTGGTTCGCGGTGATAGTGCTGTCTGTTGGAGGATGGGTCCTGCTGACGGTTGGTCCTGAGTCCACCGTCAGCGGAGGCCTCAGTGTGCTTGGAGGGGCCGCACTGTTCGTTGGCACCGCTGCGATTCATGGCCTCACACGCCTGGTTGACATCGGCGGGTCGTTGCCTGCCGTTGTGGGAGTGAGCGTGGTGATGCTTGCGGTCACAGTTTTCATTACCATCATTGTGCGACACATAGGTGGAGGTGTTCCTGGCCCGGCGAGTCTTTGACCAAACGAGTTCGTGGTCCTTCCTGTTGGCAACAAGACCTACACTGCCTCATTGCGAGATGAGACGGACCCGATACCGCCCGTCCAGGCTGTTTAGGTCTTGCGCGCAGTGCTCGGCGGTTTCGGTAGGATCAGACCAAGACGCGGCATTCAGTCAGGCATCTGATACGTGGGCTATAGGCATTGTCCTCTATGGATTGTTGGCCGGGAGTACTGGGCTGGGTCAAATTTCGCAAATATGGGCGGGTTCTCTTAGGCGGTGGCTAGCTCGCTGCCGGTTTGTGGGGTGTGGTCGTTCATAGCCTGGGATGGCGTGCGATAGCCAAGAGTAGAGTGTGGACGTTGCCGGTTGTAATACACTCTAATGTAGGTGGCGCCTTCAAGACGGGCCTTCGCTCTCGTGGAAACTGCGACAATGATACATTGTATTCTTCAGCATAGAGAAGAACGGCTCAGCGGCGGCGTCGTCCCAGCTACCTGTGTGATTGACTCGCAACGACCAGAACAGACGCGACGCTGCTTCGGGAACGGGCAACAAGGTGCAAAGTGACCCGCGCCCGGCGAACCCCGAAGAGAATGGGTACAAGAGTCCGTCACTGGGCACTAGGCAAGGAGAATCATGCAACTTCGGGAAAATGCACAATGGGGACTAGTGGTGCCCACGTCGATGGGCATCAGGATCACCCCAGAGAACTTCGCGCCGGTCCATACCGCCGACCGTTTCCACATGCAGGTGACCTCGGCAGAGACCAATGTCGCTTCCGTGCCGAGTTACTTGGGAATGCCGACCTTGGTCCTGACCAACTTCGTGGCCGGATCGCCCATTTCCGCCATGATTCGCCAGAACCTACGCTCACGCGGCATGTATTACCTCGGCCCGGAACTACCTCAGGGCGGGCCGTGGGGGTACCGTCACCAGTTCAATATCGCTGACTCGGGATACGGCAACCGCGCCCCGCGCGTCTGGAACGACAGAGCCGGTGAAGTCGGTTTGGAACTCAGTGCGGCTGACTTCGACCTGGACGACATCTTCGGACGCCAAGGAGTCAAGATTCTGCACATGTCCGGCCTTGTCGCAGCCCTGTCACCCAAGACCTCCACCTTCTGTGTTGAACTGGCCAAGGCTGCCAAGGCTCACGGCACAGTCGTCAGCATGGACATGAATTACCGGGCCACCTTCTGGAAGGGGAGGGAAGCAGAGTTGCGCGATGCTTTCTCGCAGATCGCTTCCTTGGCGGATATTCTCATCGGCAACGAGGAGGACTTCCAGTTGGCCCTGGGCATCGAAGGCCCGCAAGCAGGCGGGTCGGACCTAGCTTCCCAAACCGAGTCCTTCAAAGAAATGATCGCACGAGTGAGGCAGGCCTACCCCCAGGCACAATTCATCGCCACGACGTTACGCGAAGTCATCTCGGTCAACCGCCACCTGTGGGGGATGGTCGTCTGGGGTGACGACGCCTACCACACAGCCGAACCGCGCGAGATTGGGGTCCTTGACCGCATCGGCGGGGGAGACGGTTCCGTCGGCGGGATGCTCTACGGACTCCTCAAGGGCTGGGGCGCCGAGAAGGCCATGCAGTTCGGATGGGCGACAGGAGCCCTGGCTGCGAGTTCCCTCCTCGACTATGGCGCGCCAGCCGACGAAGACCAGGTGTGGACGATGTGGAAAGGCAATGCCCGCGTGCAAAGATAGGCCATGATCCTGAACGCACTGCCCGCCCTCCAGGGTTTCTTCACCATCGGGGTCCTCATCGGTGTGGGATGGGTCCTCGCCCGCATCGGGTTGCTCAGTGTCGATCATCGCAAGATGATGAGCACGCTCGCGTTCTATGTCGCCTCGCCCGCTCTGATGTTCACCATGTTGTCGACGGCGGACTTGGAGAGGGTGTTCGCTCGGTCGGTCATCGCATCGTACGGGGCGATTCTGGCGGCGGCGCTCATCTACGTCGTGGTCTCCATCGTGGTGTGGCGCCATGACTTGTCAGGCAGGGTCGTGGGGACGTTCCTGGCGTGCTATTCCAATGCGGGCAA
>JAISJO010000092.1 GCA_031261485.1 Propionibacteriaceae bacterium | reverse complement strand
TGGCAGGAGCTTGGACTGGGCCCTGTTGCCCAGCCACTCAGACTCGATCCTCTGCGGTGAACGGGTCGCCACAATTAGGGCAGAAAGCCGGTGGAATCGCCGGATTCTGCGGAGTCCAGCCACACTTCGAGCAGCGGTAAGCAGCGGCGTCGGCAGGCTTGGGCTTGCCGCAGGTCGTGCAGAAGTTGCCACTGTTGACGGCCCCGCATTGGCAGGTCCAGCCTGCGACTTGGGGCGGAGCGGGAGGAGCAACCGGGACAGGCGCCTGTGCCCGTTGCCCCATTGCGAACAAGTCCGCTGGGTTTGCCCCGCCAGCCTGCTGGGCGTATCCCATGCCGATGAAACCGGTGATAGCCCCAGCGTCATTGCCAGCAGCGGTGCGCATGGCGTCGGCCTGAGCCTGTGCCAGGTTCGCCGCAGCCATCGTCGGATCGGTGAATACCGCAGTGCGTTGCAGGTCCGCGATCATCTTGGAATCCTCTTCGGAGAGGATCACCGAGTTCATGGCCATCGACACAATCTCGATGCCTCTGCCCTGGAGCCACTGCCCATTGAGGGCGCTCTTCATGGCGGCTGTGAGTTCGGCGGCATGAGCAGGAATCTCGTTGGGGCGGATACCGAGGCCAGAGATAACGGCGAGAGCAGGTTGAAGGGCACTCAGCAATTCCGATTTCATCTGTGATTCGATCTGGGAGTAGAGGTACTCACCGCCGACATTGCCCGTTACCCTCGTATAGAACGTGACCGGGTCTGCGATACGGAAAGAGAACTCGCCATTAGCCCGAATCGAGATGTCGATGTCGAGTTTGATGTTCTTGTCCACGATGCGGAAAGGCACAGGATTCTGCGTGCCGTACTTGTTGCCAACAATCTCCTTGGTGTTGACGTAATAGACCCGCTGGTCACGACCAGGTTGGCCGCCATAACCGGCGCGCGTCCACATGTCTTTGAGGATCGCAAGGATTGTCGTCCCCAGATCTCCTGTGAAGATCGACGGCGAGAGAGCAGAATCATAGGAGTATTGTCCTGGTTCCGCACAAAGCTCGACGATGAGCCCTTGCTCGACGATAATCATGCATTGTCCGTCATTCACAATCAGGCCGGAGCCATTGGTGATGACATTGTCTTCGCCACGTGTGTTCGAGCTCCGGTTGCCAATCTGCTTGTGGCCCTTGGCCACCAACACATCCGCTTCCAAAGACTCGCAGTAGAAGAATTCTTTCCATTGATCGGCTAGCGTTCCGTTGACGGCACCAAGTGCGGCCCTAATGAGTCCCATGTCTGTGTTCCCTTCGTTGGGTTGACCGAGAAAGCCGGGGTGTGGTCGAACAAGAATCCGGCTCCGGTATCAATTGTAGGGCCGCGACTAGCCAAAAGGTAGCGCTTCCGCTGGTTCTTGCGTCTGGCTCGTCAACGGCCTGCGAAACCCAGGATGCCGTCGGCCATCATTTCAACAGCAATGGCCGCCAACAGCAGGCCCGCGATGCGGGTCAGCAAGATGGTGCCGCCCTCGCGGAGCACCTTGTGGATACTCGACGCGAACCGCAGGAAGAGGTACACGGCTGCCATGGCCAACACCAGCGCCGCTCCGACAATCAGGTGTCTGGCAACGCCTTCCGCGCCTTGGACCGCCACCATCATGGCCACAATCGCCCCAGGGCCAGCCAGCAACGGAGTCCCCAGAGGCACGATGGCGACGTTGACCGTGTGAGCTTCCTCTTTCACTGTGTCATGCTTACCCATGAGTAATTCCAGCGCGACAATCAGCAATAGTAGACCACCAGAAACTTGGAGGGCCTCGACGGAAATCTGGAGGTAAACCAGGATGAGTCGGCCAAAGATGGCGAACAAAGCGATGACCCCGAGAGCGACGAAGGACGCCTTGAGGGCGGACTGATTGCGCTCTTTCGCGGTCATAGGCTTGGTCAGGCCAAGGAAAACAGGCAACAACCCTGGCGGGTCAAGAATGACCCACAAAGTAACAAAGGTTGATAAGAACAGGTACCCGAGATCCACCCCTCCACCTTATCGGGTCGAACAAGTCGGCCCCTGTGATGTTCTTGAGTCTGTGACGCGCCCTGTGCCTGCTTCGGAAAAGTCCGGGGCATGTGGCAAGATTCCCCCTATGACTGTCGCTCTCCCGCGCCCGCGCCGCGAAATCGCCACGTACGTGCGCCGCAGCTCCCGCATGACGCCTGCGCAACAGTCATGGCTGGCGATGTACGGCCCACGCTTTGTTGTGAACGTCGATCTGGGCAAGACGCTCACCAGGGTCGCCGAGCAAGAGCCTCTGGACTTGGTGACACTCTTCGGTAGCACCGCCCCTGTCGTCGTGGAAATCGGCTCTGGGCATGGGGAGACACTTGTCGCCGCTGCCCAAGCGCATCCCGAGTGGAACTTCCTGGCTTTCGAGGTCTTCGAGGCGTCTGTGGCCACCACGCTCGGCAAGCTGGCCGGCGTCGGCACGGACAATGTACGCATGATCGTCGGGGACGCGGTGACAGGACTGACCCACCTGATTCCCGACGCCTCACTGTCTCAGGTCTGGATATTCTTCCCGGACCCCTGGCAGAAGAAGCGCCACCACAAACGCCGCCTCATTTCGCCCAAGTTCGTAGACCTGCTCGCGGCGAAGCTGGTCGACGGTGGCACCCTCAGACTGGCCACTGACTGGGAAGAATACGCCCGGCACATGGAAGAAGTACTCGACGCCAATCCGGCCTTCCGATTCCTCTCCCCCGACCGTTTCGACCTGCGCCCGCTCACCAAGTTCGAATCGCGCGGAGTCGCCCAAGGCCGCCTCATCCGTGATTTCTCGTATCAGAGGTGGCCTCGATGAGGGTGCGCATCGGCCTCTCCTACGATGGGACGAGCTTTTCAGGTTGGGCCAAACAACCCGGCCTGCGGACTGTGCAAGGGGTCTTGGAATCCACTGTGGCCCAAGTTCTTCGTCTCCCCTGCCCCATTGACGTCACGTGCGCTGGGCGAACGGACGCTGGGGTGCACGCGCGCGGACAGGTGGTGCATGCGGATGTGCCAGACTCGTTCGTGTCCTCGCGTGGAGAGATTCTTTCGACTGATGTCGCCTTGTCACGTTCGCTGGGACGCGCCCTGCCCGACGACATCGTTGTCCGTACAGTGTCCGTACCTGCCCCTGGATTCGACGCACGCTTCTCAGCAATATGGCGCAGATATGTTTACCGTCTCTGGGACGACCCCGCATCCATCGACCCGCTGACGAGGTCGTACATCGCCGTCACCACCCACAAACTGGACGTGGACGCGATGAGTGAAGCCGCCGCGACTCTCCTGGGTCTGCATGATTTCGCGGCCTTCTGCAAGCCGCGTGAGGGCGCGACGACGGTACGTACGCTCTTGGACCTCACTCCAGTGCGTATGCCGTCCGGTTGTATTGAGGTCACAGTGCGAGCGGACGCTTTCTGCCACTCGATGGTCCGCTCCCTTACTGGCGGTCTAGTCGCGGTAGGCCAAGGACGAAAAGATGCCTCCTGGCTAGCAGAAATGCTGACGCTGCGACATCGCGCCAACGATATCACCGTCATGCCGGCCCATGGGCTCACTTTGGAAGAGGTGGCCTATCCTCCTGATGCCGAATTCGCCGAACGAGCCGAAGCGGCCAGGAATCGCCGAGACTGCGCCTGCTGCGACCATGCGCCCACGCACAACGCTCTTGCTGAATCCGACACCCCCGCTGGACAGGAGGACCCCTTGTGAGCCATTACTTCGAGACTCCCACCGGCCGAGCCGAACTCCACGAAATCCACGCCACCATCTGGGACCAGGACTACACCTTCACGTCCGCCAGCGGGGTTTTCGCCTCCACCCGGCTCGACCTGGGCACGTCCGTCCTCTTCCGCCTCACTGACCCTCCGCAGGACCGTCCTGCCCGTTTCCTGGACCTCGGCTGCGGATTCGGCCCCATCGCCGTGGCCTTGGCGACTGAATGCCCCCAGGCGAGCGTCGATGCTGTCGATGTCAATGAACGCGCCTTGGAGTTGACCGCTGTCAACGCGAAACGAGCAGGCGTGGGTGGCCGCGTGCATGTCTCCACGCCCGACCAAGTCGAGCCTGGGTTGTACGACGAAATCTGGTCGAATCCGCCCATCCGCATTGGCAAACAGGCCCTCCACGACCTGCTCGACACCTGGCTTGCTCGCCTTACCCCCACAGGCGAAGCAAATCTGGTTGTCAGCAAGAATCTCGGCGCTGACTCTCTGCATGCCTGGCTGGAAGGGCAAGGTTGGGCAGTGGAGCGCGTCGGCTCAGCCAAGGGATTCAGAGTCTTGCGCGTCACGCACAAGTGACAGCAACACTTACATCCAGAGTCGTTGCAGCAGAATCAGTCGTGACCGAATAACCCGGCTCACAGCGCCAAACGGGTCTTGACGACCTCCGCCAGCCTCTCAGCAACCTCGCGGGCACGCTCTTCCGTGTCCGCCTCGACCATGACCCTCACAAGTGGTTCGGTTCCTGACGGGCGCAGCACGACGCGACCCTTCCCACGCAACTCAGCCTCGGCAGCGGCCACGGCAGACACGACGCCCTGGTCCAAGTTGGTACGTTGGCGGTCGACTCCAGGCACGTTGACCATGACCTGCGGCAGTCGCTTCATGACATCGGCCAACTCAGCCAGTGGCTTGCCTGTACGCGCGACCCGCGCCGCTACGTGCAGGCCAGTCAAGACTCCATCGCCCGTTGTCGCAAACTCATTCATGACGACGTGGCCCGATTGTTCGCCACCCAGGGTGTACCCGTTGGCGTTCATCGATTCGACAACGTAACGGTCTCCGACCTTGGTCTGGTCCACATGGATACCGTGAGCCTTCATCGCCTGAAGGAAACCAAGATTGCTCATGACTGTGGCCACGACCGTGTCCTGGTGGAGACGTCCCTCGTCTTTCATTGCCAACGCGAGAACGGCCAAAATCTGGTCGCCGTCGATGATTTTCCCGCGACCGTCCACCGCGATGCAGCGATCAGCGTCGCCGTCCAGCGCGATTCCGAGGTCCGCGCCCGATGAGATGACCTCCAGTTGGAGGGATTCTGGGTGGGTCGAACCGCAGTTGTCGTTGATATTGAGTCCTGTGGGCTTGTTGTGGATGGCTGTGACGGTCGCACCGGCCTGCATGAAGGCCTTCACGGCTGTGCGGAAGGCCGCCCCATTGGCAGGGTCGAGGACGACCTTGAGCCCTTCCAGCGGCCTGTTCTCGCCCAGGGAGGCAACGAGGTGGTTGATGTACGTGTCCACGTATTCAGGATTGTCCGTGACACGACCCACCCCATCACCTGTGGGACGATCCCAATCATGACCAAGCTCTTCCTCGATGAGGTCTTCGACATCGTCTGGCAGCTTGATGCCTCCATGAGCGAAGAACTTGATGCCGTTGTCAGGCATGGAATTGTGCGACGCGGATAACATGACGCCGAAATCCGTGCCCAACTCCGTGACCAAGAAAGCCAGGCCAGGAGTGGGGATGATACCGACGCGAATGACGTCCACACCAGCCGACGCCAAGCCCGCCACTACTGCGGCTTCCAGGAACTCTCCAGAGGCTCTGGGGTCACGGCCCACGACGGCCTTCAACTTGGTCCCAGGGTCGGCCTCCGCCAGCACATGAGCAGCGGCCACCGACAGGTCGAGTGCCAGATCTGCGGTCAGTTCGACGTTTGCACGACCACGTACGCCGTCAGTGCCAAACAGGCGAGACATTAGCGCTTGGAATACTGAGGAGCCTTGCGGGCCTTCTTGAGGCCAGCCTTCTTGCGCTCCTTGATGCGGGAGTCGCGGGTCAGCAGGCCAGCCTTCTTGAGAGCGGGACGAGAAGCCTCTTCGTCAGCGGCGTTGAGCGCGCGGGCGATACCGAGTCTGAGCGCACCGGCCTGGCCGGACACGCCACCACCGTCGATCAGCGCCACGATGTCATACGACCCCACAACGCCAGCGGTCACGAGGGGCTCGGAAATCTCCTGCTGGTGCAACTTGTTGGGGAAGTACTCCTCCAAGGTGTGACCGTTGATGGTCCACTTACCAGAGCCAGGCGCGAGGCGCACGCGAGCAACGGCTTCCTTGCGTCTGCCTGTGCCACGGGAGTTCTGGATGACAGCGGGGCGAGAAGACTTGGGAGCCTCGCCGTTACTGCCGTCGGCGCGGTACGCGATTTCGCGGTCCTCTTCGTCGATGAAGCCCTCGGGGGTCTCGTCGAGTTCGTCGATGGAATCAACTACCTGGGTCGTCACTGATGAACCTCTCACTGGGAAACTTGTGTGATCTGGAAGGGCTGAGGCTTCTGCGCAGCATGGGGATGCTCAGAGCCGGAATAGACCTTGAGCTTGCCGATCAACTGACGCGAGAGGCGATTCTTGGGGAGCATGCCCCACACAGCGCGCTCAACGGCTTTGCGGGGGTCGGTGGCGAGCAGGTCGCCATAGGGCACTTGACGAAGCCCGCCCGGATAACCGGAGTGGCGGGTGGCCATCTTGGCGCCAGCCTTCTTGCCGGTCAGCGCGATCTTCTCAGCGTTGACGACAACAACAAAGTCGCCTGTGTCGATGTGGCGGGCGAACTGGGGCTTGTTCTTCCCGCGAAGCAGATTGGCGATCTGCACGGCGAGGCGACCGAGAACGACGTTCTCAGCGTCGATGACGTGCCAATTCCGGGAGATCTCTCCAGGCTTAGGGCTATAGGTGGACACTACTCAGACCATCTTCCATATACTCAAACTGTCTTACTTGCGCCCAGGCGCAGCGATGAACACACGCCGACGCGCAACATCGCCCTACTTTACCGGCGTGAACCCTCTCGGTCAAGGAGGAACACGCACGAGGGCGAGTTATCCACAGATTCAGCGGACCTATCCATGTTATCCACAGATTGAATGAAAGTGATCCAGCCTTGCTGTGGCCGCCCATAGTCTAGGCATGAGAAGGTTTCTAACGATTGTGGTCGCCGTTTGGGTGGCTCTGTCTTGTGCGACTCCCGGCGTGGCTATTGCAGCCCCTGCCCGTCCTGTCGCTCCCCTGATGGGGCCAGTGACCAGAGGTTTCGACCCTCCAGAGAAGGTGTGGGGCGCTGGGCATCGAGGAGTGGACATCGCAGGGGCTGTGGGGGACCAAGTCCGGGCGGCCCTCGGCGGAACGGTGCGGTTCGCAGGTTGGGTCGGCGGCAAGCCGGTGGTCTCGATCAGCCACGGCGAAACTTTCACAACCTACGAGCCCGTCTCGGCGTGGGTGGCCGTTGGGCAGTGGGTGGACACTGGACAGGTCATCGGAACCCTGCAGGCGGGGCATCCCTGTGAGACAGAAGCGTGTTTGCACTGGGGGTTGCGCGCTGGCGACACCTATCTTGACCCTCTGTCCTTGCTCGGCGGAGGTCGAGTGCGTCTCATCTCAGCGGACGCAATGCAGGATGTGCGTGAGGCTGCCGAAAAACTACGGGTCGAGTTCAATGGTCAAGTAAGCGCCGCCGGGCTGTCCACGCCCGCCTCTGGCCCGCTGACGTCGCCCTATGGCCTGCGAGTGGACCCCATTTCGGGAGGATGGGCATTCCACGACGGCATGGACATCGGGGCTGCGTGCGGCTCTTCCCTTCGTGCAGCCGCAGCGGGAGTCGTGGTCGAAGTCAGTTGGGATTCCATGTCAGGCAATCGGTTGGTCATCGACCACGGCATCCTGAACGGTCACCGGATGCGGACGGGGTACAACCATGCCCAGGGGTATGTCGTCCACGCTGGCGACCAAGTGGTTGTCGGTCAGGTCATCGGGACTGTGGGAACAACCGGATACTCCACAGGGTGTCATCTCCACTTCCAAGTGTGGCGGGATGGGCAGATCACCGACCCAGGGCCTCTGCTCCCATGAGCGCTCACGGTGGGGTTCACGTCCGCTTGCCCCAAGTGCACCCCCTGGGGAATACGAATCTCAGGCACGCGGGTGTGCCTGCTCGAAGACGACGCGCAGTCTTTCGGTGGTGACATGAGTGTAAATCTGGGTTGTCACAGGCGAGGAATGGCCGAGAATCTCTTGGACCGTCCTCAAGTCCGCTCCGCCCTCCAGGAGGTGGGTCGCCATGGCATGCCTCATGCCGTGCGGCCCAAGGTCGGGCGCGCCATCCACGAGTGTGAGACTGGCGTGAACGATTCTGCGCACCACCCGTGGGTCGATTCGGCCTCCCCTGGCCCCCAAGAACACCGCAGAACCCGATTGTGGAGTTGCCAGTTCGCCTCTGCGCGCCAGCCACGCATCCAGGGCTTTCCAGGCGGGACGACCCAGGGGAACCGAGCGCTCTTTGTTTCCCTTGCCCACGACTCGCACCAACTCACGCTCGCGGTCGAAACTGGTGAAATCGAGTCCACACAGCTCCGACACGCGCAAGCCGGTGGCGTACAGAACCTCCACGATCGCCCGGTCCCTCACTGCCGCCACTGTGCCTTCTTCGGCTTGCACCGCCCCCAAATCATCCATCAATTCGGAAGCCTCCGACTGGGATATCGTCTTGGGCAAGCTGCGGGGCACCTTCGGAGACTTCAGAGTGAGGCTGGGGTCTCGACCGATGTGGCCCTGCTGGGTGGCCCATGCGAAGAACCCCCGCACAGTCGAGGTCCTCCTCGCCAAAGTGGACCGTGCGAGCCCCTGGTCGGTCATAGACGCAAGCCAGGCTCTCAGGTCCACCACACTCACGTCGGCAGGCGAAACACCCGCCTCAGCGAGAAAATCTGACAGCGCCGAAAGGTCTGCGAGGTAGGACCGACGAGTGTGCTCTGCTTGGCGCACGGTAAGGAAGTCGCCATATTCCTGCACGAGGTCCTCGAAGGTCATGGGTCTAGTTTCCCGTGTTTCGCAGGCCTTGGCGAAATCGACAGCGTGCGACTTCCTCGCGCGACCGCGAGGCAGGCACGACTGCGACGCACTTCGTCACATCTGAGTCGGACTTCCTCGTGCGCCTTGACAGGTGCCCTGTATGACTCCTGAGCGCGCCACCAGCCACAATTAGGAGAACCGCCGTATTATCTAGGGGTTGGTTTCACGATGGTATGGGCATTTTACTGCGCCGATCACCATCGACTCGGAGCGACCGAGACACTGGAAGGGGCGGCGATGGCTGAACTGAAGGACATACTCACTGGCGGACATGTGCTGCCCATCACGCGGTGGGGAGAACCCATCATGCATGAGCAGACGCTGCCCGTGACAGTCTTTGACTCAGCTCTGCATTCTTTCTTGGCCGACATGTTTGCCACGATGGCGGCAGCGGACGGTGTGGGACTGGCTGCGACTCAGGTCGGCGACAATCGCTCCATCTTCGTGTTCCGATGCCCCGACGATGACGATGTCATTCAAGTGGGTGCAGTCATGAACCCGAAGGTCATCCTGCCCGACGGCAAGGACCGCAAACTCGTCTCCGATGAGGAAGGGTGTCTGTCTTTGCCCGGCGCCTACGGAACCCTGGCACGCCCTGACCACTCGATATGCCGAGGACAGGACCTCAATGGTGACGACATCGAAATCCAGGGGACAGGACTGCTGGCCAGGTGCCTTCAGCATGAGACTGATCACTTGTCAGGCATGGTTTTCGGAGACCGTCTCTCGGGTCGAGCGCGCAAGCAGTTGTACGCAGACCACGAGGGGTTGGCCTACCGCTATCCCGCAGATTGGCCGCTCAGCCCGAAAGGTGAGTTTGACCCGACTCGGTGAGTCGGCAGTATCGATACGACCGTCTCGTCGTGTCGATACGTGTCCTGGTGTCGATGCGTGCCCTTGCGGAACGGAGAGTCCTGGTCTCGGTGAGTCCTGGTCTCGGTGAGTCGTGAGCGACCGAGGAATGGTCGATGCCCTCGCAGGCACCAGAGTAACTCCGGCTTCGGCAGACTATCCGCGGGTCAGCCCTGCGCGAGTTCGTGGTGAAGCCCCAGGAGAGCGTCGATGGCATTGCTCCATGGATACAACTCAGCTCGTGCCCGTGCTGCGCGCCGCATCCCGTCAGGATCAGCCCGTACACGCTCGGCCATGAGCAGGACTGCCTCGGCCAGGAAGGCGGGATCGGGGGACGCCCACTGGGCACAGGTCGCATCCACCGACTCTCGCCCACCGCCACGGTCAGATGTGACCACTGGGGTCCCGCAAGCCAATGCCTCCAGGATGGCCAAGCCGAATGTCTCAGCCGGACACACAGATAGGGCGATGTCAGCCACCCTGTACGCCTGAGCGAGGCCCTGGCGGGAGTCCAAGTAGCCATGGAAGAAGACGGGCGCACCCTCACCCAAAGCGCGAAGCTCGTCAGCCATGGGTCCGGTCCCGTACACGTGAAGCTGCACGTCCACCCCGCGTCGGTCCAACTCGACAGCGGTGGCCACAGCAAGGTCGGGGCTCTTCTCCCGCGACAGCCTGCCTGCGTAGATGAGTGAGAGGGGCCGAGAGGCTCGACCAGAATCAGGGGTTGCCTGAGAAGAGGGGACAAACTCATCCAAGTCAACGCCGAGAGATTGTACGACCAGCCGTGCCCTAGTCCCGAGCCACTCCCCCGCCGAATACCGCGTCGTCACCACCACGCGGTCGTACGCCGAAGCCAGATAGGAGTTCAGCGCACGCACAGGCGTGGTCAGATCCATGTCCAAGAACATGCTCGCCATGTCATCCAGGCGCTCGTGAGACACCAAGACTGTGGGAATGCTGTGTCGCCGCGCCCACATAGCGACCGCCGTCATGGTCCACTTGTCCGACACCTCAATACTGGTTGGCGCGAAGCGACGCAGTGCCTCACAGACCTTCGCTGTGTTGGCGACCATCCGATACCCGGCCCCCACCCCTGGTGACTTCACAGTCACGACGCATCCATCCTCGGTCTGCGTCACCGAATCCTCGGGCCCAGGAACAACGAGCAGACGCTCATGACCGGCGGCAGCGTACCCCCGCCCCAGTTTGTCCACCGCGCGACGCAACCCCCCAGACACTGGCCCGACGAAGTTGGCCAACTGGGCTATCCGCATGCTCAAACCCCAGCCGCGACTCGATGGACTTGGAGCGAGTTCGTTCGCCCCGTGACCCCCATCGGCACCCCGTACACCGCGACCACGAGATCTCCGGGCTCGGCAAGGCCTTTCGCCAAGAGAGTCTGGTCCATCTCGGCGATCATGGAGTCCAACTCGTGAGTCGAGGACAGGAAGGATCGCACACCCCACACGAGTCCAAGTTCCTGGCGAGTCTTCTCACTAGGGGTAAAGCAGAAAACGGGAATCTTTGTACGCAGCCGCGACAGCCTTCTCACCGTATCTCCTCCCAAGGAGAAACCAACCAGGTATTTCACGTTCAACTGCTGTGCGATAGAGGCCGCACCCCAGGCCACCACACCCGATGTGGTGTGCGGATCCCACGTGAGATGGTCAATCTCGTTGAAACCCCGGTCCTCGATGGCAGTGATGATCTTCTCCATCGCCGTGACCGCCTCCACCGGGTACTGGCCCACCGCTGTCTCTCCCGACAGCATGACCGCATCGGCACCGTCCATGATGGCGTTTGCCACATCGGAAGCCTCAGCTCGGGTGGGGCGGGGTGCGGAAATCATGGACTCCAGCATCTGAGTGGCCACGATGACCGGCTTGGCCCACGTGCGTGCCGCGTTGATGATACGTTTCTGAGCCAAAGGCACATCCTCGAAGGGAAGTTCCACGCCCAAGTCCCCGCGAGCAACCATGAAGGCGTCGAAAGCGTCAATAATGGCTTCCAAGTTGTCGAGGGCCTGAGGTTTCTCAATCTTGGCAATGACCGGGACACGCCTGCCCACTTCGTCCATGATCTCGTGGACAAGGACGATATCGTCGGCAGAACGCACGAACGACAAAGCGACCATGTCTATTCCATTGGCAAGTCCCCATCGCAGATCATCAGCGTCCTTCTCGGTCAGAGCAGGGATGGAGACGGCGACACCGGGCAGGTTGATGCCCTTGTGATCGGACACCTGTCCCCCGTGGACCACCTCGCACACCACGTCAGTAGCGGTCACCTCGACTGCCTTCAACTCGATGCGCCCATCATCAATGAGGACACAATCACCGGCCTTCACGTCAGTGGGCATTCCCTTGAAAGTGGTCGAGCATTGCTGCTGGTCGCCCAAGACATCCTCGGTCGTGATGGTGAAACGATCCCCGTCGACGATGGTCACCGGTCCTGCCCCAAAGGTCCCCAGTCGAATCTTCGGCCCCTGCAAGTCGATGAAAGCGGTCACAGGCAGGCCAGCTTCCTGGGACGCCTGCCGCAAATTCTCCAGATCTTGCTCATGAGAAGGGTGGTCCCCATGGCTCATGTTGAGCCTGGCGACATTCATTCCGGCCCTCAACAAGTCCACCAATGGGCTCACCGATGAGGTTGCAGGCCCCAAAGTGGCCACGATTTTCGCTCTACGCACAGCCCAAGCCTACGGCACATTTCTCTGTGTTTCTGCTACTAGCGCGTCAATATGTCCGTGGCCCGCCAGAAACATCGATGTCGCGACAGCCAGGGGCAACGCTTCCCTGAGAAACAACTGACTAAGACAAATACTCGAGGGCACTGACCAACTCGGCGGGATACTCGCTGACAAAAACCATGTCCTCGGCCCGGGTGGGGTGACGGAACCCAAGCTGAGTCGCATGAAGCCACTGCCTGTCCAGACCGAGTCGAGCGGCAAGCACTGGGTCGGCTCCATACAGCACATCGCCCACGCATGGATGCCGGATGGCGGCCATGTGAATCCGTATTTGATGAGTCCGGCCAGTTTCCAGTTGCACGCCCAGGAGAGTAGCGGCCCGCAAGGTCTTCAGCGTCTCGTAGTGGGTGATGGAGCGTCTTCCTTTAGGGTCCACCGCCATCTTCCACTCCCCGGTTCTGGCATGCCCGATGGGGGCGTCGATGGTGCCAGTCGCAGGGATGGGATAGCCCTGAACCAGGGCGTGGTACGTCTTCGACACTTCGTGTTTGCGGAAGGCTCGTTTGAGGACCGAGTACGCCACCTCAGACTTCGCCACCACCATGAGCCCTGACGTTCCCACATCGAGTCGAGACACGACACCCTGGCGCTCAGGTGGCCCTGAGGTCGATATGGCGAACCCAGCAGCCGCCAGATGCTCGACGACTGATGGCCCATCCCATCCCAGGCTGGGGTGAGCTGCCACGGGTGCGGGTTTGTCCACGACGACGATGTCTGCGTCGTCGTACACGATGGTCATGCCTTCCACGAGGCTCGGCACAACCTGGACGACTCTGACAGGGCCGAGGTCGACCTCGAGCAAGGTTCCCGCCCTCAACCTCTCGGACTTGGCCACCGCGACACCGTCTAGGATCAGATCTCCACGCCCGGCCGCCTCCTCCACGGCAGAACGGGAAACGCCGAACATGCGCGCTGCCCCGGCGTCCGCCCGAGCCCCGTCTAGGCCGTCAGGCACGTAGCCGATGGGCAACCCTCAGTCCTCCTCGATGGCGCTGGCATCCACCTCGCCAGCCTCTGCAGGGGCTTCGGACTCCTGGCCAGTACCCTCGCCAGTACCCTCGTCGCCGGGCTTGGTCGCCTCCCCAATGTCGTTGCTTTCCCCGTCGCTGGCCTTGGTCGCCTCGGCAGTGTCGTCGCTTTCCTCGCCGCTGCCGTCCGCCTCACCCTCGCTTCCTTGGCTCAGACCCTTGCCAAAGAAAGACACAATGACCACAAGTATCGCTGCCGCAGTCAACATCATGTCGGCCACGTTGAACACCGCGAAGTGTTTGAGGGCGAAGAAGTCCACCACATGCCCCCGGAATAACCCTGGGGAACGCACGAGCCGGTCGATGAAGTTACCGACGATTCCCGCGAGAGCCAAGCCGACCACGACAGCCCACATCTTCGAGCGCACTTTGGGCACCACCCAGACGCACAATCCAACTGTGACCAGCAGAGCAAGGACAGAGAAGACCACGGTGGCATTGGCGCCCGCAGAGAACGCGGCGCCTGGATTGCGCACGAGGGACAACTGGAAGATGTCGGAGACCAGACGCACAGGATCGTGCCCAGTCAACCACTGGACAGCCATCGCCTTGGTGGCCTGATCAAGGCCGACTCCGGCCACCACGATGGCAGCCATGAGGGTGAGCGAGGCGCGCCTCGTCAATCCATCCCTCATGCGCGCCGCTCTGTGCGTTGTTTGCAGGATACGCACATCGTGGCGCGAGGAAACACTTGCAGGCGGGCTTTCCCGATGGGGCGTCCGCAGACTTCGCACACCCCATACAGCCCCTCGTCGAAGAGCTTGAGCGCCAGTTCGGATTGCTCCCACAATTCACGGGCATTGGCCGTCAGCGACACCTCCTGATCCCGCTCGAAATTGGACGAGCCCACATCGGCCGGGTCACGGCCCGCGCCATCGGCACCCTCGATGAGTAACTCGCTCAGTTCCGCCTGTGCCGCAAGGAACTTTGCCTCATAGTTCGCGATGTCTTCCACCAGTTGGCCCCGCACCTCGGACAACTCTTCAGTCGTCCATGGCCCCTCGCCGTCCAACACTGGGATGACCGCGCCCTGCTTCGTCGTCTTGGTTGCAGTCATGTACTTCTCCCTGACCCTTCTCTTAGGTAGAGATACTGTAGCGGCACTTGACCCCAAACGAGAAACACCACGCAGACAATGGGACACAAAAACCGCCGATACGCATCACTCCACGCTAACTTTGCCTGCCCTAGAGCCAGTGACCATCAGCGCATTCGACGACGTCGCCTCACGGAATGTGGCGACACGTTGCTCTCAACTGCCGAGCAAAGCATCCAGACGCGGGGTGGAACCCGCCATGTCGCCCGCCCATTCCTGGGCGGTGGTGGCCTTGCTTGCCAGCAACTCGGGGGTCTCCTCGGGAGCGAATTGCGAAGAACTGAGACGTTCTATTTGAGACTTGAGATAGCCAGTCATCGTCTGGCGATACGACTTCTCGTAGGAACGCAGCTTCTCAATCTTGGTAAAGAGCGCGTCACGCTCAGATTCAAGAGCCGAGAACAATTCCTTGCGTCGAGAGGCCACATCTCCATCAATGGTGGACGCCCTATTCTGCGCCTCTTGCACCAACTTCTCCGCATTAGTGCGAGCCTGCACTTCAGTCTGCTCGGCTTTCGCACCGGCGTCGGCGATGACCTGGCTGGCCGTCTCGGTGGCCTTCCTCGTCACTTCCTCGGCCGCAAACTGTGCTTCGGACTTGACCTGCGCGGCATGGGCGTCAGACTCAGACTTGACCCTGACCGCATAAGCGTCGGTTTCCTCGCGCGAGCGGGTGATCTCGTCCTGGGCGGCTTGGCGGCGTCGAGCGGCCTCCAGCGTGGCCTCCCCAACGAGGCTCTCGGCCTGCTCAGTCGCCAGCTGCACCAGACGCACAACAGCCGAACTGGCCTCTGGCGACGTTGTCACCGTCATGGGTGATGCGTCCTTGGGAGACTGGAACATCTTCTCCACTTGGGCACGCAACTGCTGGTTCTCGCCAGTGAGTTGCATGTAGTCCTGCGGATTGGCCGCAGCGGCCCTGGCTTCGGCCAACTGAGCCCGCAAAGACTCCACCTCGCGCACGAGATTGGGGTCCTGGCCTGTCTGCCCAGAGGCTGCAGCCCGCAATGCCTGAGCGGCGGCGGCTTCGGCGGACGCCTGAGCAGCTTGGGCCCGCGCGACCTTCCCCTGGGTCTCGACCACTTGCATGCGCAGAGATTCGATTTCGCGGCGTGCGGATTCATCCCCGCCCGCTGCGTTAGTCCGCAAGTAATCCAGCTCAGCCTGGAGACGCACGACTTCGGCGGATGCCCTGTCGGCCTCCTCAACTGCACGGGCGTTGGCTGCCTTGAGTTGGTCTACCTCTGCCGAGTTGACCTTGCCACCTGACGCGCCTTTCTTCAGGGACTCGATTTCGCCAGTCAGAGTCTGAATTGTCTCCTCGACCTTGTCCACGAAGATGTCGACATCCGTCACCTCGTATCCGTTGCGCCGCGACATGTGGAATCGCATCTTGCGCACCTCATCAAGGGTCATGGTCATCGGCGCCGCCTTTCACCTATTCAGGACATCAATCCTGAGAAAACGCTAAGTAAACCTAGGCTATCGCAGGGGAAGGCTGTCTGCCCAATCCATCCGCAAGTCTAGCCTCGTCGCGCAAGACCCACGTCGCAGGACGACTCAACTATCGCCTAGACGGCTTCTCACAGTGCGCTGACGAGTCGCATGCAGATGATGACAAGGAGAAACAACACCAGGAAAGCTATGTCGAGACTCATGCCTCCCACAGACAGGGGCTTGATGAACTTCCTCAGAAATTTCAGCGGCGGATCCGTCAGGGTGTACACAACTTCTGAGACGACGAGTAGGAACCCTTTTGGTCTCCACTCACGGTTGGCGACCAAGACCCACGACAGAATGGCCCGCACGATGAGCACCCATTCGTACAACATCAACGCGGTCCCTAGGACCCATCCGACGACATACATGCTTAGCCGTGGAGGTAGTGTTGGCCGGCCAGCTCGGCTTTGTCAGTCTCTGTGAACTTGCACGCTGGCGGGCACAGCAAGAAGACGCGAGAGGTGATCTTCTCCAAGGTCCCCCCCGATGCGAAAGCCATCCCGGCACAGAAGTCGATGAGTTTGATGGCTTGGGACTCGTCTGTCAGCGTCATGTTGAGAACGACTGGCAGCCCTTCTCGGAAGCTCTCGCCGATGGTGACTGCCTCGGCGTAGGACCTTGGATCACTGCGCTTGATCTCGATAGGGGATGCAGAGGGCACGGCCACAGGCCTGCGTCGCTCATCCAGTGAGGCGACCTGTGCGACAGGAGCGGCAGCCTTGGTGTTGCGACTCGATGGGCGCGTGGCAGCGTAGTCCACGATGTCAGTCACTTCGTCCGCCGTGTCGATATCAGGGGCAAAATCATCTGGCTCGTCCACACCGGCGGAACCGAGCACGAAGTCTTTCACCTTGCTGAATCTGCTTGCCATGGTAACTCCCGTCATTGCTCGCCGTCGACGCAGTGCGGCGGCATCTCGGCAACCGCTGGCTTGTATGTTCGTCTGTACAGCACAAAATCAGCGATTCCTTCACGATGAGGGTACCGCACCCCCACACCAAGTGATGCGAAAACACGCCCACGGCGAAAAAGCCTTCGGTATTGCTTGCCCCTGTGGGGGTCTTGCGCCCCCGCAAACGCCACAGCAGCGATCAGCACTTCCCTGGGGACCCACTGATCAATCAGGCACTGCCCGACGGTCCCAGCCAGACCACGCCCACCTGTCTGCCCGTCACACCTCGGTCTCTCCGATGAGAGAAGAATCGAGGATCGCAGGACGTACAAGGGTCCACACGTTCCACATCGACGCCCTCAGCTTCCAGGACCGCGCAGACGCCCCCACCCAAGTCGATGGCGTCAGTCCCTGCTGCGGAAAGCCCTCGCGTGGCTGGCAACTGTTCCCACGCGGCTTGCGCCATGTCGAGGGGCACTTCGTAACATTCGGGCCCGATGTGGGGGCCGACCCAGGCCGTGATCTGCTTTGCACCTTCGCGCCTCATGGCCTCAAGGGTGGCTTGCAGCACACCGGCCAGCAATCCCACTCGACCGGCATGGGCGACCGCAATCACGCGCTTCCCCTTGTCAGCGAGTACTACGGGCACACAATCCGCCACTCGCATGGCCAAGGCGACATCTGTGCTGACGCTCACCAAGGCATCGGCGACCACCGTGGGAGCATGTGCCAGGTCGAGGGAATCTTTCCCGAAGAACGAAAAACCCTCCCCAACGCGAGCAACATCGATTCCATGGCACTGTGCGGCGATGGCCACTTGGCCACAGCCAGTCGCCTGAGCCAGAAGGGCGAAATTGGCGCTGACATGCTCGGAAGAGTCCTTGCCGATACCAAAGTTCCAGGTGTCGTAGGGCGGTTCGCTCACCCCGCCCCAACGGTCGGTGAAAGCGACACCCACACCACCGTTGACCTCAGGAGCCAGCAGAGTTGCGAAGGCCATGAAGGCTACTTCATGAAGGGCGGCACATCCAAAGTGCCCGTCGGAGCCACCGGCGGCCGAGGCGCAGGCGAAGGGTCGAAGATGGGCGCACCCACAGGCGCGTCTGACGAAGTTCCGGGGGTGGGCTCGATGATCTTGGGCGCACGCGCAGAAACATGCACCGGTTCGGAGACAGTAGGTGCCTTGGGCGTGGTTGGGACACTCCTCCTGGGGGCAGACTCGTCAAACCCTGCTGCGATGACGGTGACCCGCACCTCATCGCCCAAGGAATCGTCAATGACAGTGCCCCAGATGATGTTGGCATCTTCTGCTGCCGCTTCTTCGACCATTTCAGCAGCCGCCGCGACCTCGAACAATCCAAGATCAGACCCACCTGCGATAGAAATGAGCACACCACGTGCCCCGTCGATGCTGGACTCCAGCAGAGGCGAGGAGATGGCCATCTCGGCGGCAACTCTGGCCCTGTTTTCCCCACGCGCTTGACCGATGCCCATCAGGGCCGACCCTGTGTCAGACATGACGGCCTTGACGTCGGCGAAATCCACGTTGACGTTGCCCGTGCTGGTGATGAGGTCAGAAATGCCCGACACACCCTGCATCAGGACCTGGTCGGCCTGCTTGAAAGCATCGAGCAGAGCGACCTTGCGGTCAGCCATCTCCAGCAATTTGTCGTTGGGGATGACGATGAGGGTGTCGACTTCGTCGCGCAGAGCCAGGATGCCTTCCTCAGCGCGCGCAGAGCGCTTCTTCCCTTCAAAGCTGAACGGGCGAGTGACGATGCCAACAGTGAGGGCACCCATCGACTTGGCGATGCGGGCCACCAAGGGAGCCCCGCCTGTGCCTGTGCCGCCACCTTCGCCAGCGGTCACAAAGACCATGTCTGCGCCCCTGAGGACTTCTTCAATTTCGTCCTCGTGGGCTTCTGCGGCAGCACGGCCCTTCACCGGGTCAGCGCCGGTGCCGAGGCCACGGGTGGAGTCACGACCTATGTCGAGCTTGACGTCAGCATCCGACATGAGCAGTGCTTGAGCATCGGTGTTCATTGCGATGAACTCGACCCCCCGAAGCTCCTCTTCAATCATGCGGTTGACGGAGTTGACTCCACCGCCGCCGATACCGACGACCTTGATTACCGCAAGATAGTTCTGGGATGCGCTGGCCACAGACAACCTCCATATAATATGTTCACTAGCAGGCTAGAGGACGACAGTGCACGCCCAGAGGACCCGACGTACGACTCGCCGTACCCTCAAGTGATGCTTCAGACTTTTGCCGCAGAATTGCCCCGAAAAGCACCTGCGGTATTCCACGACTAATCATCGGGTCGCTGGATGACTGGGAGAACTCACATCGTAATACGACGCACTCACGCTCAGCAGAGCGGCAAGAACCTGACCCTTGAGGTCTGATTCCTCGGCGCTGCCCCACATGACGGTCCCCCCTGTAGCGAGGTGGATGGTGAACGAGTCAGGCGTGGCGGCTTCCACAGAGAAGGCTTGAGAGGTCACCTCAGAAGGCAAAGACAACACAACAGTTGCTGCGTCTTGGAGCATTCTCACTTCGTTACTAGCCAGTGTCACCACCGGAACGTTCTCTGGCGGAGAAGCAACAGGCAAGTACGCCACCCCCGCACGATCAACAAGTTGGTAGCCGCTGGAGTGGGCCAAGACGTACACCGGCTGACGCTCCACAACACGCAATTCCACTACTCCGTCTATGTGGCGGGCCACGCTGACAGAATCCACCTGAGTCAGCGTCTCGACACGCGCAATGATTGCTGCCCTATCCAGCCTGACCAGGGGCGTGCCCAGAGGCACGGCAGCAACGGACACCACCTGGTCAGTGGTGAGCGTGGTCAATCCAGTGACCTCAACCGAGCGCGCAGAGAACAAGGGAGAGAACCAGACGATTCCAGCACACCCAAGGACCAAACCGAGCACTCCGACGAGGGCAGTGACACGAAGCGCTCTTGCCCGCGACTTGGCCCGCTTCTTGGCGCGCACTATCGGGATGGGGTTCTGCCCGCGATCAGACATGAGAAAGAGCCTCCAGAATCTTAGGACCGATCGTGGTGATGGAACCGGCACCGATGGTGAGGACGAGATCGCCGGGTTGAGCCACGGCGGCCACCACGGCTGGCAAACACTCGTAAGCGGGCACATACGTCACCACACCGCCATGGTCCGACACGGCATCGACGATCAACTCCCCCGTCATACCGGGCACGGGGTCCTCGCGGGCGCCGTACACATCCGTGACAAAGGCGAAATCCGCTTTGGCAAGGGCCGCACCGAACTCGTCAGCGAAGGTCAGTGTCCGCGAGTAGAGATGGGGCTGGAAACAGGCAAGAACACGGCCTGTACCTGCGACCTCACGCGCCGAAGCCAGGGTCGCCGCGACTTCTGTGGGATGGTGCGCATAGTCGTCCACCACGGAAACTGACTCGACCTCTCCGACGAGTTGGAATCGACGTTTCGTTCCCGTGAAGGACGCTATCCCGGCCAAGATATCGTCCATGGCCGCCGAGCCCTCGTTTGCCCCCAAAGCCAGACCCACAAGCAAGGCAGCAGCCCCGTTGTACAGGTTGTGTACTCCCGGCACACTCAGCCGCACCCTTACCTTGCGCCCCGCGTAGGCAAAGACCGCACTGGCCACAGGCCCGGTCAGATCCACGTCAGAAATGACCAGATCGCAGGAGGTTGAGCGCCCATAGGTGACGACCTTCTTCCCTGCCGCCTTCACCGCTTCGCGAACGTCAACCGCTCCTTCATCGTCTCCGTTGACAATGAGGGTGTCGATGCTCTCCCGCGAGGCGAACTGTGCGAAACCGTCTCGATAGGCCTGTGCGGTCCCCCAGGTGTCAAGATGGTCGGTTTCGATACAGGTGATGACGGCGATGTTCGTGGGATACTGCCGAAATGAACCGTCCGACTCGTCCGCCTCAACGATAAACACATTGTCCGTTCCCATGTGGGAGCCGAGGCCAGAGGACACGATGGTCCCGCCCAGGACGTACGACGGGTCTGTTCCGACTGACTCCAGTCCCGCCACGCACATGGCCGTCGTCGTGGTCTTCCCATGGGTACCAGCCACGGACACCACCACCTTGTCCTCCATCAGCGCAGCTAGTGCGACTGAGCGATGCAAGACGGGCAGGCCACGACGGTGAGCCTCGACCAATTCGGGATTGTCCGGGCGGATGGCTGTCGACACGACAACAGTGTCAACATCACCAATGTGTGTGGCGTCTTGTCCGACCCACACCTGCGCGCCTTGCGATTCCAACTCCCGAAGGATTTCAGAATCCGCCTGATCCGAACCCGACACCACATGGCCTTGAGCGAGGAACCCCGAAGCGACTCCGCTCATGCCCGCCCCTCCGATGGCGATGAAATGGACCTTCCCAAAATCTGCCAGACGAGGGGTGTCCACAGGTTCAACGAGAGGCATGATTCCCCCTTGCGGCGTCCAGTGTGAGGTCGGCAACCCGCCTCGCTGAATCGGGCGGCATGAGGTCCCTCAGGCGTTGACTCATGGACTCCAACCTACCCGGCTCAGTCACGAGCGAGACCACCTGCGCCGCGAGAGTCTCAGACGTGAGGTCGGCGTCGTGGATCATAATGCCCGCGTCCGCCTCGATCAGGCTGGCCGCGTTCTTGGCCTGTTCTCCGTTGCCGTGGGGAAGCGGCACGAAAATGGTCGGCAGACCAACGATGGCCGTTTCGGTCACCGTCCCGGCGCCTGAGCGGGCCAGCATGAGGTCTGCGGCGGCGTAGGCGAGGTCCATCCGATCCACATACGCCAGTCGCACGTACCTCGAATGCTGGCTCACCGACGTGGGGACAGACTCCTCAAAGTTCTTGGCGCCTGTGACATGCAGGACCGATATCCCTGCCGCGTCCAAAGCAGGCAAAGCGCCCACAAGCGATTCATTGAGACTGCGAGCGCCCTGCGAGCCGCCAGACACGAGCAAGACTGGGCCCCCCTCAGGCAAGCTGAACTTCTGCCTCGCCTGTGCTCGCAACCCTTGTCGGTCCAGCCCAGCGATGGCAGCGCGCACCGGCATTCCCGTCACGACCTGGTTCTTCAACCCAGTATTGGAGAAGGTAACGCAGGTTGTGGCGGCGAAACGAGCTCCGATGCGGTTCGCCAGTCCCGCCACAGCGTTGGCTTCATGGACGACGAGAGGCACCCGACGCCATCTCGCCGCGAGGAAGACAGGAAGGCTGGCATACCCTCCGAACCCGACGACGGCCTGGGCCTGACGCGCCTTGAGGATGGACGAGGCCTGGTGGACCGCCTTGAGGAGGCGGAAAGGCAAAGAGACAAGCTTGAGCGAGGCAGTGCGTGGCAGGGGCACGGGGTCGACGTAATCCAACTCAAGCCCTGCAGCAGGGACAACAGTGCGTTCCAGCCCAATGGGGGTACCCACACAGCTCAAGCCAAGTTCGGGGTCGATGGCGCGAAGGGCTTCGGCGGTGGCAATCAAGGGTGCAATGTGCCCGGTCGTCCCGCCACCAGCAAGAACGATGTTCATCGTGCCGCCCTCACGAAAGACCTCGTCTGTCCTTTGCGTTTCCGCGCAGCGAGAACTGCTTGAGCGCCCGGTTCTCGGCGCGCGCAGCCAGCCAGAATACCCAAAGCGAAAATGTTCGCCATGAGGGAGGAACCCCCATAGGACAACATGGGCAATGTCACGCCCATGACCGGGATGGCGCGCACGGCCACGGCGATATTGACAAAGGCCTGGATCGTGAACCACGCCACGACCCCAATAGCGGCCAGGCGGGTGAAGGTGGACGGCGTCCGCAGAGCGATTCGTATCCCAGCATAGGCGAGGGCAGCAAAAAGGATGATGACGGTCAGAGTGCCAATCAGTCCGAGTTCTTCGCCGATGATGGCGAAGATGAAGTCGGTGTGAGCCTCGGAGAGCAGGCCCCACTTCTGGCGACTGGCCCCCAGACCCTGACCGAACCACCCTCCCGAAGCGAGAGCGAAAAGCCCATGGTCGGCCTGGAGGTCGTAGCCCAGGGGATCCGCACCAGGATTGAGAAAAGCCCCGATGCGCCCCATCCTGTTGGGCTGGAATATGACAAGAACGGACACCGCTGCGAGCCCTAGTGCACCGACGGTCGCCAACAGACGCCAAGGCGCTCCCGCAGCCACCATGACCACGACGACCATTGCGGCGATGATGACGGCGGTGCCCAGGTCCTTCTGGAGAACAACGAGTCCGACAATGAAGAAACTCCCGATGAGGAAGATGATCCACTGGCGCAAGTCCTGGAGCTTCTGGCCTCGGCGGGAGAGGTCAGAGGCTCCCCACACGACGAGAGCGACCTTTGCGAACTCGCTGGGCTGGACTTGGGGCAAGACAGGGCCAAGGCTGAGCCAGTTGCGGTTGCCTCCAATGTCCAAACCCAAGGGTGTGAAGGTGAGGATGATAAGGCCTATCGCCAAGGCGAGGAAGAGCCAAGACATCTTCTCCAGGAACCTGTCGGACACCAGGGAGAGAATCACTCCCCCGACAAGGCCGATTCCGGCAGCAAAGAGCTGGTGTTTGCCGTAGTAGTACGGGTCATCGTATCCCACCGCGGCACTGACTGAGGAGGAGGAAACAACCATGAGCAATCCCAGGCACGCCAGCATGACCCCCACCGCGATGACCAAGTAATAACTCAGAAGCGGATGGCGAAGCCATTCCTGCACGACGGCCTTGACGCTCGTCTTGGCTGGCTGTTCCGCAGTCACTGTCGCAGTTGTCATCTTTCCTCCCCGGAGATTGGCACCATTTCTTTCCTCTTGTCCTCAGACAAGCCGACACGCACAGCCGTCGGCGGCACAGGCACAGAGCGAGCCAAGGCAGCAGCGGCCAAAGCCGCGACAGCAGGCAGGTCCCCCCAAGCGGAAACTGAGACCAACTCGAGGGCGGAATCGTAACGCTGCGGGATAAAGGCACGGTCCACGAGCAAGCCATCCACCACCCCGAGCATGGAGATAGCGGGCACCGTGCAGGTGATGCCGATGGCGCGGGCCCCCTCGACGACGTCGGCCTCTTCGACCATCGTCTCCGTGGCCGGTTCCTCGACTCGGTAGACTGCGCACTGTTGGACCTGGTCGTACACCTTGGCCACATCGCTCAAGTCGTCGTCGGCATTCACTCCAGTCACGCAGGCAGAGTGGAAACTGATGGGCGACATCCAATGCAGTTGAGTTGCGTCGAGCCTGACGGCCAGCACGTCATAGGTCTCGTCATCCAAGCAGGTCTCGATGATGGGCCGAAGTCCCGCGCCAACCGCCGACGTTCTCAGCCCTGCACAAACCAGAATGGATTCCAGCGCCAGTGCCGCTTGGGCGCTTTCCGGGCCTGTGACGCCTAGCCACGGTGTACGTCCACCGTCCAGATTCCAGGCGAGGTCGATGTCCGCCCACATGGGCACCCCACGGGCAAGCGCCTCGGCGATCAGGGGTGATGTGGCTGCCACTGCCCCGCCCACGAAGACAAGGTCGCACGTCGGCAGAACACCATCCCACGAGACGTGGGCATCCAGTGCTTCGAGAACCGCCGCACGGTCACGCGCGACATCGGAATCCTCCAGCGCGACCACATGCACCCTCGCCCCCAGGTCGAGCAAAGCATCCGCCTCGGAGAACCCAATCTCGTCGAGCCCAAGGACCACCACTGTTGTCTGCGCCCATTCCTCGCCCTGGGGAAGCTGACCCCTCCCGGAGTGCGCATTGAAAGGCGCAATGTTTACAGCTTCTCCAGGCTCAGTCATTGCGTGACCACCCATTCGGCGTAAAACAGGCCCACCCCGACCACAGCAGACAGTCCGGCGACTATCCAGAAACGGATGACGACCGTGACCTCTTCCCAGCCGAGCATCTCAAAATGATGGTGGATGGGCGCCATGCGGAATAGCCGCTTGCCGTGGGTTACCTTGAAATAACCCACCTGAGCCATCACAGAGAATGCCTCAACGACGAACAACAAACCAATGACAACAACGAGCAACTCTGTCCGAGTCATGACAGCCATCCCCGCGACCGCGCCACCGAGAGCCAGGGAGCCCGTGTCACCAAGGAATATCTTGGCGGGTCGGGCATTCCACCACAGGAACCCGAACAATGCTCCTACGATGGTCACGGAAATGATCGCCAGGTCGAGTGGGTTGCGCACGTCGTAACACCGTGGTCCAGCCTTCAGGAGGTCCCCACAGTACTGGGAGACCTGCCACATGTTGACAACGGTATAGGCGATGAAAACCATGGTCGCCGCACCTGTCAGCAATCCGTCCAGACCATCAGTGAGGTTTGTGCCATTGGAAAAACCGCAAATCAGGAACACAATCCATATCACTGCGACCACCATGGGCAAGCCGAGCCACGACACGTCGCGGAGGAAAGACACAAAGTTCGATGCGGGCGTGATACCTCGGTCATCGGGAAAGTGCAGGGCGAGGACAGCGAACACCGCGCCCACTGCTGCCTGAAGACCTAACTTCGTCCATGACCCCAGGCCAAGAGAACGAGCATGAGAAATCTTCAGCGCGTCGTCGATGAAGCCGACAATCCCAAGGCCCACGATGAGTCCCAGGATCAGCAGGCCTGACACAGACACTGGCCTCTGGACAATGGCATGCGCCCCAAAGTAGCCCGCAACGATGGCAAAGAGCAGGATGACTCCACCCATCGTGGGTGTGCCTCTCTTGACGTGATGAGTCGTGGGTCCATCGTCACGGACGAACTGCCCGTACGCCCTCTTCTGGAGGAAGTTAATCCAGAAACGGGTTCCGACTAGCGTGATGACCAAAGAAATGGTCCCCGCGAAGAGGATCGCCAGCATATTCATGCACCCTCCTTGCCCGGGGCCTTTCTCGGCGAACCCGTGTGGTCCGCGCGTGCGCAATCTTCGTCTATCATCACACATGACCCAACGGCACCGGGAGAAATCGGTACACGTTTCGTCACATCAGGGTCGATTCTTACCATGTCAGGGGATAGTTCCAAGGCACGGTGGTGGAGACAGGTATGCCGTAGCGGGCCAGAGCGACCGACAAAATGTCGGTGACGGGAGGTCCAGCGACCGTCAGACCGGAGTTGTCCCCTTCGGGATGATCAAGGACGACATAGGTCAGAATTTGAGGGTCCTCCAGGGGCGCGACACCGACCAGTGAGGCCACGAACCCTCGGTAGCATCCGCAAGCCGGATCGATGGCCTCGGCAGTGCCAGACTTGGCTCCCACTCTGTACCCTTCGATAGTTGTGAACTGCGGATACATATTCGCCATGGACTCCATCATGGCGAGCACCATGGTCGAGGAGTCCTGGGAAATCACCCGACGCACAGTCTGTTCGGGCAGGTCCATAGAGTGTCCGTCAGAAGCGGTGGCTGAAGAGATGATGCGCGGAGACACGTACATCCCACCGTTGGCGATGGCTGCGACGGCCGTTGCCTCTTGCAGGGCCGTGACTGACAGGCCTTGTCCGAACGCGATTTGGTCTCTGGTCTGGTCGCTCATCGTGGCGTCAGGCAGGTCTCCAGACTCTTCTCCGGGCAAACCAACCCGTGTTGACGCCCCGAGCCCGAACGCTTGCAGGTAGGAGACCAAGGTGGCCTTGTCCATCTCTCGAGCCAAGAGGACAGTGCCTATGTTGGACGAATTCGCTATCACGCCGGCTGCGGTCAACTGGAGGGTGTCGTGGTACCAGGAGTCTTTGATGAATGTCCCGCCACTGGCCACAGCACCGGGAACGATGACGCGGGTCTCAGGCGTGACGATGCCTTGGTCGACGAGAGCCGCCATGGTCAGCACCTTCTCCACTGAACCGGGTTCGTACATCAAGATGACCGCACGGTTTTGGAGGTCGGCGTCGTCGGCAGACTCGGGATGATTGGAGTCGAAGGTCGGGTAGATCGACATCGCCAGGATCTCGCCGGTCTTGATGTTGAGAGTGATGGCGATACCCGCACGAGCCCTGGCCGAGGCGACAGCCGCCGCCAGACGCTGGTCCTGCATGTACTGCAGCCCAGAATCGATGGTGAGGGTGTACGAGATGCCTTCCTGAGGCTCTTTGAGCACCGACGACCCCATGGGGATACGCCCAAAGGCGCTCGTCTCATAGACCTCTTCTCCGTCGATGCCGGAAAGATTGACATCGAGAGCCAGTTCCAGCCCGCCTCCGCCGACCCACAGATACTCGTTGTCAGCGTTCAGTTCGTCGTCGCGGATCATGAAACCGAGGACATTGGAAGCCAGAGAGGAGTTGGGGTAGGTCCGGATGGGCGAGAGTTTCGAGAACAAGCCCACATAGCCCAAGCTGGACACTTCCTCGGTGATCTTGAGGTTGACGTAGGTCAGGACGGTCTGGGCGAGCAGAGCGTACTGGATGGGATCTCCTGCTTCGGTCGATGCTGTGGCGAGTTTGTCGTAGTAGGTGTCGAAATCGCCCCCAAGATTGGCTTGCAGAATCCCCGCGATAATCCCCGGACCCGCTGACGCCTTGAGCTTGTCGCGCATTCCCATGTAGTCGGTCACAAGCCCGTTGGTGGCGATGATGGTGGGGTCGGTCACAATGTTGACCGCTGGCTGGGACTGGGCCAAGACGTCCCCATTGCGGTCATAAATAGTGCCACGCGCGGCGGGAATTGCGCCTGTGCCAATGATGAAAGTGAGCCCTTTCCCGGCATTGTCCTCCAGGTCGAGGCCTTGGATGTACACACAGCGCGCGGCCAGAACAAGAGCGACTGCCAGGAAAACGACAGCGATCCCGGTGATGCGTGATGTCGGCGACCCAAGCTTGGCGAAGAGGAAGGAGTTCTTCTTCGTCCCAGGCTTGGTGTTCGCCTTCACGGTCACGGCTGGACTCCTGTCGCCTGTCCAGCCACGTCAAGCGGGGCTGCATTGGACGGTATCGACGGGCGAGCCGAGATATGGGGCACCTCATCTCCGACAACAGGCTTGTTGAGGCCGGTGACCTGTCCAGTTTCCAGAGAAATGAACGTCGTGTACGGATTGGCCACCATGCCAAGCTGGGACGCGGCGTAGGCCAACTGCAAAGGAGTGGACTGCTTGTCGAGAGTGGCTTCCAGAATTGCCTGCTGCGCAGCGAGGGATTCCGCCTGCGTCTGGAGGGACGCCAACTCGAAACCTTGCTCCTGGATGGAGGTCTGGATCAGGAGATGCCCCACCAGACCGAGCGCCAACAGAGCCAGAATGGATAGCGGGAACAGTCCCTTCGGCCAATGCTTGCCCGGCGTTGTGGGCTTTTCGGGCGCCATCGAGGGCACGGCCTGCAAAGTTCTCCTTGTGCGAACCGGAGTTTCTTCTTGTGCTAGGGCGCTCATGCTTCCTCCTTTGTACGTTCAATTCCCCGCAATTTGGCTGACGCCGCGCGCGGGTTGGTGGCCACTTCGGCCGAGTCGGGGATGTCCGCTCCCCGTGTGAGAAGACGGAATCGTGCGGTCAGGTTCTGCGGCACAACCGCGACTCCTGGCGGAACGTGGTCGCTGGCCGCTTCGGCGAAGGCCCTCTTGACGAGACGGTCTTCACCGGAGTGGTAACTGAGGACGGCGATGCGGCCGCCCACGTCGATGGCTGCGAGTGCTTGGGGCAAGGCTGCTTCCAGCGAGGCCCGCTCGGAATTGACCTCCGTGCGGACCGCTTGGAAGGTCTTCTTGGCTGGATGGCCCCCTCCACGAGCGGCTGCCGGGATAGCTGAGGCGATAACCTCAACCAGGCGGGCCGACCGCGTGAAAGGCTCCTGTTCACGCGCCGCCACGATGGCGCGCGCGATACGAGCAGCATGAGACTCATCGGCGTACATCCTCAGGATGCGAGCCAGGTCTTGGACCGAGTAGGTGTTGACCACATCGGCCGCAGTCAGTTCGGAGTCGTCCGAATCCATACGCATTGTCAGAGGCGCATCCACCGAGTAGGCGAACCCGCGCTCCGAGTCGTCGATCTGCATGCTTGACAGGCCCAGGTCGAACAAGACCGCTGCCACGTGCCTGACATCCCACACACCGAGCGCCTCGGGAAGTTGGTCGTATCTCCCGAGGAAGGTACGAACCGAGTCACCAAAAGGAGCCAGACGGTCACGAGCCAGATCCATGGCATGAGGGTCCCGGTCGATACCGAGCAGTCTCAGCCCAGGGAACCGCGTGAGGGCCTCGAAAGAGTGTCCACCGGCTCCCAGCGTGCAATCAACAAGAATCGCTCCAGGACGCTCCAAGGCCGGAGCGAGCAGAGTGAGAACCTCGTCCACCATCACTGGCACATGGGTGGTCATATCGCACCCCCAGGCACAAGCACGCCGTCGAAATCTGAGAACTGGTCATCCAGTGCAGCGATGTAGTCCATCCACGCCAGGGGGTTCCACACTTCCAGGTGGTTGCCGCCTGAAGCAATGACGATGTCTCTGTCCAAGGACGCCCATACTCTCTGCATGGCGTTCAAGGTGATACGCCCCTGCTTGTCGGGCTTGACCCTCCGTGCGTGGGAATGGATCCAGCGCTGATAGTCGCGCACCTTCTTGAGAGTGGAGGGCGCTTGATCTATGGGGGCCATCATCGCGTCGAAAACCGGCCCTGGGTACATGGAAAGACACCGCTCTTGTGCACAGACGATGACGACCTCTTCGCCCATGTCGTCGCGGCACTCAGCGGGCAGGGCAAGTCGGAACGTATCGTCGAGTTTGGGGGTCCACGTGCCGTCCATTCTCAACCACCTCCCGTCCTCCTTGTGCAGCGTCGTGCAGCGTCTTCCAGGACAACTATAGGGGCTTTGCTCCAGAATTACCCAATTTCCTCCGTTTTCCTCCGTTTTTTCCGCCTGAGAACTTTTCTGAGGGTTGGAGTGTTTTCTGAAAGAGCCTGGGCCCTATATCAGAGCAACGGGGAAATAATCAGCCGTTTTGACGGTTCTCCCATCGAGCTTCCAGCTTTGACATGAAGCTCGACGTGGCCGATTCGGTTGGCCTTGGTGTTGGGGATGACGAGGACGAGGAGTCGCCTGAGGCGGACGGAACCCAGGCGGACAGCAGAAGGATGACCGAGGCCAGCATGACGACGAATCCCACCACAGATATGGCCCAATGCACGGAAATCCCCACGACGAGGGCGGCCAAACCCGCCATGACGCCAAGTGCTCCGATGATGGCCTTGCCACCATGGACAGACCTGTGGGGTTGGGCGAGTTTCGTTGCGAGTCGTGGGTCCTCAGCTGAGAGCGTTTGTTCAAGCTCAGCAAGGAGCCTCTGCTCCTCATCTGTGAGTGCCATCATGTCTCCTTGGCTCGCTGCGTGTTGTCTATTCTACTCTTCGTTGGGCACGCCGAGGCGAACCACACCCACAGTCTTCTTGCCCCTTCGCACCAGGAACACTCCCCCGGCCAGCGCATCCCCAAGCGACAGGACAAAGTCAGGGTCCGTGATCCTCTCGTTGTTGAGGTATGCGCCACCTTCGGCGATGGCCCGGCGGGCCGCCCCACGGGAAGATACAATACCCGTGTCAGCCAGAGCGTCTATGATCGTGTGACCTTCGATACTCTCCCAATTCGCCCGAGGCAAGCCGTCTGAGACGGCTTGGAGGGTGGCGGCATTCAGACCTCGGAGGTCTGCCTGTCCAAAGACTGCGCGAGCAGCGTTCGTTGCGTCTTTGCGCTCACTTTCGCCGTGGACCAAGTCTGTCAGGTCGTCAGCCAGCGCCCTCTGCGCCACCCGATCCTGCGGCCTTTCGTTCGCCTCCCGTTCCAAAGCCTCGATTTCCTCGTGCGACCTCGTGGTGAACGCTTTGAGATACGACACCACCATGGAGTCTTCCGCGTTGAGGAAGAACTGATGGAAAGCGTATGGGCTTGTCATATTAGGGTCGAGCCAGACAGTGCCCGATTCGGTCTTGCCGTATTTCGTGCCGTCGGCTTTGGTGATGAGTGGCGTGGCCAGGGCGTGTGCCTTGTCGCCCGTCACTCGTCTGATGAGTTCCACTCCCGCCGTGAGGTTGCCCCATTGGTCCGAGCCGCCCGTTTGGAGAGTGGCACCATGGAGGCGGTGGAGTTCCAGGTAATCAAGGGACTGGAGCAAGACATAGGAAAATTCAGTGTAAGAAATGCCCGTTTCCAGACGGGTGCGGACGACCTCGCGGTCGAGCATCCGATTGACGGAGAAGTGTTTGCCAATGTTGCGCAAGAAATCCAGAGTGGACAGACCCACAGTCCAGTCATAGTTGTTGGCGAGGATGGCCGCGTTGTCCCCCTCAAACGACACATACTTGGCAACCTGGGAACGAATCCTCTCCACCCAGGAATGGACGAGTTCTTGGGGGTTGAGATTGCGCTCAGAAGACTGGCGCGGGTCACCGATCAGCCCAGTCGAACCGCCCACCAGAAGGATGGGGCGGTGCCCTGCCACCTGGAGACGTCGGGCGAAGATGAGTTGGAGAAGGTTGCCCATGTGCAGGCTGGGGGCAGTCGGGTCGAAGCCCACATAGAAGGTGACCTGCCCGTGGTCCAAGTCCTCTTTGAGGGCTTCCGGGTCAGTGCTATGCGCGATGAGGCCGCGCCAAGACAGGTCATCGAATAAACTCATAGCGCACAAGCCTACAGGACCAGGGAAGTGCGACTCGGCGTGGCACGCTGGGCTTGCAGACTCGGACCACTAATCAACGGTTCGCCAGGGACGTGCGAAGGCGTTCCAGTTGCTCTCGGACTCTCGGCGTCGCGGTTCCGCCTTTGCCATTGCGGGCTTCGACGGCGCCGTGGACTGTGAGGACACTCAGAACAGACTCATCCAACTCGCCCGAAATCTCGCCGACCTGGTCAGCGGTCAAATCCGTCAAGTCGATGCCGCGCGCTTCGCAGTAACGCACCGCCTCACCCGCGATTTCATGCGCCCGGGCGAAGGGGACATGGCGACGCACTAGAGCATCAGCCACGTCCGTTGCCAAGGCGAAACCTGCGCCGGCCTGTGTTTCCATACGCTCTGGATGGAACCTCAGAGTTCCCACCATGCCTGCCATCGCGGGAATGAGGACTGTTAGTTGGTCGAGAGAGTCGAAGATGGGTTCCTTGTCTTCCTGGAGGTCTCGGTCGTAGGCCAGGGGCAGGCCTTTGAGAGTCGTCATGAGGCCCGCCAGATTGCCGATGAGGCGTCCTGCCTTGCCACGAGCCAATTCCGCCACATCAGGATTCTTCTTTTGGGGCATGATGGACGAGCCTGTGCTCCACTCGTCGGCCAGCGTGGCGTAGCTGACCTCCTGGGTACACCAGAAGATGACGTCTTCCGCGAGACGGGACAGGTCCACCCCCACTTGGGCCGCGATGTACGCCGCCTCGGCCACCAAGTCGCGTGAACTCGTGCCGTCGATGGAGTTCTCGACGCAGTCGCTGAACCCAAGTTCGTGGGCGACGGCGACTGGGTCCAGACCGAGAGTGGTGCCTCCCAGGGCTGCCGAACCATAGGGCGACACAGACAAACGCGATTGCAATCCCTGGATGCGGTCGAGGTCCCTCACCAAGGGCCAAGCGTGGGCGAGCAGATGGTGGGAGAGTAAGATAGGTTGTGCCGACTGCATGTGCGTGCGTCCGGGCATGGCTACGCCCAGGTTGGCTTCCGCTTGGTCGGCCAGAGCCCTGATGAGGTCGCGCAGGTCTGCGCTCAATGCGTCGAGGGCCTCTCGCAGCCACATACGGATGAGGGTCGCGATTTGGTCGTTGCGGGAGCGCCCGGCGCGAAGCCTGCCTGCCACATCCGGCCCAAGAAGGTCAGTCAACCCGCGCTCCAGCGCCCCGTGTACGTCCTCGTCTGTGGGACTTGGAGTGAAGTCTCCTGCCTCCACGAGACGAGCCAGTTCGGAGATGCCCTCAGTCAGGGCATGCCATTCGTCGTCGGTGAGCAGGCCGGCCTGGTGCAGAGCGTTCGCATGTGCCGCAGAACCGCGCAAGTCCAGCAAGGCCAGTCGCCAGTCGAACTGAGTCGATTTGGACAGGGCGAACATGACTTCTGTCGGACCCGAGGCGAACCGCCCACCCCACAATACTCCTTGTGTCACTTGTACTCCTTCTCCACCATTATGGGTTCAGTGCCAATCTTGGCGATTCGCTATCAAGGTTACTTGTGCGTCAACGAGCGCAGAGCCTCGACGATATTGTCTGCCTGAGCCGACGTGGGCGCAATGACAAGCACCGTGTCGTCTCCAGCCACAGTGCCCAGCACTTCGGACCATCCTGCCTTGTCAAGGCCAAGAGCGAAGTACTGAGCCGCCCCCGAAGGGGTGTGGACAATGACGAGGTTCTGGGCCGACGTGACAGAAATGAGCAAATCGGCAACTACTTTATCCAGGCTCACCCCAGCAGTCGATTGGGTGGAAGCCAGCGAGTACACCAAACCGCCCTGTGGGCCTCTCACTCTGATGGCCCCAATATCGGCCAGGTCCTTGCTCAGGGTGGGCTGAGTGATGTAGACGCCCTCTTTGGCGAGCATCTGGCGCAACTGTGATTGCGAGGTCACGAGGCCGCGCGAAATCAAGTCGGCGATGGCTGCCTGGCGTTTTGTGCGGCTGGGTTGCTCATCCATGAAGGGCCTCCTTCCACAACGTCGGCCACGCTTCCAGCAAGAGGGCAAGGTCTTGCTGAGTGACGATGAGTGGAGGCACCAAGCGAATGACGTCCGGGCGTGGTGCATTGAGAATGATGCCCTTGTCGAGGGCTTTCGCTGCCAGGACCTGGGCGACAGGGTCCTCCAAGACCACTCCGATGAACAGGCCCCGCCCACGCACGGAGGCGACTCCCGCAAGTGCGGACAACTCCCCCATCAGCCATTCGCCTGTGGCGCGTATCTGAGGCAAGAGAGGTTCCATCTGCTCAATGACAGCCAGTCCCACCCGACAAGCCAAAGCGTTCCCGCCAAAGGTTGTCCCGTGTGAACCTGGGGTGAACAACGTGGCAGCCTCGCCTGTGGCCAAGACTGCGCCAATGGGGAATCCGTTGCCCAGAGCCTTGGCTAAAGTGACAATGTCGGGAACGATTCCTTCATGAGTGTGTGCGAACCAGGCGCCCGTGCGACCCATACCCGACTGCACTTCGTCCAGCCACAAGAGTGCTCCATGCTTGTCTGCAATCGCCCGGGCGGCTTGCAGGTATCCGTCCGGGGGGACAATGACGCCATTTTCTCCCTGGATGGGCTCAAGGAGAATCGCAGCAGTCTCATTGTCCACTGCGGCTTCCAGTGCAGCGGCATCACCATAAGGGACGAAGACGACTTCCCCAGGCAAAGGCTCGAAAGGACGACGGTACTTCTCGGTCCACGTCAGGGCGAGTGCCCCCATGGTGCGGCCATGGAAGGAGCCTTCGGCGGCGACAACCTTGGTACGCCCGGTCAGGCGGGTGAGCTTGAATCCGGCCTCATTGGCTTCGGTCCCGGAGTTCGTGAAAAAGACTCGGGCGCGATGCCCCAACAGTCCTGTCAGGCGTTCCGCGAGGTGAATCTGAGTGGGCGTGGCGAAGAGATTGGACACGTGCCCCAGAGTGGCCGCCTGCTCGGCGATTACCTGCGCGATAAGGGGATTCGCGTGGCCGAGACCCACACAGGCGATACCAGCCAAGAGGTCGAGATAGCGGGTTCCGTCCGCATCCCATAGATACGCGCCCTCGCCCTTGACCATGACCCGCGGCGGCACAGCGAAGGTGGGGATCAAAGTGTGTTCATAAGTGTCCAGCAATGTCATTTCGTCACCATCGTTCCAATACCATAGTCCGTCAGGAGTTCGAGGAGGACCGCGTGCTCGACTCGTCCATCGATGACGGCCGCTCGTTCCACACCGCCCTGCACCGCGTCCAGGCAGGCTTCCATTTTCGGCCTCATGCCAGCGTCCAGAGTGGGGACGAGCTTGTGAAGCTCGCGCGTGGAGATGAAGGGCATGACAGACTCCTTGTTCGGCCAGTCCGCGTACAACCCCTCCACGTCGGTGAGCATGACCATGGCCTTCGCGCCCAGAGCGATAGCCAAAGCCGCTGCGGCCGTATCAGCGTTGATATTGTACACCACCCCGTCCTCGTCGGGCGCGACCGTGGCAACGACGGGGATGCGTCCTGCTTCGATCAGGTCCACGATGGCATTGGGATTGACCTGGTCCACTTCGCCCACCAGCCCGAGGTCCAGGTCGTTTCCGTCCACCTCAATTCCCGCTTTGACAGCAGTGAACAGACCGGCATCCTCGCCGGACATGCCGATGGCGAAGGGACCATGCGCGTTGATGAGATTGACGATATGACGGCCTACTTGGCCCACCAAGACCATACGGACGATCTCGACAGATTCCGGCGTCGTGACGCGACGCCCAGCCACGAAATCCGACGCGATATTGAGCCGAGCGAACATGGACGAAATCTGAGGGCCGCCACCATGGACGACGACGACCTTGACCCCGCATAAGCGCAGGAAGACGATGTCTTGGGCGAAAGCCTTCTGCAATTCCTCATCAATCATGGCGTTCCCGCCGTACTTGATGACAATGATGGTGCCCGTGTATTTCTCTATCCACGGCAGAGCCTCAACGAGGGTGGCTGCTTTGCCGATGAGTTCTTCTTTGGTCATGAGGAGTAATCCGAGTTCTCTGAGACGTAACCGTGAGTGAGGTCGTTGGTCCAAATAGTAGCGGTGGTCTGACCAGCATTCAGGGATATCACCACCTCGACATCGAACGGATGGAGGTCGACTTCGCTGCGGTCTCGTCCGGGGGCGCCTTGATGGAAGACCTCGACCCCGTTGAAGGCCACGTCCACCGTGGCTGGGTCGAAAGTCGCGCTCGTCGTGCCGATGGAGGCGAGGACCCGTCCCCAGTTGGGGTCGTTGCCAGCGATGGCGCACTTGAACAGGTTCGAACGAGCCACGCTGCGGGCGACCTCCAGGGCATCGGCTTCCGTGGCGGCCCCTGTGGCAGTCACCGTGATGGAGTGTTCGGCCCCTTCCGCGTCCGCAATGAGTTGCCGAGCAAGACTGACACAGACATCTGTCAGCGCGCTTGAGAACTGCGCTGGGTCGGGCTTCACGCCACTGGCGCCGTTGGCAAGCAACAATACCGTATCATTCGTGGACATGCATCCGTCAGAGTCCGCGCGGTCGAAAGACACATGCGTGGAGGCAAGGAGCGTTGCCTGTATGTCCGTGTCTGACAGATCGGCGTCGGTGGTGATGACGATGAGCATGGTGGCCAGCGCCGGAGCCAGCATGCCCGCACCCTTGGCCATCCCTCCCACTGACCATCCCTGGTCGCTGGCGTAGGAGGCTTGCTTCGACACGGTGTCCGTGGTCATGATGGCCTGGGCCGCGTCACCTCCGCCGTCAGAATCCAAGGAGGCGATTCCCGCAGCGATTCCGGCGCTGACAAGGTCCATCGGAAGATGGTCGCCGATGAGACCCGTGGAGGCGACACCGACATCCTGAGGGGATGCTTCGATTGCTTGGGCAACCAAGCGAGCCATCTGTTCGGCATCCGCGTCGCCTTGTGCGCCTGTGCACGCATTGGCCCCGCCAGAATTGAGCACGACTGCCTTGAGGGTCCCGTCCGAGATCGCCTGGCGCGACCAGCCCACAGGGGCGGCGAAAAAGCGATTGGAGGTAAAGACCCCCGCCGCGTCCCAGTTCGGGCCTTGAGACACGACCAGAGCAATGTCTTTCCCTCCCGACTTCTTCAGCCCGGCAGCCACACCCGAGGCCAGGAATCCCTGGGCTGCTGTCACACCCTTCGATGTGTCGATCATCATTTCTCCTCTATGACTTGGTATGCGAATTGAGCCCGTGACGGGCTTGGGGCAGGCCGCCCTACGGAGCCACGCCGTTGCTGGTCAGGCCTGTCGCTTCGGGCAGGCCCAATGCGATATTCATCGACTGGATAGCTCCCCCGGCTGTGCCCTTGTACAGGTTGTCGATGGCAGCGACCGCGACGAGTCGATTCGCTGCGCGGTCGATGGCCACTTGAATATGGACCGAATTGGAACCCAGAACTGACTGCGTTTGAGGCCACTGGCCTTCCGGCAAGAGACGAACGAAGGGCTCATTGGCAAAGAATTGTCCGTACACCGTCCGTACATCTTCCAGAGACAAGGAACGCGCGGACTCTGAAGCCGAACCGCCCAAGGGCGCGGTGCATGTCGCCAAGATCCCCCGCGACATAGGGACAAGCAGAGGAGTAAAGCTCAGAGTGGGGCTGGCCGCGCCGAGCACGCGCATGTTCTGGACAATCTCTGGGACATGCCGATGGGTGCCTCCCACGCCGTACGCAGAAGTGGAGCCCATGATCTCAGACCCCAGAAGGTGCGTCTTCGCCGCTTTGCCCGCCCCGGACGTTCCGGAAGCCGCGACAACGACCACATCGTGCCCATCGATGAGCCCGCCCGCAATGGCGGGTGCCAAAGCCAGGGTGGTTGCTGTGGGATAGCAACCGGGCACGGCGATTCTCTTGGTCGAAGCCAGAACCTCGCGCTGACCAGGCAGTTCGGGAAGCCCATAGGGCCATGTCCCCGCGTGAGGACTGCCATAGAACGCTTCCCAATCCGCCGGGTTCGACAGCCGGAAGTCCGCCCCACAATCCACGATGATGGTGTCCTCCCCCAGTTCGGCGGCGAGTGGCGCAGAGGCCCCATGTGGCAAAGCCAGAAAGACGACGTCGTGCCCACGCAGAGTCTCCGCGCCAGTGGCCAAGAGTTGGCGGTCCAACAGAGACGTCAGGTGCGGCTGAAGCTGACCCAGGAGTGCTCCTGCGTTCGAATGAGCCGTGATGGCCCCGATTTCCACCTGCGGATGGCTCGACAGTATCCGTAGTACTTCGCCTCCCGCGTATCCCGTCGCACCCGCGACAGCCACCGTGTATGTCATAGGCATAACTATGCCATATTCAGCATGACTATTCTAATTGAGGCTGGGGGGAACCGTCGCCGTAAGATAGATGTCGACTCCGAGCGGTTTGACTCGGACATGAGTGGTGCGTGCGGCCCACCCGCAACGGAAGGTGTGATGATGAGGGAAATCAATGCGGACGAGTACCGCGCTCTGTCACCAGACAACCTCAACTTCATGCAGCATGTCGAAATGGCGCAAGCGCGTGTCGCCCGAGAGCCTGGGGCTGTCGTTCACTATTTCCAGACCGACCCCACCACAGTGGTCGCCCTCGTGGGCAGGCCCATCCCCCACCCATCTTCGCGTCAGTACCTGTACGACGCCTTCTGGGCTGACCCGGCAGTCCTGCCTTTCGTGGCCGAGTTGGCGATGTGGTGCAAAGCGCACTCCGGTCTCTTACTCGAGGTCAACCCCTACTTGGTTCTCAGCACTCGCAACAATGATGCCACTGTTCGAGAGTCCATCACGTTGCCTTTGGCACCGGGGGCCCACCACCTCGGTTTGTCCACCTCGACTGTCGACCCCTCCAAACGCTGGCAGTATGTCGTGGACTTGACCGACGGCTACTTGTCCACCTTCAAAGGCAAAGTGAGAACAGCCCTCAAAGACACAGCCCGCTCCGGCGTGATGGTTAGCCGGGCCGGTGGCGATGACTTGGGCAAGTTCTGCGAGGTACAGGCGGCATCGGCCGACAGGCGCGGATTCTTGCCGCGAGACGAGGCATACTACAAGTCCATCATGGATGCCTTTGGCCCCAAGGCATACGGACTCCTGGCCGAAATCAACACCGAGGCCACCGTGACTTCCCTGCGAGGCCGAATTGGTTCCGTGCCGCCCGGACCTGACCATGATGACATCGTTGCCAAGATTGAGCGCCAAATTGGCTTGCTGAGTTCCGAGTCGGACACGGTGACTCTCCATGGCGGATTCTTCATTGAAACAGAACACGAAACGGTGTACCTCACCGGCGGTGGCCCCAGCCGCCTCATGGCATTCAACGGTGTGTACGCGGTGGTCGATGAAGCCATGAGGATATCCCTGTCCCATGGCGTGAAGCGCTTCAACATGATGGGGTTCTTCCCCGATTTCTCCCGGAACAACGGTCTATTGGAGTTCAAGAAGCAATACAACGGCCATATCGAAGAACTCGTCGGAACGTACGCCGCTGACCTGCGACCGGCCCGCTATTTCCTGGCGCGCGCGATAGGCAAAATTCACCGCACTCTCGGCAAGGCCTGACTCAGGCCGTACGCATCACCGCACCGTACCTAGTGGCGGCCACGGCCACAGCAGAATCACGAGCAGCAGAGGCCTCGTCCTCGGTCAATGTCCGGTCTGGGGCGCGGAAGACCAGGTTGTACGCGAGAGACTTCTTCCCTTCGCCCACCTGAGCTCCGACATAGATATCGAACAGAGCAATCGACTCCAGGAGGTCGCCCGCGCCCTCGACAAGCGCAGCTTGTACATCGGCTGACGCCACGGAGGCGTCCACAATCAGGGCCACATCCTGTTTGGTCGCAGGGTGAGTCGAGAGCGGACGAATCTGGCCGGTATGGGGGGCCAGCGCCAACAGAGCGTCAAAGTCGAGTTCCATCGCACAGGCGCGCTTGGGCAGTCCCCATGCGTCAATGACGCTCGGATGAAGCTCGCCAGCAAAGCCCAGTGACACCCAAGCCTCATCGACCACGAAGCCCAATTCGGCGCAACGTCCAGGATGCCAGGGCACCTGCTGGGCGACACGACGAGACAGGGTCATCCCGACTGCGGCAGCCGCAACTTGGGCACACCCCACGACATGCTCCCACGAGGCCCGAACGGCCTTCCCATCCCAGCGGGAGGGCAGCCAGTCGCCCGCCACCACAGCGGCCAGATGACGCGGCTGATCGGGCAGAGTCGTGAAGACTTTCTCTATTTCCTCATCGCTGGGTCGATGCGAGACTGCCGGCATGATTTCTGGCCCCAAGTCATTGGCCCTGAACACAGAACCGCACTCGAACAGTGCCACAGAATCGATGGAGCGGCTCGTGTTGCGGTTGACAGCGGCGAACAGCCCAGGAAGGAGGGTCGTGCGCAAGTAGGGCTGGGCGTCGGAAAGCGGATTGGCCAAAGTCACGACAGCCCGACGAGGATCGTCGTCAGCAAGCCCGAGCTTGTCCAGGTCCACATCAGCGAGGAAGGGCAAGGTGATCAGTTCCACGAATCCCGCACCCGCGACCGCGTTCAGGGCGAGCCTGCGCGACTTCTGCTCCCATGTGTACCCATGACCCAGAGGTGCGACAGGCACTCTCCCCACGATGGACCTGAAGCCGAGTTTGCGGCCGACCTCTTCCACATAGTCGTAGGGGTCCACGAGGTCGCGTCGCCACGTTGGAGGAGTCAGGGTGAGAATCTGCACATTATCCGCAGAATAGGGCCCACTGGTCACCTCGACACCGGACGCCGTGAGTATCTCTATGACCTTGTCAGCAGGCACATCGACGCCCAAGATACGCGCGGGAAGGTCGACGGGAATGGTCTGAGCAGCCATAGGGGCAACCTCACCCGCGACAGTGACCGCCTCATCAATCGTTCCGCCCGCGAGGTCGCGCAGCAATTCCGCACAACGCAGAGCCGCCGCATACGCCACGCCCATGTCCACACCACGTTCGAAGCGCTTGGACGCTTCTGAAGGCAGACGGTGGCGACGGTATGTGCGTCCGATGGTCGCCGGAGCGAACCAGGCCGCCTCGATGAAAATCTCGGTGGTGGTCGGCGCCAACTCGGTGGTCAATCCACCCATGACACCCGCCAGACCAATCGGCCCGGAATCGTCGGTGATGAGCAGGTCCTCCTCAGACAGGGCCCTGTCTTGATGGTCGAGAGTGGTCAGCCGCTCCGCCAGATGTGCCTTGCGCACCCGAATCGGCCCGTGCAAAGTCGTCGCATCATAGGCGTGAAGCGGCTGGCCGGACTCCATCATGACGTAGTTCGTGATGTCCACCAGGCAGGAAATGGAACGCATCCCCACTTGGGCCAGGCGCTTCTTCATCCAATCCGGGCTGGGCGCGTTAGGATCGACCCCGTGGACTCGCACGCCGACGAAGAGCGGGCAGTCTTCAGATTCAAGGACGACGGGGTAACCCGAGCCAGAATCCGCGGGCACAAGCGACCCATACGGGTCCGTGAACTTCCCACCAGCAAGCTGGGCAGCCTCACGGGCGATACCCCGCATCGACAGGCAATACCCCTCGTCAGGGGTCACGTCAATCTCGTACACCGCATCGCGGGCCCCCAAGAGAGCCAAGGCGTCCGACCCGACCACCGGGGCGGGCTCGCGTGGCAGGACGATGATGCCCGTGTGGTCCTCCCCGAGTCCCAGTTCATCCTCAGCGCAAATCATGCCATCGGAAATATGGCCATAGGTCTTGCGCGCGGCGATAGCGAACCCACCCGGCAGAACCGTTCCTGACAAGGCCACACACACATAATCGCCCGCTTCGAAATTGTGCGCCCCGCAGATGATCCCTCGCGCGTTCTCGCCACTGGGGTTGAAGTCCCCGACATCGACATGGCACCAGCGGATGATCTTGCCGTTCTTTTGTGGCTCGTCGACGAAATCGAGCACTTTCCCCACGACGACCGGCCCGGAAATGGCGGCGGCAGGGTCTTCGATCTTCTCGACTTGGAGGCCCGCATCGGTAAGGATGGGCGCCAGGGACTGGGCCGAGGTCCCAGCAGGCAATTCGGCCAACTCAGCCAGCCATGTGTACGGAACTCTCATCGCGCGCCTCCCACCAGTTGACGGGCGAACCTGATGTCGCCCTCAGCAAAATCTCTCAAGTCGGACGCATCGTTGCGGAACATCACCGTGCGGTCCACGCCCATGCCGAAGGCGAACCCGGAATAGATATCGGTGTCGATTCCCGCTGCTGCCAAGACGCGGGGATTCACGACTCCGCAACCGCCCCACTCGATCCAGCCCTCAGATTTGCACGTCCGACAAGGCCTTTCGGGGTTGCCCACCGATTCGCCGTGGCACACGAAGCACTCCAGGTCCATCTCGGCGCTGGGTTCGGTGAAGGGGAAGTAATGAGGCCGCAACCTCGTGTTAACGCCCGCCCCGAACATGGCCTGCGCCAGATGGTCGAGGGTTCCTTTGAGGTCGGCCATGCCGAGCCCCTTGTCGACGGCCAGCCCCTCCAATTGGTGGAAGACCGGCAAGTGGGTCGCGTCGTATTCGTCTGCCCTGTACACCTTACCAGGAGAGACAATATACAATGGCACACCCCGAGTCAGCAGCGACCGCATCTGCACAGGCGAAGTCTGAGTCCGCATGAGCTTGTGGTCCTCGGGCGGATCCAAGAACAAGGTGTCCGAAAGGAACCGCGCCGGATGGTCAGGCGTGAAGTTCAGCGAGTCGAAGTTCAACCACTCGGCCTCAGCCTCAGGGCCTTCCTCGATCTCCCACCCCATCGCCACGAACACGTCCGACATCTCGTGGAACAAGGCAGTGATCGGATGCAGGGCGCCTTGCGGTTGCAGGACCACGGGCAAGGTCATGTCCACGGCTTCGTCCTTGAGACGAGCCTGAAGTTCGACTGCCTCCAGTTCTGCGACCCGAGTGGCCAGAGCAGCATTGATCGCCGCACGGGCAGCCCCAATTTCGGCTCCTGCCACCTTGCGTTCCTGCGGAGCCATCTTCCCAATCCCCCTGTTGGCCAGGGCAATCGGAGAGTTCTCCCCCGCATGTTCGCCCTTGGCGACCCGCAGTTCCTCGGTGGTCGTCGCCGCGCCGAACGCACGAACGGCCTCAGCGACCATCGCATCTATTGACTGACTCACTCGTCTTCATTTCAGTTTTTCCAGTCTAGAAGGTACCCCTGACAAAAACCCGCCCGTACCCCAAGGCCGTCCAGTCCGGTCATTCGCCCGTGCCCCGATGTTGGGCTGACGCCGTCGCGTACAAACAAATCGCAGCAGCAGTGGACAGGTTGAGAGACTCCGCATTGCCCCACATGGGGATGCGTACCACCTTGTCAGCCAGGTTTCGTTCCTCTTCGGGCAAGCCCCACGCTTCATTGCCCATGACCCATGTGACCTGACCCGCCAAACCACCCGCGTCGGCCAAGTCGTTGAGGTCCTCGCCCACTCCATCCGCAGCCAAGACAGTGTGCCCCGAATCGCGCAACGCGCTTACTGTTTCTTCGAGCGACACTGAGACAACCAGTGGCAGGTGGAAAACCGACCCGACTGAGGCACGCACAGTCTTGGGATTCGTCCAATCCACGCAACCGGTCGTCAAGACCACCCCCGACGCCCCGAAAGCGTCCGCACACCGGATGACCGTCCCCAGATTTCCGGGGTCACGTATCTGAGCACACACCATCACCAAGTGACCTCCCACAACGTCGGATAGCGACGCCTCAGGGATAGAGCAAATAGCGAATAGCCCTTGCGTGGTCACGGTGTCGGCCAACTCTCGGGCCTGGGCCTCGCTCAGGAGGTTGTACTCGTCCTCGACGATGTCAGGATGAGTGAGCGCTGCTTGGCTCGTTGCGAGGACATGCAAAGCCGCCCCAGCGGTTACTGCTTCTCGCACCGCCTGGGCCCCTTCGACAAGAAACTCGCCACGCTCGGCCCTGAACTTTCGGTTCAGAAGCCGTCGGGCGAGTTTCATGCGTGCTGCGGAAATCTCCACCATGCTTCATTGTGCTAGAAGGCCACTTCGGCAGTGGCCCACAAGCTACTCCGCCTTCGCGGCAACCTTCGGCTGTGCGTCTTTGGCGACCTGCACCAAGGCGTTGAAAGCGGGAGCGTCGGACACGGCCAAATCGGCGAGGATCTTGCGATCCACTTCGACTCCTGCGAGCTTCAGACCATTGATGAAACGGTTGTACGTCATACCTTCGGCACGGGCGGCAGCATTGATGCGCTGAATCCACAGGGCGCGGAAATCGCCCTTGCGGTTGCGACGATCATTGAATGCGTAGGTGTAGGAGTGAAGGAGTTGCTCCTTGGCCTTGCGATACAACCGGGAGCGCTGCCCACGGTAGCCGGAGGCCTGCTCCAGCACTTCACGACGCTTCTTGTGCGCATTGACTGCGCGCTTGACTCTAGCCATTTCCTACTCCTCAGATTCCCAATAGACGACGTGCCTTGCGTGCATCGCCAGTTTGTAGTTCTGCGTCACCGCTGAGACGACGTGTACGCCTACTTGACTTGTGCTCGTTGAGGTGACGTTTGCCTGCCTGACGGTGGGTCAACTTGCCCGAACCAGTCACCTTGATTCTCTTTTTCATTCCTGAATGAGTCTTCATCTTCGGCATATCCGCTCCGTTCTGTCGATTCGCATCGACGTGTCGTGACCTATTCTCATAGGTCGATATCTGGGTCCATATTGTCGGAGGGCCCACGCTTCTTCTTCGGGCCTTCAGCCGCCGCCTTAGCGCGGGCCTGGGCCAGTTCCTTTTGCTCAGCTTCCAAGTCGGCCGCCCTCTCAGCGGCCCTCTTCTCCTTGTCAGCCTGAGCTCCGACCCTGGCTTCCGACTTCTTGCGAGTCGGGGCCAAGACCATGATCATGTTGCGCCCATCTTGCTTCGGTGCGAACTCCACCACACCATCGGCCGCGACATCCTCTGCCAACTTGCCCAAGAGATTGAACCCGAGTTCGGGTCTCGACTGCTCGCGGCCTCGGAACATGATAGTGACCTTGACCTTGTCGCCGCCTCTCAGGAAGCGGACGATATGGCCCTTCTTGGTCTCATAATCGTTGGTGTCAATCTTCGGACGGAGCTTCATTTCCTTGATGACCGTGTTGGTTTGATTACGCCTCGACTCACGAGCCTTCTGTGCGTTCTCATACCTCCACTTGCCATAGTCCATGACCTTGACGACTGGGGGGCGGGCCGTTGGTGCAATCTCAACTAAGTCGAGACCAACGTCTTGAGCGAGCTTCAGAGCCTCGTCAATAGAGACGACGCCAATCTGCTCTCCATCTGGGCCCACGAGCCTTACCTCGGCGGCATGGATTCGGTCGTTGATGCGCGGTTCAGTGCTGATATGTCCTCCTGAAACAAGAAAAGCTTCTGCGCGCACGCAAAAGCTAGTCCCAGGCACGGCCACACCGTATCCTTGAACCTGTCAGGAGTCCCGATCAGGTGGGAGTTGCCTCCACTTGCGCTGGTGATGAATCACCGTTGGACTACATTACCACACGAGGCACTGCTCCTGGGCCGTGGAGGCCATTGAGCATAGATTCGTCGCCCTCATGTGGTGAGCCTATCCCCTGCGTTCATCAGACTTGCCGCGGTTGTGCTGCTTCGGTCCAGATTGGCCTCAAGTGCCTTGTCATCCATCGTTTGAGGGCCTGCACAAAATCGGGGAAGAAATGGTATAGAGTTCGTACTAACTTGGTATTGGTTTGTGCAATGGGGATGTGGTCCAGAGCACTCAATCTGTAGGGGGAATATATGTCTCGCCCAATTCGTCACACTGTCAGGCTTGCCACTGCTGTGCTTCTCGCAGCAGGTACCGCATTGTTCGGGCTAGGTGCTGCCCCTGCGGCTGTCGCTGACCCTCCCGTCAGTGTCTCTTCAGCAGGTACCGAGTTTTGGCTGACCTTCGACGTGAATGACCAAGGCTCAGGAAACCAATACCTCAAACTGTATGTGACCGGTGCACCAGGCACCACTGGGCAAGCCGTCATCGATGGCTTGTCGTTCACCGAGGCTTTCACCATCCCGGCAGATGGAGTTGCTGTCGTGGATATTCCCCTGGCTGCTCGACTGACACTGTCGCCTAATCCTGCTCCAGTGGCAATCCACGTGACCACGGATGCCGACGTCAGTGTCTATGGTCTGAACCGCGCCCAATACACGACAGACGCCTACCTCGGGCTCCCCGTCACTGCGCTCGGGACTCGGTATAGAGCCATTGGCTACGGGTCCAACACTTATCGTTCATTCATCTCCGTTGTGCCCACTGCTGGCGTGACAACGGTCCACATAGAGCCACTTGCATCAACGGGGGTGGCGCCGTTCGACAAGGTCATCCAACTCGGCGAAGTCTACGAATGGAATGCGTCCTTCGATGTCACCGGCACGCTCGTCACGAGCGACAAGCCAGTGTCTGTCTTCGCTGGAAACCAGTGCGCTAATATCCCGATCGGCGTCACTTTCTGTGACCACATCGTTGAGCAGATGACTTCGACCAGTTCTTGGGGGAAGACCTTTGTCACATTCCCACTCGCTACCCGTTCGTCGGACACCTTCAGGGTTTTGGCCGACGTTGATGGCACTGTGGTCACAATCAACAAGGGGGGCGTCGAAGAGAATCAGACTCTGGCGGCTGGCAAGTTCTACGAGTTCGTGTCTGGAGTCCCCACGACCATCACAGCAACGCAGCCAGTCTTGGTTGCCCAATACTCCAATGGAGGAAGTTGGGACCACACGGTCGCTGACCCCTTCATGACCCTCATCCCCCCCTATGAGCAGGGTTTCACAGCTTCGACTTTCGCCACTCCAACCGAGGGGTTTACCGGTCATTATGTCAACATCACAGCCCCGACCACGTCCCTAGCCGGAGTCACGCTTGATGGGGTGCCGGTCCCGGTTGCCGACTGGGAACCCATTCCCGGGTCGGACTATTCTGGTGTTGCAATCCCGATTGCACCCGGATTCCACCACGTCGAAGCAGGTGTCGCGGTCCAGGTCATTGTCTATGGCTTTGGAACTGATGACTCCTATGGGTACCCCTCTGGGATGCGAACCGCACAGATTGCTCTGGCTACGACCCTGACGCTCAACCCAACCTCCGTCACTGGCTCGGCTGGCACGCAACTGTGCACCACGGCCACTCTGGCTGACCAGGGCGGTATCGGTATCGCGGGAGCCAACATTGACGTGACATTGAGTGGTGTGGTCACCCAGTCCACTACCCTCGTCACTGGTGCCGATGGGACAGTGGCAATCTGCGCCACCTCTGCTGCGGACGGCACCACCGACATCACAGCCACCCAGGGAAGCCTCCAAGCCACAGGCACATTCACGTGGCAGGCCGCGTCCCATGTGTATGGCACATTGCAGACAACCCGCACCATTACCTACACCGGCGCCGGGGACCTGACTCCGACAGAAGTCGTGCAGACTGTGGTGTGGACAACCGACACCAACCTGGGGACCGGAGTCACCACCTACACAACGACCGACTCCTATCCGGCAGTGGCCTCTCCAGCCATCGCTGGCTACGCCGTCGACCAAGCCATAGTCGCAGCAGTCTCGCTGACGACAACGAC
>JAISJO010000045.1 GCA_031261485.1 Propionibacteriaceae bacterium | reverse complement strand
TTGTAGGCGAGCCGGATGGCGATGCAGGTATCGAGGTCCCCCGTGGAGGAGATGTACCCGATGGCGCCACCGTACACTCCGCGCTTGATCCCTTCCAGGTCGTTGATGATCTCGCAGGCACGAATCTTGGGCGCACCCGAGAGAGTCCCGGCGGGCAGGACGGCATCCACAACATCCATAGCCGATACTCCTGGACGTACCTTCCCAGTCACGGCGGACCCGATGTGCATGACGTGCGAGAACCGCAGGACCGATAGGTAGTCGCGTACCTCGACGGTCCCGATCTGGGCGATCTTGCCGACGTCGTTGCGCCCCAAGTCAACGAGCATATTGTGCTCAGCCAGTTCCTTCTCATCGGCCAGCAAGTCCGCTTCTGCCTGGCTGTCTTCCTCCTCGGTCTTGCCTCTCGGGCGAGTTCCTGCCAGAGGAAAGGTGACCACATCCTCGCCTGTCAGTTTGACCAGTGTCTCCGGGCTGGCACCGGCAATTTCGAGGTCATCGGAGGAGAAGTAAAACATGTACGGGCTGGGATTCGTCTGGCGCAACAGCGTGTAGGTGTCGAAGAGATTCCCGACGGCGGGAGCGCGAAGCCGATTGGAGAGCACCACTTGAAAGATGTCGCCCTCGTAGATGTGGTTCTTGGCGCGAGCGATGACGTCGGCGAATCCGTCCTTGTCGAACAGGGCTTCGAACTCGCCTGTGACTTGCAGGGGCTGAGGAGTCAGCAGGGCCCCGTCAGTGACCAGAGAGGCCATGTCATCCAGGGTTCGCAAGGCGCGGTTGTAGTTCTCCTGCCACAGGTCTAGCTTGATTGTGGCAATGAGAAATACTTCATTTGTAAGGTTGTCAAAGGCGATGACCTTGTCGAAGAGCATGAGGTCGATGTCACGGAAGTTCTCTTCGTCTTCGGCGTCCAGACGCACACTCGGTTCGGCGTACGTCAGGTAGTCGAAGGAAATGTAGCCTGCCAAGCCGCCGGTAAAGGGAGGCAGTCCCTCGACGCGGGGTCCGAGGGTGTCCGCCACGACCTTGGTGATGTACGGGGCGGGGGAATCGACCTCCATCTCGACATCTGCACCGGAGTGGATGGTCAGCGTGCCATCTTTGCAAGTGAGTTCCATGACAGGGTCGTACCCAATGAAGGTGTACCGTCCCGAATCCTCAGCGTCCTCCAGAGACTCCAAGATGAAGCAGTGACGACTGATCGCCTTACAGGCAAGAAAGACCTCAAGAGCCGTGCGATCCAGCCCAGTTAGACGCGCCGCGACCGGGGCCGTCCGAAAGGTCTCGGCCCAACGGGCGACGTGCTCACCGTCAGTGAGTATCTGGAATGTCACTAGGCAATTATCGCATCTGCGGTACTCGCCCCAACTCGAAGGTCTCAAATTGAGTCCGAGCGCGAACACTTGTTTGGCTGTGCTCAGTTTCCAACTCCCCGACCTGCCTCGGCTAACCCCCACACATCCTCGGGCGGCCCAGCTTTGAGCGCGTTGGATATGGGCGCGGCCGTCCTCCGGTATGTGGGGACCCCCCGCGCCGGGCGCGGCGGGGTTGGGGAGTGACCCGTTTTGTCCGACATCCTGTCCCTATGTCGTTCCGGAGTTCACGTCGGACCGGGCGCGCGGGTCAACGGTGCTCAGCCGGTTCCAACTTTGGCCCACTTCGTCCTGCTGCGGGAGTCGTATGCGGAGTTGGCTCAAAGGTGGTCCATTCTCGGCCCGGAATCGAGCGTACTTTGAGCCAAGTTCGACCGCTACCCCAGAAATCGCACGGACTAGGCCAAAGTTCGCCAAGGAGGCAGCGACTAACTGGTGTCGGCGACCGAGTCCCCCTGCGTCACAGGTCCCGCTCCGCAGGCCGCGCCCGGTGTCGGGGGACCCCCAAACACCGGACGACCGATTGAGCCGAGGAACGAAGCTCGCTTCGATTCCGAGGCGATTGAAGGTCGTTGAAGGCGGCGAAGCCGACGAGCATGACGCCCCTCGACGGTAGTGCCACCATGGTAGGCAAGCTAGCGTCAGAGGATTTTGGGGGTGGCACCGAGGCAGGCCCTCAGCCACGACTATTGAGCCGTGCGGCCTTTGCTCGTGACCTCATGCCGGTCGGATAAGGTGGATGGGTGACTTGGCCAGTAGTGATTTTCGATATCGACGGTACGCTTGTGAACTCGGTGGACCTCATCGTGGCGTCGTACCAATATGCGTTCAGAACCGTCTTGGGACACGAATGGGACGAGGCCGAGATCAAGACCTGGATTGGGCAGTCGTTGTACGAGGCGTTCCAACGGGAAGTGCCTGACCATGCCGATGAATTGTTCGATGTGTACACCAAGTGGAACGAAGAGCACACTGCCGGGTGGATCACAGAGTATTACGGGATTCCCGAGTTAGCGAAAGACCTTGTCGCGGCAGGTATTCGCGTCGGTGCAGCCACGTCGAAACGCGACGAGCCCGCCCAGTGGGCACTCGACCTAGGACACCTCCACGACACCATCCCCCTGCTAGTAGCCCACGACGACGTGGAACACCACAAGCCTGACCCCGAACCGCTGCTCCTCGCCGCCGCCAAGCTCAACGCCAACCCTGCGACATGCGTGTACGTCGGCGATGCGGCGGTCGACATCCTCGCCGCCCACAACGCAGGCATGGACTCCATCGGCGTGACCTGGGGCGCCGGTACACGCGACGCGATTTCGGGTGCAGGGCCGACCCTGATTTGTGACACCGTAGACGAGTTGCGGAGCGCCCTTCTGGGGTAGTACTGAGCCCATGTCGCCTCGTGCTGCACGAGGGGAAAGACCCCACCACCTCCGCGTGTCCGAAGAACCTAACTCCGGGGTTCCCCCTACGCTATTGGCATGGGGAATGGCTGGCGCGTGACTCGCTGGGGCATCATAGGTGTTGTCGCAGCTTTGGTGAGTGCCTTGGTGGGGTGCGGCGACGACTCCGGTGGCGAAGGACCGTACAAGGACCTGCCCAAGGCGGATGTCGCGGTCAGTGCCCTAGCCAGCGCGCTGACGACCCGCAATCTCTCCATTGCGCCCCTTGTCGCGCAACCGCCCGCCGACGAACTGGACACTATCTTCTCTGGGGTGGGTGGCCTCACTCCGAAGGTGACGCCAGGGCCAATCGTATATTCCCATGACGGTCCGACCGCGACCGCGAGCCTCCACGTGACGTGGACCCTGCCTGCCGGGTCCTGGTCCTATGACACCACCGCCCATCTGACCTATGACACCTCGTGGCTAGTGGTCTGGGACCCTTCTCTGTACAACTCCGATCTGACAAGCCAAAATAGACTCGTGCGCGTCCGACTCGAGCCGGAGCGTGCACCCATTCTCGATCTGAGTGGCAACGCGCTCGTGGAGAAGACAGACGTGGTCAACGTGGGCATCGACAAGATGAACCTCGAAGAATCGCTATGGGAATCCTCGGCCCGCACTCTGGCCGCCATCGTGGATGTGGACGTGGACGCTTTTGCCCAGCGAGTGCTGGACGCAGGACCACATGCCTTTGTCATTGCCATCACACTCAGGCAATATGACGTGCCTTCGGCGGTGGCCGATGTGCCGGGAGCCTATGGGCAACCCGATACCGCCATGCTCGGGCCGACCTCCACTTTCGGACAGCCCCTCCTTGGCACTCTGCGCGACGCCACGACCGATGACATCGAGAACTCGGAGGGAGCCATCCAGGCTGGGGAGAAGGTGGGAGCCTCCGGTGTGCAGGCGTACTTCGACGAGACCTTGCGCGGAACTCCCGGCGACATGGTGTTCCTGTGGGAACGCGGGTCGCTGGCCACCCTTGATCGGGTGACCTCTGAATCCATCCTCTTCCAGCAGGACCCGGTTGCTGGCGAGCCCATCCATGTCAGCCTCAACCGGGACTGGCAGACTCGCGCTGAAACCGCCCTGGCCGACCTGGAAAAGACCGCCGCAATGGTTATTATCCGTCCCAGCGATGGGGCCATTCTGGCCGCCGCCAATTCACCTGGCTGGGGAGCCTACCCTGACGCGACCGCTGGTGCGTACGCCCCTGGCTCGACCTTCAAGATCGTGGACTCGCTTGCCCTCATCCGCCAGGGATTCAATGCCGACTCCATGCTGAACTGCTCGACCCACGCCGACATCCACGGTCAGATCATCAACAACTACCCCGGCTACCCCTCCTGGCAGAACGGCACTATCCCCTTGTGGAAGGCTCTGGCGTGGTCGTGCAACTCGGCCTTCGTCAACGAGTATGAGCGTCTGAGTTCTGCCAACCTCCAGGAAGCGGCTGGCTCACTCGGCATCGGTATCGACCACGACCTCGGATTCTGGGCCGATCTTGGCACTGTTCCCACTGCGGATTCTGACGCGATGCGGGGGATGAATCTCATCGGGCAAGGCGGGGTTCTCATGAACCCTCTCGGCATGGCCGCCGTATCCGCCTCAGTCTCGGCCGGGCACACCGTTATCCCCTGGCTGGTCCAGGAAAAGAAACCACAATCCACAGCCAAGCCTCTAACCAACGGTGAGGCCGCCATCTTGCAGCAACTCATGGGGGCAGTGGCGACTAATGGAGGCGCAGGTGCCGCCGGGTCTGTCCTCGCTGGAGCGAAGACAGGGACCGCCGAGTGGGGAACTTCCGATGACCCGCACAGCCACGGGTGGATTACCGGATACACCTCGGGCGACTTGGCCCTGTGCGTGTGGTTCAAGGATGGTGGCGGCTCCGCCGATGTTGGTCCATTCATTGCTAGTTTCCTGAAGTAGGGTATGGGAGGTCGTGAGCAAGTTGCGACTCTGCGACTTTGCGCAGAACTACGACATAGGCCACACGGAGATTCGTGAGCAACCCAAGGGCAACTGAGCCAACAACGTCCTAGACTGATGCTGTGATTACCCTCGAACTGACTTGGGAATGGCCAGATACCCTCATCACCATCGCGGTGGTGATCGGTGGGGCTCTGCTCGCTCATTTCATTGTCGTCGTCATCATCAACCATTTCATCAGACGTGTGCGCGCCTTTGCGGACAAACCTCAGGGAACCTTGGCCCAAAGAGCCGCCAAGGCCCTCGGAAAGACAACGGGAACATCCCCCGGGCGTGCAGCCGTACACGCGGCCGCGCTGGCTCGTCTACTCAAGTCGGTATGGACGATTCTGCTTGTCATCGTGACAATCCTCACGGTGCTGTACACCCTCAACATCCCGCTGGCCCCGCTTCTCACCTCTGCGGGCATAGGCGGGGTCATCCTGGGTTTCGGCGCCCAATCGCTCATCAAGGACTACCTCTCCGGCATCTCCATGATTCTGGAGGACCAGTTCGGTGTCGGTGACCAAATCACCATCGGCGACGTCTCAGGCATCGTGGAGGACATCACCTTGCGGATCACCAAGTTGCGCGATGGCACCGGCATGATTTGGTACATACGCAACGGCGAGATTCTGCGCGTGGGCAATGTGTCGCAGGGATACTCAACCGGGCTCATCGATGTGCCCGTGGCCTACGACGCGGACGTGGCCTTGGTGTCCAGTATCTTGACTCAGGTGGTCGATGAAGTTTCAAACGACGACGCCTTGGCGGAGCATCTCCTGGAACCTCCGCAGGTCCTGGGTGTCGAGTCCATCACCGCCACCACCTTGACAATGCGCATTCTCATCAAGACCCCGCCCAACGAGCAGTTCGCATTGGCCCGCGAAATCCGTGAACGTGCCATGGCGGCTCTCAGCGCAGCCGAAGTGCCGGCACCTAACATTGCGCCCACGGTGTCCATCGCCCCACTTGCTCCGCTCGCGTCCGACTAGTATCCCTCGTCGGTGGTTGCAGATTCAGTAACCACCGGTCGAACACGCACTTCCTCAGGGGAGGCGATGGCTGGGGTCGGTCTGGCGGATGAGTCGTGGGACCAGGTCACACACCACGGCCCATGCCGACGGGGAGGCGAGACATGTCCCAATCCATGAGGCTTTCTGCTTGTGAGAAGGCGAATCGGTCGGTCATTCCAGCGACGTAGGTGACGGCTCTTCGCGCATTATCACCGCCATTGTTCGCATCTTCGCTGGGCAGAAGACTCGGATGGGCGATGTACCACTCGACAAGGGCTTGCAGAACCTCGATGACCGCTTGGGACTGGGCCAAGGACTCGGGTCTCATGTAGATGCGGTCGTAATTGAATTGGCGCAGGTCGGCCAAAGCGGCGGCTTCCTCTACTCCCATCGACACTTGGCCCATTGCCTGTGTCGACTCGATGACAGAGGTAATAAAGGTGCGCAACTGGGCAGACCGGCGCGTTCCCGCCCTTTCGGCGACCTCTCTTGGTATGTCAGCCAAAGTCACAATGCCCACGCCTAGAGCGTCCTCCAGGTCGTGACAGCAGTAGGCGATACGGTCGGCCCAGGAGACGATCTCGCCCTCGGGCGTGGCCGGAGCGGGGCGCGACCACGAGTGGTTGCGGATGGCGTCGTACGTTTCCAGGCACAGGTTCAGAGGAGCCAGCACCACGTCCGCACCCCATGGCCCATGGTCGTATCCGCCAGGAATGAAGGGGGAGAAAGCGTCCTCTGAGGCGTGCCCTCCAGGACCGTGCCCGCAGTCGTGCCCGAGCGCCATGGCCTCGGCCAGAGTGGCGTTCGCGCCAATCCCCCGCGCAATGGCAGTAGCTACTTGTGCGACTTCGAGGGCGTGAGTCAGGCGTGTACGTTGATGATCGCGGGGGTACACGACGACCTGCGTCTTGCCCGCCAAACGCCGAAAAGCCGTCGAGTGGATGATGCGGTCCCGGTCCCGCTCGAAACAGGTGCGGTCGGGGTCGGGCTCCTCAGGAACGCCGCGATTCCCGCCACCATGGGCCAGTGTCGCCCCCGGACTCAGGGTCTCGGCCTCGACCGACTCCCTCACCTCACGGCCCACTCGGACCGGCGCGATCTCGGCATGGGAGTCGGCGTGCGCTCGTACTCCCTCCTCGCCAACATGGCCTTGCATGGTGGAGGCCCACAGGGTCGTCCTCGTGGTCACAGGCTCGTTGGTCGACTCAACCGTGGGCTCGGGATGCGCCGGTTCGTCTGGAGAGTGGTCCGCAGACACAGTGAACTCAATCCTTCTTCAGCAGATCGCGGATTTCAGTGAGCACTTCCAACTCGGTGGGATCGGTTGTCTCCTCTTCCTTCTTGGCTGTGCGGTCCCGCCAGATGTTGACTGGCTTGACGATAAGGAAGTACACCACGAGTGCGACAAGGAGGAAGTTGACTGCGGCGGACAGGAACGGCCCGACAGCCACGCCAACGATGGTCACCGAGTCGAAGTTCGGGCCAGTGCCGATGATCTTCGAGATGAAACCCATGATGACATCGGTAAATGTCTTGACGACCGTATTGAAGACCGCGCCCATGATGAATGCGACAGCCAGTTCAATCAGGTTGCCGCGCATGATGAAATCTTTGAAACCCTTCATGGTTCCAGCCTATCGGACCGCCAAGGCGCGCCCATCGGCATTTCCTTAGGCTGAAACGACGGCTAGCCTCCAGAGACCGCGTCCATGTCGTCCGGTCCCAAGTCACGCCCATCCATGGTGCGAGAGTCAAGCCAGCCATAGGGCATGGTCACTTTGGTGCGGGGTGAACCCTGACGCCCTCTGGGAGCATGGAGTTCGCGGGCCGGGAAAGGCTCATTCGGGTCGAGTTGGGCGAGCAAGTCGTCCAAGTGGGTGAGGCTCGCCACCATACCCAATTGCTGACGCAGGTCGCCTCCGACATGGAAGCCTTTGAAATACCACGCCATGTGTTTGCGCAAATCAGACATGGCATGACGCTCGTCGTGGAAGTGCTCGACCAGCAATTCGGCATGGCGACGCACCATGGCGCACACCTGCCCACACGTCGGCAAAGTGGGGATTCCAGCTTGGCCGCCCACCATGGCCGCTGCCAGGTCGCGGAAGAGCCACGGTCTCCCCAAAGCCCCTCGTCCGATGGCGACCCCGGCGCATCCGGTCTCCTCCCTCATGCGCAGGGCATCGGCAGCTTCCCAGATGTCGCCGTTACCAATAATCGGGACCGATGTTGCGTTGACAAGGGCCGCAATGGCTTCCCATCGCGCCTTGCCTGCATAGGCTTGTTCGACTGTGCGGGCATGGAGGGTAATGGCGGCGATACCACATTCTTCAGCGAGACGGGCAGCGTCATACATTGTTACATGTTCATCATCTAGCCCGATGCGAGTCTTGAAGGTCACCGGAACGTCATAGGGCTGGGCCGCCTGGACCGCAGCACGCAGTATCGCCTCGAACCGGTCCAGCTTCCATGGCAGCACTCCCCCGCCGCCTTTTCGTGTCACCTTGGGGACAGGGCAGCCAAAGTTGAGATCGACGTGAGTTACCCCTCGCTCACCGCACGCAACCGCAATCGCGCGAGCCAGAGTCTCGGGGTCAGTTCCGTACAGTTGTACGGACATTATGGTGTCACCGGAATCGGGCGCCATCATGGCGAAGGTCTTGTTGATCCGCTCAGCCACACCTCGGGCGGTGATCATTTCACAAGTGAAGACCCCTGCCGGGCGGATGCCGCCTGACCCCAGTTCCGCTTGTTCACGGCACAGCCGTCGATACGCCGAATTGGTCACTCCCGCCATGGGTGCGAGGAATACCGGAATGGGCAGGGACAATGTCCCTAAAGATGGGCTTTCCGCCATCAGCACCCAATGAGGCGCGCGGCGAGGTACGCCTGCACCTGGTCCAACGCCACCCTCTCCTGAGCCATCGTGTCGCGCTCGCGGATCGTGACCGCCTGGTCCTCCAAGGTGTCGAAATCCACAGTGATGCAGAAGGGCGTGCCAATCTCATCTTGGCGACGGTAACGCCTGCCAATCGCCTGCGCGTCATCGAAGTCGACGTTCCAGAACTTGCGAAGCTGAGCAGCCAAGTCACGAGCCTTCGGAGACAGGTCCTCGTTGCGTGACAGCGGCAGGACGGCCGCTTTGACCGGTGCGATGCGGGGGTCGAGGCGCAAGACAGTACGCACATCCACCCCGCCCTTCGTGTTGGGCGCCTCATCCTCGGCGTACCCCTCGACAAGGAAAGCCATGAGTGACCGGGTGAGTCCGGCGGCTGGCTCAATGACATAGGGGAAGAACTTCTCGTTCGTCACCGGGTCGCGGTACATGAGGTCCTGGCCAGAATGCTTGGAGTGGGTGCCCAGGTCGAAGTCAGTACGGTTGGCGATGCCTTCGAGTTCGCCCCAGTCCGACCCAGCGAAACCGAACTTGTACTCGATGTCCACTGTGCGCTTGGAATAATGGGACAGCTTCTCCTTGGGATGCTCATAATGGCGCAGGTTGTCCCGAGAAATCCCCAAGTCAACGTACCAATCGGTGCGGTAATCAATCCAGTACTGATGCCAGTCCTCGTCGGTGCCAGGCTGGACGAAGAACTCCATCTCCATCTGTTCGAACTCTCGGGTACGGAAAATGAAGTTGCCGGGCGTGATCTCGTTGCGGAACGACTTGCCGACCTGTCCGATGCCGAAAGGAGGCTTCATGCGCATGGATTGGACGACATTGGCGAAGTTGATGAAGATGCCTTGGGCGGTTTCGGGACGCAGGTAATGCAGCCCGGACTCGTCCTCAATCGGGCCGAGGTACGTCTTGAGCATCATGTTGAAGTCGCGCGGCTCGGTCCATTGGCCCTTGACCCCGCAGTTCGGGCAGGGAATCTCGTCCAGGCCCGAGGGCGCGCGGCCCTTGCGATTCTCGAACTCTTCCTCCAAAGTGTCGGAGCGGAAGCGGTTGTGACAGTTCTTGCACTCGGTCAGCGGGTCGTTGAAAACCCCGACGTGCCCGGATGCAACCCACACCTGACGAGGCAGGATGACGGATGAATCCAGGCCCACCACGTCAGAGCGCGACGTGACCATGTACCGCCACCATTGCTTCTTGATATTCTCTTTGAGTTCGACGCCCAAGGGGCCGTAATCCCAGGCAGCCCGTGTGCCGCCATAAATCTCACCGCAAGGGTAAACAAATCCCCGCCGCTTCGCAAGGGAAATAACATTGTCAAGAGCGCTGGCCATAAGGGTCCTCCTCAGTCAGGCATCCCCGGATGGAATGCCGAAGTACAACACTACCTGAACTGGTTGCCTCTCGTGGACTTTGAATGGTCCCGCCGCACAACGCCGCTCGATATCGAAATCTGACGCGCTTGTCAGGGCGTCGTGACACTGACAGTGCCCAAGACCACCGCGCCGGGCTGGACGCGAATGACAAGAGCGCCTGTCACATCGGCGGGAATGAACAAGTCCACGACCGCAGTTGCATCGGCCCCCACCTGTGCTCCCGCAGTGGCGATGACATCGTCGGTATTTCCTGCGACGACGGCCTCAATCTCCACTGTGGTCAGGGGTGTACCTCGTCCTTCGCCTGTGTCGTGACAGTCTTCCCATAGGTTGGAGACCCGCAGGGTCAGTATTGCCCCTGAGACCACTGTCGCGGGGATATCAGCCTGCGGAGCAGCACATTGCGCCTCAGCCGGTGTACAACCCCCGAGCAATCCCAGAATCATCACGATGCTGAGCGTAGCTAGGCGAAGGCCCCCTCGGCGTTCCTGCGGGCCCGAGTCGGCTGTGGCCCTGGTTAGTGGCAGGTCTACATGACCCGCGTCTGATGCCGACCACCCAGTCCCCTGCGTCACAGGTCCCGCTCCGCAGGCCGCGCCCGGTGTCGGGGGACCCCCAAACACCGGATGATGCCCCTCGACGAAAGTCGCGCCATGGTAGACAAGCTAGCGTCAGAGGATTTTGGGGGTGACACCGAGGCAGGCCCCCAACCCCGACCAGTATTGTCGGCAATAGCACTCGACACTGCGCACCACCTCCTTGCGGTTTCACGTACTCCCATTATGCGCTAGTGTGTGGGTATGCATTTCGCAAGCTCGTGGTGGCCCGCCTTCTAGGCGGTCTATTTTCGCGCGCATATGCAAAGAAAAACAAGGAAACCGCCGATGTTCGGCGGTTTTTCTGTCGCATCGGCTTGAAACCAGGCCAACTCCCCGGATTGGCCAGAAGGAGGACTCCATGCCCACCACAACAGTGCCCCATCGTTTGTATCTTCGTGAAGACGAGATTCCGACAGCCTGGTACAACCTGCGGGCGGACATGCCCGAACAGCCCGATCCGATGCTGACTCCTGACGGCCAGATCGTCCAGGAGGAAATGCTCTACCCGATTTTCGCCAAGGCCCTTGCCCATCAGGAGATGGATGCCACCGACCGTTGGATCGACATCCCCGGCGAAGTCCTCGACATCTACAAGGTGTACCGCCCCTCGCCGCTGTGTCGGGCCTACGACTTGGAGAAGGCTCTCGACACCCCCGCGCGCATCTATTACAAGTTCGAGGGCAACAACACGTCCGGCTCCCACAAGCTGAACTCGGCTGTCGCCCAGGCCTATTACGCCAAGGCTGAGGGTCTGACTGGCCTCTCCACAGAGACTGGCGCGGGCCAATGGGGCACGGCATTGGCCGAAGCCGCACAGTATTTCGGACTGCCGCTCATCGTGTACATGGTCAAGGTGTCTTACGAGCAGAAGCCCTTCCGCCGCGCTGTCATGGAGACCTTCGACGCGAAAGTATTCGCCTCACCCTCCGACACCACTGAGGTGGGCCGCCGCATCCTCGCCGCCGACCCCAACAACTCCGGTTCGCTGGGCACGGCGATTTCTGAGGCAATCGAGGTGGCGGTCTCCACCCCTGGTTACCGCTATGTCCTCGGCTCCGTCCTCAACCAGGTCCTGCTCCACCAGTCCATCATCGGCCTTGAGTCGAAGATCGCTTTAGAGCAACTCGGTGAATACCCCGATATCATTGTTGGTTGTGCTGGCGGCGGGTCGAACCTTGGCGGGCTCATCGCCCCCTTCATGCAAGACAAGTTGACAGGCAAGGCCGACCCGCGCATCCTCGCCGTCGAACCGGCTTCGTGCCCCTCGCTGACCAGAGGCCGCTACGCTTACGACTTCGCCGACGCGGGCCACATGACCCCGCTCGCCAAGATGTACACCCTCGGCTCCGGTTTCAAGCCCAGCGCCAACCACGCGGGCGGACTGCGCTACCACGGGATGAGCCCCATCTTGTCCAAGTTGTACCACGATGGCCGGATGGAGGCCCGTTCCTACGAGCAAACTGCGGTGTTCGACGCGGCCAAGAAGTTCGCCAAGGTGGAGACGATTCTTCCTGCCCCCGAATCCGCGCACGCCATCAAGGGCGCCATCGATGAGGCCCTGGCTTGCAAAGAGACCGGCGAAGAGAAGGTTATCTTGTTTGGCCTGACGGGCACCGGGTATTTCGACCTGGCCGCTTACGATCAGTACAACAACCACACGATGACCGACTACATCCCCACGGATGAGGACCTTGAGGCAAGTCTGAGCCTTCTGCCCCAGATTGGGTAAGGCCGCGCTGCCCACACGACCTTGGACGCCGCGACAACCCCCTAGAGCACAGCGCCGGGGGTGTACGTCGCGGCCTCCGGGTCGGTAGCGACGATATCGGCGACCGCGTCAGCGACCGCACGAATCTGCGCCCCGGCCGCACCACTCAACTCCAGGGGTGTGCTCACGAGTGCGTCAAGGTCTTCCCTTGTCAGGCTCAGACCGGCATCGCTGGCCAAGTCGGCCAGAAGAGTATTCGCTCCACCGGTCTCACGCATGGACAGAGCCGCCGCGACCGCGTGTGTCTTGATGATTTCGTGCGCTTGCTCGCGGCCCACACCCTGACGGACAGCAGCCATAAGAATCTTTGTCGTTGTCAGGAAGGGTAGGTAACGGCGTAACTCGGCCTCAATGACCGCCGGGAAAGCCCCGAAATCTTGGAGCACCGTGAGGAACGTCTCGAAAAGCCCGTCGAGGGCGTAAAAGGCGTCCGGCAGGGCGACGCGACGCACCACCGAACAGGACACATCCCCCTCGTTCCACTGGTCCCCGGCCAACTCCCCGACCATCGACATGTAGCCCCGGATGACCACACTCAGGCCGTTGACCCTTTCGCAGGAGCGGGTGTTCATCTTGTGCGGCATGGCCGACGAGCCCACTTGACCTGGCTTGAAACCCTCGGTGACAAGCTCGTTTCCTGCCATGAGCCGGATGGAGGTGGCGAGGTTCGAACAGGGTGCGGCGATTTGCGCCAGGCAGGTCACCACGTCGAGGTCGAGGCTGCGCGGGTACACTTGCCCGGTCGAAGCCAGACGTCGAGCGAATCCCAACTCGGCCTGGACCCTGTCTTCCAGAACAGCCAACTTGGCTTCATCCCCACCCAAGAGGTCGAGCATGTCCTGGCTGGTGCCCACCGGCCCCTTGATGCCACGCATGGGATAGCGAGCGATGAGCGAGTCCACGCGGGAATACGCCACGAGCAACTCATCAGCGACCGTGGCGAATCTCTTACCTAAGGTCGTCACTTGGGCCGCGACATTGTGTGTGCGTCCGGTCACCGCTGTGTCCGCCCACTGCACAGACAGTTCCGCCAGGCGAGCCAGCGTGGCGACGACCTTGGCCCGAACCAGTGCCAGGGAACGCAGGACTTGGGCCTGCTCGATGTTCTCTGTCAGGTCGCGCGATGTCATGCCTTTGTGAACATGCTCGTACCCGGCCAGCGCGTTGAAATCCTCGATGCGCGCTTTCACGTCATGGCGGGTGACCCTCTCCCGAGCCGCGATGGAGCAAAGGTCTACCTCGTCAACATGGGATTCATAAGCGGAAATAACGGTCTGCGGGTTGTCAGCGCCGAAGCTGACGCCCAAGTCGGCCTGGGCCTTGAGAATGGCGATCCATAGGTGGCGCTCGGCGACGACCTTCTGCTCGGGACTCCAGATATCCCTCATCGCCCCAGACGCATACCGCATCGCGAGCACATTGGAAACAGTCATCTTTCTCCTTCTCTCAGTGCTGGCGCACCGAACACGAAGCCCACCCAGTGCCCAAAGCCGTCACAGCGTCGGGACCTGTATCAGTCCCTCGGCCGCCTTGAGCGCGATGTCGTGCCGATAGAAGCCATCGGGAAAATCAATCGCGGACAAGCAAGAATACGCTACCTGCCTCGCCAGTTTCAGGTCTCGGCCCTGTGCGGCCACACAGAAGACACGCCCGCCACTGGCCACGAGGTCACCTTCCGAATCGAGCGCTGTGCCCGCATGAATAATGGGAACGCCGTTGATTTTGATAGCGCCTCCCGAAACGGGAGTCCCCGGATAACCCTTGGCCGCGTTCACCACCGCCACCGAGTATCCATCGCGCCACTCCAAGACATGGTCTGCCACAGAGCCAGTGGCCGCCGCGTACAACAGATCTCCCAGAGGCGAAGCGAGTAAGGGCAGGATGGCCTGAGTCTCAGGGTCTCCGAAACGCACGTTGAACTCCACGACCCGCAACCCCTGGGAGGTGAGAGCCAGTCCGACATACAACAACCCTTGGAAAGGCGCGCCGCGTCGGTTCATCTCCTTCAACACCGGCTTGACAACGCTCGACATGACCTCTTCAGTGAGCCCTTCGGGTGCCCACGGCAGAGGAGAGTACGCCCCCATGCCGCCTGTGTTCGGGCCTGTGTCCTCATCGCCCACTCTCTTGAAATCCTGTGCGGGCAGCAGAGGCACAGCCTGCCTCCCATCGCATACAGCGAACAATGACACCTCGGGACCGTCCAGGTATTCCTCAATGACGACACTCCCACAAGCCTGCGCATGGGCGAGAGCTTCGTCACGGTCCATCGTGACCACAACCCCCTTGCCAGCGGCCAGTCCATCGTTCTTGACAACGTAAGGCGCGCCAAAATAGTCCAGCGCCGCCGCAGCCTCCTCAGCGTCGCGACAGTAATGCGAATACGCAGTGGGCACGCCAGCAGCCTTCATGACTTCCTTGGCGAACTGCTTGGAGCCCTCCAGTCGTGCCGCTTTGGAACTCGGCCCGAAGCAGGGGATACCCGCCGCCCGCACAGCGTCAGCCACACCGGCAGCCAGGGGCGCTTCAGGACCGACGACAACCAACGCTGCATCCAACTCGCGGGCCAGGCCCACCACAGCGGAGGAATCGAGGGGGTCCAGAGAAGAAATAGCCCGCCACAACGCAGAACCAATCGGAATGCCGTAGAAGACCCCCAATTCCCATGTGCCCGGATTTCCCGGAGCAACGATGACTTCGCACACACCAGGGTCGCGCGCCAACCCGAGGGCCAGGGCGTGCTCGCGCCCGCCGGAACCCACCACTAATACCGTTAATGCCACAAAATGAGTCTACTGGTTGGGGGCCTCGCCCGGTACGGTATTTTGGTTGGGATAAGGCGAAACTTGCGGATAGTTGGTTTGAGGCGCGAGGCCAGGATAGCCCTGGGGATACTGCGCAGGCACATCTGGACCATAGGGTGCGGGTGCCGATAGATAAGGGGATGACCCCGCCGCCGGATAGCCTGGCACTGCCGGATAGCCCTGTGGCGCCGAATAGCCTGGCACACCAGGTTGCGTTGGGAAGGTCGGCTGAGCAGGTACACCCGGCCCATACACAGGCGCACCAGGGTAGGGCGCGAAAGGCTGCGGCGCGGGCGCACCAGGGTAGGGCGCGTTCGGGGCGAACACGGGAGCAGGACTGGGACCGACCTGCTTCGTGGCAGCGGCCTTCTGCCCGCGCGCCGCCAGCACGATAATGACGAAGCCACCCAAAGCCACCACAATCCCGACGATACTGAGAGGGCGAGTGAGAACCCCAGCGATACCCACCGAGGGATTGACGGTCACTGTGCGCCCATCGGCCTTGGCTCGGCAATCAAACTGGTAAGTGCCCGCATCGCCCGAGGTGAATCTGTAGATGTTCTGGTAGGTGGAGTCGGACGAACTGCTGGGAGTGATTGTGGTCAGTTTCACGGCTCCGCCAGGCCCTGTCACCTCGCAGGAATCGATGGCCTGAAGCCTCTTCTGCTGCACCAAGTATTGCGTGTGCGCAGGCAAAGAGTGGGACTCAACCGTGTTCGCATGTACAGTGAAAGATGAAATGCCTTTTTCAGACAAGGTACTCTCCGCTTGCGTCCACCCGACAACGACGAGGGCAATTCCGCCGAAAATCACCACCATCGCCAGGATCCGCCATAGCGTCCATTTCACTTTCGCCATGCATGCATCATAGTGGTGTGCTCGTCCCTACACCTCAACGGGACCAAAGAGTGGGTGAGACAGCAGGTGATGCGGAAGGACTGAACCCCCCACGTTATTCCTCAGTTGTCTCAACATCGTCCGAATCCTCGGGGACCCCTGATCTATCGTCCGGACTCTCGGGAACCCCTGACTTATCCTGACCCTTGAAGAACGCCCAGCCAGCTGTCTGCAAACAGTCATTCGGCCCATCATCGAATACGTCGAAAGGAAACGAAAACTCTGCCAGATTCTGGTCCAAGTCCTCAACCGTATATCCATCATCCACAAAACCACGGTTCTTGAGGCACTGAACTGCCACAAGTCTTTGATCCATGAGCAGGTCAGGATTCGCCTGTTGGACTCGATACAGGTACTCAAGGAGAGCATATGCCCGAGTGCATTCTTCACGTGCGCTCGGCTCACCGGACATATCGTCGAGGAAGAGGGGTAGTTCGATGTATATCCCTTCAGCCGTCTGTCGGAAGGAGAGGTCGAAACCATGCTGTGCCATGCAGTCGGCGAAGTACACATGCGCGACCTCATAGTCTGCCGCATCAATCTGGCCTGTCGTGATTGCCCGCTCTATCATCTCGCGCTCCCCCGGAGATGTGCTTACCGCATCCAAGGATTTCTGGAAGAACTCTGTAAGACTAGAAGCAATGTGTTCATCTTCTATCGGCCCACTTGTCGTCGATCCCGGATTTGATCCTGAACATCCCACCAGCGCAAGCAACATACTGGCGGCAATGACCGCAGGAAAGATCCGTAAAACCCGATTCATGATTGTCCTCACTCCCGCGCTGTGCAACAGCAACCGATGCCACGTTCAATAGCGACACTCTAGCATTTTCGTGCCTCGCTGAACGGGGTCCGGAACGTACGGCTTACTAGAGCAAGTCGTGAATCATCACAGTTTCTTCGCGGCCCGGCCCAACGCCGATACCGGAAATCCTGACACCGATGAGTTCTTCGAGTCGCTTGACGTAGGTCTGGGTCGTCGCGGGCAACTCTTCGAAGGCGCGAGCCTTGGTGATGTCTTCGGTCCAGCCGTCCAGAAACTCGTACACAGGCACCGCGTGGTGCAGTTCGGTCTGAGTCATGGGCATGCGCGTGTGCCGCACGCCTTCCACATCGTAAGCGACAATGACCGGAATCTTCTCCCAGCCTGTGAGGACATCCAACTTGGTGAGGAAGACGTCAGTCAGTGCGTTCGTACGAGCGGCCTGCTCGACCACGAGAGCGTCGAACCACCCGCAGCGCCTGGGCCGACCTGTCGTGGTGCCAAACTCCGCACCTGCTTGACGCAGAGCCTCGCCCGTCTCGTCCAGCAATTCTCCCGGGAAGGGCCCTTCGCCGACGCGCGTCGTGTACGCCTTGGCGATGCCGATGACACGGTCGATGCGGGTCGGTCCCACGCCCGACCCTGTACATGCGCCCGCCGCGATGGGATTGGAGCTTGTCACATAGGGGTACGTCCCGAAGTCCACGTCCAAGTGATGAGCCTGAGCACCCTCAAACAAGACAACTTTGCCCGCGTCGAGAGCGTCATTGAGAATGACTCCGGCATCCACAACCATGGGACGGACCCTGTCGGCGAAACTCAGCAGAGTGTTCGAGACCTCTTCGGCTGAGATGGCGGGCCGGTTGTACACCTTGACCAGCAGTGCGTTCTTCTGTTCGAGGGCTGCGGTGACTTTCTGGCGCAGGATGGATTCATCGAACAAGTCCTGGATGCGAATGCCGACACGATTGACCTTGTCAGCGTAGGCGGGGCCAACTCCACGCCCGGTCGTGCCGATCTTGCGCTTGCCCAGGAACCGCTCGCTTACCTTGTCGATGACCTGATGATAAGGGGTAATGATGTGGGCATTGGCCGAGATCAGGACTCGATCCGCTGCGATGCCACGGGCCAAGAGGGCGTCGATCTCCTCGAATAGCACACTCAAGTCCACGACGACACCGTTGCCGATGACGGGAACACAGTTAGGGTTGAGAATGGCCGAGGGAAGCAAGTGTAAAGCGTACTTCTCATCGCCCACAACGACAGTGTGCCCGGCGTTGTTACCGCCGGAATAGCGCACGACGTAATCGACCCGCTCACCAAGCTGGTCCGTCGCTTTACCCTTGCCTTCGTCACCCCACTGGGTGCCAATAATCACGATTCCAGGCATGTACCCTCCTTCGAGCAAACCTGGACAAGTCTAGCTCAGGGTGGGAAGGGCGCTCAGATTTCCTCTGGCTCCCCATACCCAACAGGGGGCGTGAACTCAGATTCGTACGACGTCCCTCTGGCACGATCCCAGGAATCACGGATTTCCCGCTCGGCGCTGGAGCGGCCGACCCAGACAGCACCTTCGACGGATTTGCCAGGTTCGAGGTCCTTGTACACGGAGAAGAAGTGCTCGATTTCCAGCAGCGTCAGGTCCTGCAAGTCGGTCAATTCGCGGATATTCGACTGACGTTGATCGGCTGTGGCAATGCATAGTACCTTGTCATCTCCACCTTTCTCGTCGCGCATACGGAACATGCCGATGGCGCGGCACCGGACCAGAGCACCAGGGAAAGTGGGCTCAGCCAGGAAAATCATCGCGTCGAGAGGATCACCATCTTGGCCCAGCGTTCCCTCGATAAAGCCGTAGTCACTTGGGTACTGCGTCGAGGTGAACAAGGTCCGATCCAGTCGGATGCGACCAGTTTCGTGGTCCATCTCATACTTGTTCTTGGTACCTTTGGGAATCTCGACTGTGACGTCAAATTCAAGGGCGGGCTGAATGTGGGGGTGCTCGAAGCTCACCATGTGGTCTCCTATCGGGTGGACTGCTTCTAATGTCTGGAATGAGCATATCGCGTCGAGGCATGTGCTCGGTTGCACCGCGTCTGGCGCAGGGCTTATATCACATCCTCTGTGGGCGCGCGAACTGGCCGTCCAGTTGACGAACGCCAGCGTCCACTACTTGACACTCCCGGCCTTTTCGCGGCAATATCGATGCCATGAGTTATGCCACAGTCTGTTTGAGCGCGATGCGCTCCTGTGGCATGCGAATGCTGTAGACGCAGAGTCTCGCCGCGTCGCGGTACAACGCCCATACGTTGTTTCTCTGCGTTTGTCCACCCCGCGTCTGGTCAGGCCCTCTTATGGTTCGCGTCGTGTCCTCCAGACCACACATCCAATCCACAATTTCCACTATCACGAGGAGAAATAATAATGAAGAAGAAGCTCACTGGTCTTGTGGCCATCGCAGCACTCGCCCTATCCGGACTTGCCGGATGCTCGACCCCAGGTGGCGACGCCACCTCCAACCCGCCTGCGGACACAACGTCCACTGCAGCCACTGGTGCCCCTGATTCTGGCATCACCCTCCCCGCTGATGTCACCCCTGGCTTCACGGTCCCCGGTGATTCCGACAAGGGCGGCAAGAACAACCCTGTGAAGATTGGTGTCGTCGGCGCTGGCGGCGAGCAGTTCCAGGTCCTGACCAAGGCCGCTCTGGCCGAAGGCATTTACCTGAAGTTCCAGGACTTCACCGACTACGCACAGCCGAACCCCGCGCTGAGCGAAGGCGAGTTGGACCTCAACCAGTTCCAACACATCATTTACTTGGCGAATTACAACATCTCTGAGAAGAAGGACCTGACGCCGATTGGCTCGACCGCCATCTACCCGCTGGGCCTGTACTCCAAGCAATACAAGTCTGTCGACGAGATCCCCGCAGGCGCGACCATCACCCTTCCCGATGACCAGACCAACCAGGCTCGCGGCCTCGCGGTCCTTCAGGCAGCCGGTCTGCTGAAGCTCAAGGAGGGGACTCCTTCTCTCTTCGCTTCCGTCGGTGACGTGGACACAGCCAACTCCAAGGTGACGGTCAAAGCGGTTGCCGCCGACCAGACTGCTCGCTCGCTCGACGATGCTGGCACGGCTGGCGCCATTATCAACAATGACTATATTGCTGACACGGGCCTGACCGCCCAGGACGCCATCGCCCAAGACGACCCCAGCTCTGACGGCGCGGCTCCCTTCATCAACATCTGGGTCTCCAGGGCTCAGGACAAGGACCTCCCGCTGTTCGCCGAAATCGTGCGTCTGGCACATTCCGAGGAATGGAACGCAGCTCTGCTGGCGAACTCCGCTGGCACGGGTGTGCTCGTGAACGAGACTCCGGCTAGGCTTCAGGAAGTACTTGCTGACGTGCAACAGCAGAAGCAGAATGCCTGATTCAGACTAGGCTACTGGCGGGTCGGGCAACCGGCCCGCCATTGTCCTGTCTCAGGCTCCACTTTTCCGCTGACTCTGAAAACCGCATAGAAGGGATATGCCGATGACCGACTCCCCCGAGGCCGCCGCTGGGCAGGCACCCATCATTTCCTTCGTCCATGCCAAGAAGTACTTCCAGTCCAAACGCAAGACGGTCAAGGCCGTCGATGACGTCAGCCTCGACATCCGCCCCGGAGAGATCTTCGGCGTCATCGGATACTCCGGCGCTGGAAAATCCACGCTCGTTCGCCTCATCAACGTCCTGGAGTCGGTCGATTCCGGCGATGTCATCGTGGAAGGAATCAATGTCACTGGTCTGAAGGAGAGGGACCTGCGAACGCTGCGCACCCATATCGGCATGATTTTTCAGCAGTTCAACCTCTTTTCCGCCAAGACTGTCGCCGAGAACGTCGGTTACCCTCTCAAACTGGCCGGATGGACCAAAGAGAGAGTCACCGCCAGGGTTGACCAGATGCTGGAGTTCGTGGGTATCTCAGACAAGGCAGGTGCCTACCCCTCTCATCTGTCGGGCGGCCAGAAACAGCGCGTGGGCATTGCCCGAGCCCTGGCCCACTCCCCCGCGATCCTCCTCGCCGACGAAGCCACCTCCGCCCTTGACCCGGAAACAACCGCCGATGTTCTGGCCCTGCTCAAGAAGGCCAACGAAGAACTCGGCATCACTATCGTTGTTATCACACACGAAATGGGCGTGGTACAGAACATCTGCGACAGAGTGGCTGTCATGGAGGAAGGGAAGATTGTCGAGCACGGCGACACGTACACCGTCTTCGCCCATCCCAAACGCTCGGTGACTAAGCGTTTCATTCAGACCGCCCTCCACTCCCGGCCCTCGCGCGACACCGTGAACCGCCTGCACGAAGTCCATCCCGGCAGGCTCGTCCTCATGACCGTCACCGCATCCATGTTGAACTCCGAGAAGTTCAATCTCGCCAAGATTGCCGACAAGCACAAAGTCATCTCGTCGATCATCTATGGCTCTATCACGGAGGTCGGCAGCAGACCGTTGGGAAATGTTGTGGTCGAGATGACGTCTCCATTGCCGCTCGGCGTTGAGGCCGAATTTGCCATTGACGGACTGCTGGAGAAATTGTCTGCCGATGGCATCAAGGTCACCGACCTCGGAACGTCGATTGATCCTAAAGACGACCCCACGTGGGTGGAATTGGCTTCGGTGGCCCTGGCCGAGGAAGCAGCGACGGACAGAAAGGGGGCTGACCGATGATTCTTCTCGAAAACAAGTGGGATGACTACCTCACACAGACCTTCATCACCGGCATCGGCGAGACCCTGCTCATGGTGCTCATCACCTTGGGCATTGGCGGTTTGCTCGGAATGGTTCTGGGCGTGACCTTGTACGGAACGCGCCAAGGCGGCTTGCTGGCCAACAGGCCGGTGTACTCTGTCCTGTCGTCCATCGTGAACGTCATCCGCCCCATCCCCTTCATCATCTTCCTCGTTCTCTGCAAGCCGCTGACAATGGCGGTCATGAACGGCCACTACATTGGCACAATCCCGGCTACCTTCCCCATGGTCATCGTGTGTACAGTGGCGACGTCGCGCATTGTGGAGCAGTCCCTCATCGCCACCGACCCGGGCATCGTGGAAGCGGCACGCGCGATGGGGGCGTCTCGGCTTCATATCCTCTTCCGCATTCTCGTGCCGGAAGCCCTGGCCCCTCTGATTCTGGGGTACACCTTCCTCTTCGTCGGGGTCTTGGACCTCTCAGCCGTCGCGGGCGCAGTGTCCGCTGGCGGGCTGGGGCAGTTCGCGCTGTCGGATGGTTACCGTCGCTTCAACGACTGGGTGGTCTGGGCAGCCTGCCTCGTCATGATCATCCTCGTACAATCGATGCAATGGTTGGGCAACGTCCTGGCGAAATGGGTCTTGCGCAAGCGGTAAGGATGCGGGGCGAGGCTATGTGAGTCCCGGCCCCCTTCTCTCACACTGGCGCCTGCCTGATACTGTGACTCCATGAAAATCACTGTCGCAGGTGCGGGCTATGTGGGACTGTCGAACGGACTTCTCCTCGCACGCCGCCACGATGTGACATTGGTGGACACCAACTCTGCTCGCGTGGACGCCATCAACGCACGCCACTCACCCCTGGTGGATGCGGGCGTGGAGGAAGCACTGGCCGACCCGAGTCTCGCACTGACCGCGACCACCGATGCCACACCTGCATACTCTTCGGCCGAACTGGTCATCGTGGCAACTCCGACCGATTACGATCCCGTCAAGAACCACTTCGACACCTCCTCTGTGGAATCAGTCATTGCTCAAGTCCTGGCACTCAATCCTGGCGCGGTCCTTGTCATCAAGTCCACCGTCCCCGTGGGGTTCACCGCCATCGCACGCGAGGCTCATCCAGGGGCACATATCTTGTTCTCCCCAGAGTTTCTCCGCGAAGGCTCAGCCTTGTACGACAACCAGCACCCCTCTCGTATTGTGGTCGGTGACAAGGGTAAATACGGGGAGCTGTTCGCCCGCCTCATGTCGGAGGCAGCGCTGGACTTCGATGTACCTGTCGTGCTCACCGACTCCACCGAGGCTGAGGCCATCAAGTTGTTCGCCAACACGTACCTCGCTTTGCGCGTGGCGTACTTCAACGAACTGGACACGTACGCCGCCATCAGGGGCCTGGACGCGCGGTCCATTATCGAGGGCGTCGGTCTCGACCCGCGTATCGGCACGCATTACAACAACCCAAGTTTTGGGTACGGCGGCTACTGCTTGCCGAAAGACACCAAACAATTACTCGCTAATTATGCCAATGTCCCGCAGAACCTCATCGAGGCGATTGTGGACGCCAACACCACGCGCAAGGACTTCATCGCCACCGATGTGCTTTCTCGCAACCCTAGTATTGTCGGTGTGTACCGCCTGGTCATGAAAGCTGGCTCTGACAATTTCCGCACGTCGTCCATCCAGGGCATCATGAAACGCATCAAAGCCAAGGGCATCCCGGTCATCATCTACGAACCCACCCTCGACGAGGACGAGTTCTTCCACTCCGAAGTCGTCCATGACCTGGCGGATTTCAAGGCACGGGCAGACGTCATCATCGCCAACCGTAGGACCTCGGACCTGGAAGACGTGGCTGACAAGGTGTACACCCGGGATCTGTTCTCGCGGGACTAGGTACCCTCTGAGGACAGACGATGTACGAGCGCGCTGTGCTGGCGCACAAGAGTTGGGCATGTCGCAGTACAGCAGGCGGATTGCGACTCCTCAAGAGTTCTACACGTAACTGCGTGTGGAGCGACGAACAACCAACTCGGGTTGGAAGCGCACGGATTCCAACCCTGCTTCACCAGCGATAGAGCCCAGCAGAAGTTCAGCGGCTCGGACTCCCATCTGATGACTTGGTTGACGCAAAGATGTCAGCGGCACGATGGCCGTCGAAGCGAAATCAATATCGTCGTACCCAACAAGAGCAATCTCATCGGGAATAGAGACATTGTCGGCAATGAGTGCTTGCATCAATCCCAGTGCACCTTCATCGTTTCCGCACAGCACTGCATCGGGACGATCAACCAAGGGCAATCCGGAGAGGTGGTGCCCCGCTTCCCGACCGGTGCGCACAGTCAATGGCGGAGTCTCAATGACCGTGAATCGCGCCCCGATGCCAGTCACAGCATCCGCACAACCCTGGCACCGGCCTCGCATCTGAGGCAGCCGCTGGGGGTCCCCAACGAACGCGACGTGCCTTGCTCCACCCGCGAGAAGATGTTCGGCAGCCAGACGGCCACCCAGAAGATCATCCACTGAGACGCAGATGTGCCCTCCTGTCGGATCGACATGATCTATGAGAACGACAGGAGTTCCCCTTCTTGCGAAACCATCCAGGTTCGGCAACTCGTCCAAGGTCGGAGCAAGGAGAACCCCGTCATAGCGATGCCTCTCGAACAGGCTCAAGTAGTTGGCCTCACGTTTGGCTGAGTTGTATGAATTGCCCACTACTACTGAGTAATCCGTGACCTCGGCGACTTCCTCCACTCCCAGGACGATTTCGGAGAAGAAGGGGTTGGCGATATTCATCACAGCCACTCCGAAGACTTTGGAGTAGCCCTGCCTCAACTGAGAGGCAGCGACATTGGGGACGTATCCCAGCTTGTCAACCGCCGCTACGATCCGGGCCGTTGTCGCTTGAGAGACATGCCCCTTGCCCCGCAGTGCGTTGGAGACTGTTGCCGTGGACACACCAACCAGCGAGGCGACCTCTCGGATACTGACCTCGGGGCGTGGTTTCTTCATCTTGGCTCCTGGTTGGCTGAAGCACAGTTTAGTGTCCCTCTCTCGTCTTACGTCATTTGCAGCCTCTTTGCGCCCAAGTCTGCCGTTGCACCCCGATGCAGCAATCCCCCCTCCGAGGTGCCCCTCTTGACACCGTCCCCGTGCCGGCCTATGCTAACTACATGGTGTAGGTAAAACGTTTTACCTAAAACGATTTACCTCGCCCCTTTGGAACACCACCGACAGCACTGTCGGCCGGGGAAGTGCCGATTTCCCCAACGTTCCCCTTCTGAAAGGACGAAAATGAGAACCACCATTCTCCTCGGAATGGGAGTCTGCCTGGCTTTGGGCCTTGCAGGATGCTCTTCTCCCGATGCCACCGCAACAACAGATCCTCCCTCCGAAGCAGCCTCTTCCGCCGCATCCGGTCCGGTGGAGCTGACCTTCCAATCCTGGGTGCCCAACATCGACAAGGCGGTCGATCAGTTCAACGCCGCACATCCGGGCATCCACGTGACTCTTGAGACCATCACTGCGGGCCCCGACGGCGGGTACGCCAAGATGTTCTCCGCAGTCAAAGCGGGCAATGCCGCCGATGTGGCTCAAGTCGGTTACGACTGGCTGCCCGACTTTGTGCGCAATGATGCTGCGGAAGATATCTCCAGCTACTTCAAAGACTCCGCCTCGCTCTTCGCGGACTGGCAAGTCGCCGCCATGACCTTCGCCGACAAGGTATATGGTGTGCCCCAAGCCTCTAGTCCGCTTGGCCTCTATTACCGCTCAGATGTCTTCGCTGAGGCGGGTGCCTCCGTGCCGACGACTTGGGATGAGTTCTACGATGCCGCCAAGAAGATCCACGCCTCGAACTCAGAGCGCTACATCGCCGCGTTCGCTTTCAATCAGACGCCTTGGCTGCTGGGGTTGAGTGAACAGGCGGGTGCCGTGTGGTTCGCGGCCAATACCGATTCCTGGACAGTGAACATCGACGGGCCTGAGACCATGAAGGTGGCTCAGTTCTGGCAGAAACTCATTGACGAGGACCTGGTCAAGATTGAGGCCGATATGTCCAGCGAATGGTACGCCGACATCCAGTCGGGCAATATCGCAACCTGGATTTGCGGCTCGTGGGGCGATGCCATCATCCGAGGCAACGCTCCTGACACAGCAGGCAAGTGGGCAGTTGCCTACATGCCCCAGTGGCAAGCCGGGCAAAAGGCCACAGGAACATGGGCAGGCGGTTCCGCAAATGTCGTCCTCAAAGGCACAAAGCATCCGGCCGAAGCCGCGCAATTCGCCATCTGGCTCAATTCCAACCCTGAGTCGGTGTCCACCCTGGTGTCCATTGGAGCAGGATGGCCTTCCATCAAGGACATCTCCAGCATCGCTTCCCTCCAATCCGATCCCACGGTCTTCGACTTCTATGATGGACAGGACATCTGGGATGTCTTCGCAGAGTCCGATTCCAATGTCGCCTCTCGCTGGAAGTGGCCGCCCTTGGTGCCCAGCCTCTACTCCGCAATCACGGACAATATGAAGTCGGCCATCGACAGCAAACGCCCCCTTGGCACCGCATTCACACAATCGCAGACCGCCATGGTCGACGCACTCAAAGCAGCAGGCATCTCGGTGTCTTAAGAGTCTCATTCATAGTTCAATGACTGACCTTGTGAATGAGTAATTCCTTCATCCAACCACTGGTGGTGCTGGGCAACCACAATTTCCACCCAGCACCACCGTTCACTAGGAGTCGCCATGGCCTTCACACGTGACACCCCCACACCAGGCGTGCGGCAACGCACTCGGCTCAGCCCCGCATGGGGATTCGTCGCCCCCTTCACCGTGATGTTCCTTGCGTTCTATCTCGCCCCGATCGCATATGCCCTTGTAGACTCGCTCTTTGCGACAAAGTCCTCCGGCCTGGGATTCGGACCGCCGCAGCGGGTGTTCGTCTTCCTCCGCAACTACACTGACGCTCTCTCCAGCCCCGCCTTCCAAGCCAGTCTGGGCCGACTCTTCCTCTTCTGCATCATCGAAGTGCCCCTCATGGTAGCCACCGCCACTGTCTTGGCTCTGCTTCTAGAAACAGGCAAGGCTTTATGGCCGCGCTTCTTCCGAGTGGTGTATTTCATGCCCTACGGCGTGCCCGGTGTCATCGCCACCCTGCTGTGGGGTTTCCTGTACATCCCTGCGACCAGCCCCGTCCTACAAGGTCTCAAAGCCATAGGCATAGGCCTTGTTCCCCTTTCTTCCACCAACGTTCTCTTCGCCATCGCCAATATCTCATTGTGGTTGTACGCGGGATACAACATGATCATCCTGACTGCCGCCCTCCAGTCCATTCCCACCGAAATCTACGAGGCTGCCCGCATTGATGGCGCGGGCGAATGGAAGCTCATCTGGCTCATCAAATTACCTCTCATCAGGGGATCCATCGTTCTCGTCACTTTGTTCACCGTCATCGGAACCCTCCAACTATTCGTCGAGCCACTGGTCCTCAGTCCTCTGACTACGGCCATCAGCTCAGACTTCACACCCAACATGGCTGCCTATGCCAACGCATTCACCAAGAACAACTCATCCGTCGCTGCGGCGATGGCTGTCATTGTCGCCATCATCGCTTTCGCCATGTCGTATATCTTCCTCAGAATCGTCAACAGCAAAGGTAGACAAGCATGGTGACACGATCCACGCATCCTGGGCGGTCTTGGACTTGGTCGCGTATCGGCACCACCTCCGCGCTCCTAGTGGCGGCAGTATATTTCCTCCTGCCCATTGCCTGGGTTGTCATAGCGGCAACCAAGAGCCCCGGCGATCTGTTCGGAACCAACGGTTTGTGGCTTTCAGACACTCCCCAGTTGCTACACAATCTGCAACGCCTTTTTACTGAAAACAACTCTGCGTTCGTAACGTGGGTGGCCAACTCCGTTCTCTACTCCGGGCTGGGGGCATTTGTGGCGACTCTTCTGTCCACTGCCTGCGGCTATGGCATTGCCAAATACTCATTTCTTGGTAAGGAGAAGCTCTTCGCGCTCATTCTCGCAGGAGTCATGGTGCCCGCCACCGTCATCGCCCTACCACTCTACTTCCTGCTCAATACGGTCGATTTGGTTGGGACCCGCCTGTCAGTCCTTCTGCCGTCTATGGTCAGTCCTTTCGGGGTCTATCTGGCGCGCATCCACTCCGCCACGGTTCCCGATGAAGTCATTGAAGCTGCGCGATTGGACGGTGCAGGGGAAGGTCGCATCTTCGCACTCGTCGCCGCTCCCATGATGATTCCGGCCATGGTGACCATCTTCCTCTTCCAGTTTGTCACCATCTGGAACAACTACCTCCTCCCATTGGTCATGCTCTCCAGCGAAAAGACCTTCCCCGTCACCCTCGGCTTGACTCTATGGAACTCGCAAACCCAGCGAGACCCTTACTTCTATACTCTGGTGGTCACGGGATCTGCTGTGTCCATGGTCGTCCTTGTCGGGCTGATGATGGGCCTGCAACGATTCTGGAAAGCGGGAATGACCACCGGTGCAACGAAAGGCTGAGGAATGAGAACACACAATCCACAACTTGTCGCGGGGCAGCGGCGGACACTGTGCTTGTGGGACTTCTCCTGGTACACCCAAGCTGGCCCTGGCCAGCCGTATGCTGACCTTGACGAGGCGCTGAACCAAACTCTCGCCAGAGGCTTCACCACTTTGAGAATATGTGCTGCTCCTTTGCTGCTCTATGGAGAATTGGGGCTGGACCGCGTGGCCGATGCTCTGGAAATCGCTGGCCTGGGTGCCCGGAAGTCGGGCGGATACTTCGGGCAAGGCACACGGTGGTACAACACTCCAGGCGGCTTCACCCTCAACCTCCGCGACCGCTTCTTCACTCTCCTGGAACTAGCCCGTGACAAGGGGATCACGGTGGCTCTGTCCAGTTGGGAGTATCAGCAATCCACCGCTTTCGCTCAAGAGGACACATGGTATCGAGGGATCTCAACCATTCCAATCGACTCCCGATTGCAGGTGTTGGGCCACGCCTGGGACCGGCTGCTTCGTGCAGTTCACGAAGCGGGCCTGGACGATGCGATAGAGTTTATCGAAATACACAATGAAGTTGATTTCTCCCCTGTCGGTGCTTGGCCCAAGGCTGGACCGCCCGTGCTGGAATCCCTGCGTCAGACCCATCCGAATCACCGCTTCACTGCCAGCTTCGGCAAGGTCTGGGCACATCTGTGGGAGGTGGAACCCGCCATGGATTGCGGGCAGTTCCATGTCTACGCCTATGGAGTTCTTGACGCCATCCAACAGGCCACCGACATCCGGGGCCATGCCTGCGCCGACTTTCCCAATCCCCTTCTGCGCTCCCTTCAGTGTCCTGGTGCCCCAACCTTTGAGGAATACGGTCGCCCCGAACCCTGGAAACTCGAAGCGACCGTCGTCACAGACCAAATGTTGTACGGCTATGACACCGTCGACCCGCAAGCATGGGACGCCTGGCTCGACGCACACCTCGACGAGTATCACAACTCTATGACCACCGCAGTGGAAACTCGTGTGTGTCAAGCCGCTTCATGGGGGAAGCAACACAATGTACCAGTTGCCATCGGAGAGGGCTGGATTGGGTATACGCCGTTGCACGGCGGCTTTGAGGACGGCGATTTCGGTCGTTTCCTGGTCGAACGTGGTGTGGATGTGGCCCGTGCTGCGGGCATTTGGGCAGTGACTCCTTCCTCCAACGCGGCACCCCACCATCCGCTCTGGAGCAACGTTGCTTGGCTTGAATCTGTCAATCATTCATTTCTACAAGAATAGAGGCATTGTGGCATCATCTATTGCTCTTCCTCCACGTCCTGAGGCACTGGCCGAGAAAGACGTGGCCGCGTGGGCGCAGAGCGTGAATATCGACACCTTCGCTGTAGGCGAACCCGACCCATACCCTGAGTTCTTCTCCACACGTGTGTATCAAGGCTCGTCAGGAAAGGTTTTCCCACTTCCTTTCTTCGAGTCCGTGTCCTCGACGGCATCCCCACGAGCTTGGCAAGGCATCCATCTGGAGAATGAGTATGTGCGCCTCATGCTTCTTCCCGAACTGGGCGGACGCATCCACATCGGCATGGATAGAACGAATAATTACGATTTCTTCTATCGGAACAATGTCATCAAACCTGCACTAGTTGGGCTAACAGGGCCATGGATCTCGGGAGGAATGGAGTTCAACTGGCCACAGCACCACCGACCGGCCACTTATCTTCCGGTGGACTGGACCATCGAAGAGGAACCCGATGGCGCGGTGACCGTGTGGTGCTCCGATCTGGACCCCATGGCGCGCATGAAGGGCATGCACGGAGTGCGCCTGCGCCCGCATTCCAGCCTCATTGAGGTACGCGTTCGGCTGTTCAATCGCACAGAATGCCCGCAAACCTTCCTTTGGTGGGCCAATGCGGCAGCCAAGGTCGGCGACGATTACCAATCCTTCTTCCCACCCGACGTGACCATGGTGGCTGATCACGCCAAGAGAGCCTGCGCCACATTTCCCCGTGTCAGCGGGCGATATTATGGAGTGGATTACCCCGCACGCGTGGATGCTGACCACCCGGATGCTGACCGGCTCGACTGGTATCGCAATATTCCTGTGCCCACCTCGTACATGATCGTCGACACGAACCAAGATTTCTTTGGTGGATACGACCATGGCCAAAGATCTGGGTTCGTCTATTGGGCGGATCACCGCATCGCCCCTGGTAAGAAACAGTGGACATGGGGCAATGCTCCATTTGGATGGGCATGGGATCGCCAGCTCACCGATTCTGACGGCCCTTACGTCGAACTCATGGCAGGCGCGTTCACCGACAACCAACCGGACTTCTCCTACCTCATGCCTGGCGAGACGAAAGTGTTCTCACAATATTGGTACCCCATCCGCGACATCGGTGTGGCGAGGAGCGCGAATCGAGAAACTGCTGTGTCGCTGGAGCCCATCGACGCCGGGGTGCGCCTTGGCGTGGCAGTGACCAGGCCACGCATAGGACTGTCTATCCGACTCAGCCACGGCGACGCCACCTGGGAGACGACCGAAGATCTGGCCCCTGACAAGCCCTTTACCACTGTTGTCAGCGAACCATGGGTCGGCGCTCGGCTGGAAGTCGTGCACGAGGGAACCGTTCTGCTGGAAGTAGGAGGCGAAGATGCGCCCTCCATCTCAGGGGAATCTGGGGCCGTTGGAAGACAGGAGGTGGTCGAGGCAAGGGATGTGTTCTCCCTCGCGACACCTCTGCCCGAACCAGACGCAATCGATTCGGTGGAAGAATTGGCTCTGTCAGCCCGCCATCTCCTGCAGTATCGCCACGCCACCTGCTCCCCAGACCCCTATCTAGACGAAGCCTTGGGGCGCGACCCTTCCCATGTTGAGTCACTCCTCTTGCGCTGTGGTGAGTTGTACAAACAGGGCCTCTTTGCCCAATCTCGAGACGCTGGGTTGAGGGCTGTTGCCCGTCTCACACATCGCAATCCCAACCCTTTCTCGGGAGAGGCCCACTACCGCACTGGCCTGGCCGAATGGCGACTGGGCATGCGCGTCCAGGCCCATGAACATCTTGTCAAAGCGGCATGGGACCCTCAGTATCGCGGCCCCGCGTTGTCTATCGTGGCTGCGGATGAGCTCGCGGCGGGCCAAGTGGACGAGGCGAAAGAACACCTGGCACAAGGCCTGGCAAGCCAACCAGACAATACGCGCCTGAGAAACCTGCTTGCATACATGCTCCTGGCGAACGAAGAGACAGACACTGAGGGGCGAGCGGTTGCTGAGACGACCCTGACTTTCGATCCACTGGATTGGTGGGCGCACCACCTCCTAGAACTGCCGTTCAACACAGACCCGCAGACTCTGCTTGACCTGGCAGGAGAATATGCGAGACTCGGCGCCTGGGACACAGTGGGTTCTGTGGCAAGGCGGGCGGCCACCCACGCCCTACAAGCTGATCCGGGTATGGTCGGAGTGCTCCCGCTTGCATGGTATTATGAACTATGGGCAATGCTACGCGCTAACAAATCCTCTCCTGATAAGCCAAGGAAGGCAGAGTCCGCTACGACTAACGCTGAAAAGACTGCCCGCCGCAAGCATCTGACTGACCTCATCGCACACGCCGAGTCGGGAACCTGCCAACTGAGCCGGTTGGACGACTATCAGGTGGTCGCTGCCGTCATAGCTGAGGCGAAAACCTGTGGCGAAGACGACAAGCATGGAGTTGGACACGCGCTAATGGGCAACTGGCTCTACCACGTGGGGAGGGCTGGCGAAGCCATCGAACAATGGCTCATCGCTGTCGAGTCTCGACCCAATGATGCCGTGACCTGGAGAAACCTGGGGATGGCAGCATGGAATGTGAACCACGACCCTGCTCAAGCCCGTCGACACTACGACCGGGCGCTGGAGATTCGGCCATGTGACTCCAAGCTGGCGTGCGAATCCGACCAGCTAGATGCCCGCCTCGGTGTCAGTGAGGCCGAGCGCTTGGGGTGGCTGCGCGCCCGACTCGACATAGTGGCGCAACGCGACGATCTCACCATTGCGACCGCTGATCTGGCGACTCGCTGCGGTGAGCCAGAATTCGCCCTGGAATTGCTTGTCAACCGATCATTCCACCCCTGGGAAGGCGGGGAAGGCCGTGTGCTTGATGCCTGGGAGTCCGCCCATCTCGCATTGGCCGAGCATGCCATGGCTGAGGGGCGTCCACATGACGCAGTCGCCCATATGCGCAATGGCCTGAACCCACCGGAGAACCTGGGAGAAGCCCGGCATCTCCTAGTCAACGCCTCCCATCTGTGGCTGGCATTGGGCGATGCGCTGGAAGCGAGTGGGAATCATGAGGAGGCCCTGTTGTGGTGGAAACGGGCCGCCGAGTTCCGTGGCGACTTCCAGGGCATGGAAGTCTTGGCTTACTCAGATCTGACGTACTATTCAGTCATGGCGCTTCGCCGTCTGGGTCGGGACACCGAGGCCGATTCTCTTCGAGCCGGATTGGCCGCGTATGTCGAGGCCCAGGAACAGATCACTCCTCGCATAGATTACTTTGCCACCAGCTTGCCCACCATGCTCCTCTTCACTGAGGATGTGGAAGGCACTCAGCGTCGCAAGTTACAAGTCATAGAGCAACAATTGTCGCTTTTGTAAGAGTAGGGCACTAGGCGCACACATTCGTGAGTATGGGCAGTACGGTCGGCGGTAGGCAATACGGCAGGCGGGTTGGGTAGGGCAGTTCGACAGACAGGTTGAGTATGTCGCAGTACAGCAGACGGGCTGAGGTGCGTTTACCGTGCAAGCCATCCACAACGTACAACTACCGTCGCATCAATAGGCGTCCGATAGGAGGAAGTCGGGGATAGAGACATGCCTAATACCGTCAATCATTGTCCCGGCAAGTGGGTCCAGCGACACAATGTACTTCGGATAGGCATCATGGATGGCTTGGAGCGGGGCCAATTCTCGCTCCTGAGTTGACACCGATCCTGACATGACTGTGGTCACCTGAACATAGAGCCGTTCTCCTCGGCGCTCAGCCATGAAATCGACCTCGGCATCCTCCAGTTTGCCGACGCAGACGGTGTAACCCCTCCGGCGCAGTTCTGCCCACACGATGTTTTCCAGGATTCCAGATTGAAGATGACTTTGCTGACCAAGCACGGCCGTGATGAGGCCATGATCTCCCGAGTAGTATTTCTCGTTGATCGTCATGAGAGCTTTGCCCTGCATGTCGTATCTCGGCACCTTGGTAATGACCATAGCCTCGGTGAGGGCCAGCAGATAGTTTAGAACCGTCTGAGTGCTGGCGGAACGATGCTCGGCTTTGACGAATGCCGCGACGCGACGGGCCGAGAAGAGGTTACCGACGTTGTCTAGGGCGAATAGGGCGACGCGACGCAGCAGATCAGCATCACGGATAGCATGTCGGGCAAGAACATCTCGAATCATGACCGAGTTGTATATGTCACTGACAATGCTTCTCACTTGCGACTCGTCGAAGGCTGCGGCGTACAATCCGGGGAAACCGCCACGCTGACGATAGCGTGTGAACTCTTCCATCAGTGACCCCGTTTCGCCGGGTGCCAGTGCCTCACGGAACTGAAGATGCTCAGCAAATGACAGTGTGGAAACCTCAAGAGCGACATAGCGGCCCGCAATATAAGTAGCCAGCTGAGACGAGAGCAATGTCGTGTTCGACCCGGTGACATAGATGTCGGCCCTGCCCTCAGAAAACAGAGAATTGACGACACGCTCCCACTGCTCGACCTCCTGGACCTCGTCCAGGAGCACATAGAACCGGCCATCGGGCGGGGTCAGCGACTTGATGTACGAGTCTAGTGCCGGGGCATTAGTCAGGTGGGCCCACTCAAGATTGTCGAAGTTGAGGTGGATGATGCGCTCGGCTGGGACACCTCGTTCTGCGAGCATCTGCCGAGTGAGAGCCATCAGCGCAGACTTCCCCGACCGCCGGATGCCCACCAAGACCTTGATGAATGGGGCATCAATGAGCCCTTCAATCTGATCCAAATAGACAGCACGCTTTACCAATTCCACGATGGCCTCTCTTCCCTATCCGTTCATTACGATGAACAGATTACTACATTTCGGGCAATCCGTTCAGTATAATGAACGACGTTCTCCGCGATGTGCATCGCAAGACGAACAGCACCCGGTACAAACTAGCTGAGGGCGGTCGCCACTGGACGAACTTTGGCCTACTCCGTCATGGATGGGAGGGCTCGAACGGTGTAGGTGCAAAGTCAGTCCGAAAACCGGCCCGGAATCGGCGAACTCTGATCCAAAACCGATGCTCGCCTCTGAATCCGTACGGAAGTGGCCAAGGTTCGCCACAGTACGTCAGGCGGGTTGGGCAAGTTGCAGTACAGCAGGCGGGTTGGGTGTGGGGAGTACGACATGTGCAGGTCGTTACGCGAGGCGATGGCTGCGCCACTGGCTCAGCGGGGAGTCCCTACAATGGCTAGGAGGGCGGACACACTGCCTTGGGCTAGGCGTTTGGTTCTGGGGGGAAAGCCGTCGTCTAGGTCGGGGGTTTGGGCACGCAGAGCCGATACCACATCCTCGGGGCGTACTAGGGGTTCTGTGTGCTGGATAACTACTTGCAATGCGACGCTTTCACCATCGGGAGTAGGTAAGTTGTTGCTCGCGTTCGGCGGAACGACTTTCAGCGAGCGGACGGCCGCCTTTGCATCGAATGTACGTGGACCGTTCTTCCCATCTCTCGTCACCAGGACCTCTTGGGCAGCATCGAACTCGGCCAAGGCTTGTTCAACACGAGCGCCAAGGTCCGTGGGGAAACGCTGATTACTGACCCAATCCTCCGTCATCCTGCGCGGAGTCGCAGGATCTACGTCTGTCAGATGGATTCTGCGACTTCGCGCAGAATGACGAGATGAACTAGTCGGCAATGCCACAGGTTCCGCATCGGAACTGATGTCGATTTCCCATAGGCTCGCTTCGAAGGACACGTCCCCGACTAGGGTAGACACCTCCAGAATCGGCATGCCGGGTGGCATGGCGGGGGCTAGGGCGGCCTTCACAGTGTCGGGGTCGCACACATTCTTCAGGGCGATGACCACGTACTCCGCGACTGACTCCGCACCTGTGGGCGAGGGGTTCACATAGCTGACCCGCTGGTGGGGGTTGAAGCCGGAGGAATACGCCATGTCAATGTCGCCTCTCCGCAAGGCGCGTTCAAAGGCACGAGCGAAGTCACGGTGGGAGGCGAACCTGGCCGGGCCCAACTTCCCATACTTGACAAGCATTCTCATCGCCGGAGGTGGCTGCTGGATAGGGGGTTGCTTAGACATTGCTCAGTGTCCTCCCGGTCGGTCCTATCTGTATGGACACCCCGAGGAAGGGGCACACCCCGCAGTCCATGCATCCGTCCCAGCGGCAATCGCCCACCGACACCTCGGACTGGGAATCCACCCAGTCGTCCCACAACCAATCGCGGTCCATCCCCACGCTCAGGTGATCCCAGGGCAGAATCTCGTCACGGCCACGCTCGCGGGTCGTGTACCACTCCAGCGACACCCCCATGGGCTCCAGGACCTCTCGTGCACAACGTTCCCAGCGCTCAAACGAGAAATGTTCGCTCCACCCGTCGAAGAGCCCGCCGTCACGCCACACAGCTTCGATGACCGCGCCCACGCGACGATCTCCCCTAGCCAGAAGCCCTTCCACCTGACCGGGCAGGGCATCGGCCCACTTGACCATGATGGCCCTGCCGTAACGCCTGTCCTCGCGGACGGACTGCTTCAGGTCTCTCATCCGCCGATTCGCCACCGCTGGGTCGCACTGCTCGGCCCATTGGAAACTTGTGTGTGCTTTGGGCACGAAAGCGCCGATGGAAATCGTACATGTCACGTCGCGTCGCCCAGATATACGCCGTCCCGAGTCGATGACCTTCCTGGCCAAATCGCCGATGGCCATCACATCCCCATCGGTTTCGGTCGGCAGGCCACACATGAAATACAGCTTGACAGAGCGCCACCCTTGCGTGAAAGCCGCCTCGACTGTGCCCAGGAGGTCCGCCTCGTCCACGTTCTTGTTGATGACCCGCCGCATCCGCTCAGTGCCGCCCTCGGGGGCGAAGGTCAGGCCAGAACGACGGCCATTGCGCGATAACTGTTCAGCGATGTCAATAGTAAAGGCATCCACCCTCGTGCTAGGCAGGGACAGCGAGACGTTGGTCCCCGCATACCGGCTTGTCAGCCCATGCATGAGAGGCCCGATTTCGGAATGGTCCGCCGTCGAGAGAGAAAGCAATCCTACTTCCTCATAGCCGGTCGCTTTCAACCCACATTCCACCATGTCACCGATAGAGTCGATAGAGCGCTCCCGCACCGGGCGAGTGATGAACCCTGCTTGGCAGAATCGGCACCCACGCAGACAACCGCGGAATATCTCCGTCGAGTATCGCTCATGGACGGTTTCTGCGACAGGAACCAAGGGCTTCTTGGGATAGGGCCACGCATCCAGGTCGGTCAGAGTCCATTTTCTCACCAGGGATGGCACGCCCTCACGATTGGGGGTGACCGATGTGATTGCCCGATTGTCGCCGTAGGCCACGTCGTACAATGAAGGAACATACACCATACCCGTTGCCGCGAGGCGTACCAACAAATCCACGCGACTCCCCGGGGCAGTCACCTCCGGGCTCAGATCCGAGCCGTCGACCAGCCCCAAGCCCCCATCGGCAATAGGTGAGGCTTGTTTCCACTCCCGTACAATCCTGCTGATCTCCAAGACAGCTTCCTCGCCATCGCCCAGGACCACCGCGTCCACAAAGTCGGCCATCGGTTCAGGGTTGACCGCACAATGCCCGCCGATGATGACCAAGGGGTCGGATTCGGACCTATCTTTCGCATGGAGAGGGATGCCGGCCAGGTCGAGAGCCTCCAGGACGTTCGTGCATCCCAACTCCGTGGACAGCGAAATCCCCAGAATGTCGAAATCGCGCACAGGCCGACACGTCTCCCAAGAGAATTGGGGAATACCGTTTTCCCTCATCAGAGCCGATAAGTCAGGCCAAATGGAGTACGTCCGCTCGGCCAGAAAGCCGTCGCGCTCATTCAAAATCTCGTAGAGGATGCCCAGCCCCTGATTGGACGCGCCCACGGTGTATGCATCCGGATACATAAGGCACCAGCGAACATCAGCAGACTCCCAGTCCTTGACTTGGGAGTTGACTTCCATCCCCAGGTATTGCACTGGGCGCGACACGCGGGGCAGGAGGGGTTCGAGGCGGGAGTAGACAGATGTGCTCACAATGTAGACAGTCTACCGGGCCGGGGCATACCCGCCTGTGGGACGCGGTACAAAGAATGCGCGGACGGCCCGAAAAGTGGCCACAACGTCCATCGAACCACCCCGGACTACGCCATTCGGGAGCATGTGCATAACCCTCGAATGCCCAGGCACGTATGCCCCAACCTCTACCCCGGCGCGATTTGCCGTGAAAGAATGAGCCTATGAAGAAACTCATCAATGACGTCAATGATGTCGTCGCTGACTCCCTCGTCGGTTTCGAGGCTGCCAACGCCGACCTTGTTCGCGTGGATCATGAAAACAAAGTTGTCTACCGGCTAAGCGCTCCTGAGGGCAAGGTGGGCATCATCTCCGGCGGTGGCTCTGGCCACGAGCCTCTCCACGGTGGATTCGTGGGCGAAGGCATGCTCGATGCGGCATGCGCGGGCGAAGTCTTTACCTCGCCGGTTCCCGACCAAATGCTCGCGGCGACTAAGGAAGTCGACAAGGGCCGTGGTGTGCTGCATATTGTCAAGAACTACACCGGCGACATCATGAACTTCGAGATGGCCGCTGAATTGGCCGA
>JAISJO010000034.1 GCA_031261485.1 Propionibacteriaceae bacterium | reverse complement strand
CGCCCTTATGGATGACATCGGATAAGGCGACAGTGCTGGCTGCTTTGCGTCGGCTGAACCCGAGCAGTGGCACGCCGGATGAAGAGGCCACGCGCGATAGGTGAGAGCCCCCGACCTGTCCATCGTGATGGTGGACGACATTGATTCGGGTTCGTGGCCTGAACTGAAGCCGCGGACGTGGGCGGCGACTGTTGCCAGGGCCCAGGACGCGAGGACAGTGTCAGGGCGAGCCTTGACCTGCATGAGCTGGAAGACGGCCAAAGGCCACGAGGGGTCATGGGCACGGCGGGCCAAGTCCATGCACCGCAAGCACGACCCCCGCCCAGGAACCCAGAAGGGTCCCACTGAGGCCAAGGTGTCCGTGACTGTGACGACGACATGGGCAGTGCGCGACGCGATCAGAGAGTCGGTGAGGACTCGATCTGCCTCCCACGTGGGGCAAGCCACCACCACGAGCCGACTCGTGGCTGTGTCGTCTGACGCAAGGCCGCGTTTCAGCTTGTGGGCGAGCAATCCCGACCCCGTGACATCGACGCGCAGAGGTTGGGGCCGTTGTGTGGAAACGAATCCGTCGCGCGTCTTCAGAGTGTCCACGAGCCAACGAGCCCACACCGGGCCAACTAGCTCCTCAAGTTCGTCTGTGGCGTGATATCCATCCAAGAGGGTGACGGCGCGCTTCATCTGCGTGGGCACACCAGTCAAGAGACAAGGTCCGGAGGCCAGCGGCACTTCCAAGACATCGGGGGAGCGCCACACGGCGGGGGAGACGAGGGACAGGGGCGGAATCACGGTCATGGATTCCATGTTGGCGTGTGGTCAATGGGCGCAGGATGGTTCTCCACAGGTCAGGCCTGGCTCGACACCAAACGGACAACACCGGGTCAACACTAGGTCAACACTTCGGGCGTGTGGTGGAGCCGTGTTCCCATTGGCGCAGGCGATGGCCCAGTACGTCACCATTGCGCGGGTGTGATGAAGAGGACGCTTTTTCCCCAGAAATAGCACGATGGCAGACCCCGGAGGATCTGCCATCAATGCGATGTGGGTATTTAGGCTCTGCCGAGAATGCGGTTGAGCTTTGTTCCGCAGTCGGGGCAAATAGCCTTAGCCATCTTGGTGCCCTTCTCGTTCACGACGATATCGCCGCTGGCGGTCTTCTTGGCCTTGCATTTGACGCAGTAGAACTCGCCGTCGTACTTGTCCGACACTAATTCCTCCTTGGGTTGTGAGGACTGGTCGTCCTCGTCATCGTGTCTACGTTAGCGCACGCGCGCAACTTCCGCGAACGAAACGGGCTATTCTCACAGGCGTGTCGCGCCTGTATCACTGGTCGGATGAGTCGCCCAGCAACTTGCGCAACTCGTCATCGAGGTCATCGCTGCTCGTGGCGCTCGCCTCAAAGTACGTCTGAGGAGCCGAAATCTGTTCGGGAGTGGGCAAAGAATCGGGGTGGCGCCAAATCTCGTCGCGTCCATCCACGCCTCGGGCCTGGCGGGCCGCTTCCCAGAAGTCAGCAGCTTCGCGGATGGCCCCCACCGACACATTCATACCGATGAAGGGAGTGACGATGGCGTCCGCTTGTCGATTGGTCGCCCGGTGGCGTCGCAGTGACTCGGCCAGTGCGCGATGGGACGGGAGCCATTGTGCGGCAGTATTGGAGACCACGTGGTCCACCCATCCCTCAACCAGTCCCAGCAGTGTGTTGAGGCGCGCCAGGATTGCTTTCTGGTCCTCGGAGACCTCGGGGCGGAACAGGATGTCCGACAAGTCCGCCTGGAAGGCTGCGATAGTGGTGGGGGAGAGTTGATCGGGCATGGCTGACTCCATCGTGGACGCCAGACGATCAGGGTCGATTTCAGTCTCCCGGGCGTAATGCTGGACCAGGGCGACGATCTGGACCGAAATCCAGCCGGTTTCAGTGAAGAGGCGTTGACGGGCGGCTTCTCGCAAGCAGCAATACAACAGGAGGTCTTCTTGTGGAAGGTCGGTGGCCTGATCAAGACCGGTGATATTGGTCGGCAGCACGGCGATTTGCGGCTTGCCCATCACGGGTAATCCCAAGTCAGTCCCGGTAAGGACGACTGTTGCTGCTTGTCCTAGCCCTTGACCGACGTGGGCGCCGAACATGGTGTCGATGGCCCGGCCCAACATGGGATGCAACATGGACTGGAGTTGTGCGATGTCATCAGGCGCGTCCCCCTCCATGCGGGATTCAGTGGCGGCGGCGAACGTCGTGCTCAACGTGGCGACGACCGGCTCGATCATTGACCTCCACGCGGGAATGGTCGCCTCAATCCATTCAGCGCGACTCCACGTCACAGGCGGCAGGGCGACGGGGGAGAAAGAAGTATGGTCACTGAGCCACAACTCAACGAGGCGCACAGAATCGGCCACCGAGCGTGTGACGCGGGAGCCGGGAGTGGGGTCTGGGCCAAGCGAGGCAACCTGCTGGCGAGCAACTTGATGGGCAGTGTCCCAAATTACCTTGTCAGAGGGCTCATTGGAGGGGCTGAAGCGGTGCAGAATCTGTTGGAAAGCTCCGGACGCAGTTGGATCTCCATTGTCAGGTATCCCCAATTCACGGAAGAGCTTGCGCAAGGCATCCATCGGGTCCTCGTCAGTGTAATCTTCGTCCATCGCACTCCTTCTTCGTCTATTGTCCCACGTCGGTGCGGCGGCGGCACCGCGAGAAATCCCGCGAGACGCCCGGTTCGTGCGCACCACGGCGCCCCCGGCCTTGCGCTACAGTGAGCATAATATGAGACGAAATATGTGGGCGGCGGTGACCTCGGCGATCATCCTTGTGGCGATGAGTGCCGTGGTCGCATTTGCGCCGACCGGGTTCATCTCGCGTCAGCCCTCCGAACCTGTCGATCTCCTGCAAACAGAGGGGACAACAGATCAAAGTGCGGTTGTCCTGGGAGGGGCCTATGCCCAACCTTCCTCCGGAACCGTGCTCATGCCCACGCTGTCCCAGACTTCGCCGGACCGCACCATTACACTCGCTGAACTCATTGTTGGTTATGTGTCCACTCATCAGGGAGTCTTGCCGCGCGCCTCGGTTTACCCCCCAGGTCAGACTATCGACGAGACCCAGTCGGCGGCGGCGACCGAAGCTGAGGCCGAGCGTACCTCCGCAACGGTCGCTGCATTGCGCGAGGCCTCAGTGACCGTCACGCCGATGCCACAGGTGGCTTCCATACGCCAGAGCGGTCCTGCGTATGGGCGACTCGAAGTGGGAGACTTCATCTCAGCGGTGGATGGGAAGCCTGTGACGACCAAGGGTGAGTTGACTGCAGCAGTGCAGGCGAAGTCAGTGGGTGCCCCTATCGCCTTTACCGTGGTGCGGGCAGGACAAACTCTTCAAATCCCCATGAACCTGGTGGGGTCGTCCACCGACGGCAAAGTCCCCACGTCCGGCATCACCCCAGTGGATGGGTACATCTCCTTGGCGGGTGTGTACATCGATCCGACGCTCGCCCAACCGGGGGGCTCCCAGGGGCTCAGTCTGGCGCTGGCTGTGTACGCTTGGGCTGCGGACGAGGACATCCTGCGCGGCAGGACGATTTCTGCGGCGGGAACGATGAGCCTGGAGGGCAAGATCGGCAAAGTTCCTGGTATTTCTGAGTTGGCGCAATCGGCGAACTTGGGCGGTGCGGAGGTCTTTGTTGTGCCATGGGAGTCCTGCGTCGACCTGGTGGGTGACTACGGCGACATGAGAATCGTCCCCGCATCCACCTTGGCCCATGCCTTGTGGGCTCTTCGCCTCGAAAGCCAGGACTCCTTGCCGACGTGTCCTCCACGCTGAAGCCTGTCGCAGCGTGAATCGCTGACGATGGGGGTTGCACTAAGATGAGAGCACACATTAGGAGGTCTTGTGTCCAACCAGTTCGTTGAAGGTCGTCCCGCTCAGAAGTCTCGGATGAGAGCCATCATTCCCACTATTATCATTGTCGTAGTGCTGGGTTATCTCTATTCCGTCTTCGCCACTGTGTGGACCGACTATCTGTGGTTCACCTCTGTGGAGTACCCCCAAGTGTTCACTACCCAACTTCTTGCTCGCGTCGTGCTCTTCCTTGTCGCTGCCGCCGTCATGGGAGTAGCGGTGGGTCTGACACTGTGGATCGTTTTTCGGACCAAGCCAGCGGCTTCAGCGGTGAGCCAATTCGAGAGATTGTCACCCCTCGCCCGCCGCGCGCTTGTCATTGTGCCTGCCATCGCCTTCGCCATCATGGGCGGGATCGGAGCTCTCGGAGCATTTCGCAACTATCTCGCCTGGGCAAACAAGGTTCCCTTCGGCACGACTGACGCGCGCTTCGGGCTGGACATCTCGTTCTACATCTTCGACTATCCGTGGTATCGCTCGGTGCTGACTTTCTACATGTCTATCGTTGTCATTTGTGCGCTGATTACCGTCATTGGTCATTTCATGAACGGGGCTTTCTTGGCTCCCACCACCGGACGCCGGGCCACGACTCGCACCGCACACGTCCACATCTCCGTCCTCCTGGGTCTGGCCGCCATCGGATATGGCGTGGGCAAACTGCTCGACCGCTATGGTCTGCTGGTGACTCAGCAGTCCCTCCTCAACGGTCTGACCTACACCTCCGACCATTCCCGTCTGGCGGCGAACATGGTCTTGGCGGTCATCGCGGGGCTGACAGCCGTCCTTTTCTTCGCCACGGCGGCCACTCGAAGCTGGCGCATCCCGCTGGTCTCTGTCGGTTTGGTCATTGTCTCTTCCCTCGTCATTGGGACCGTGTACCCAGGTTTCGTGCAGTCGTTCACGGTCAACCCGACTGAGCCTGACAAGGAACGGCCGTATATGGAGATGAACATTGCCGCAACCCGAGAGGCGTACGGGCTGGACGATGTACAAATTGCCGATTACTCCGCAGTGACCACTGCTGCTGCTGGACAGCTCAAGTCCGACGCTGAGGCGCTTCCCGGCATCCGGCTCATCGATCCGCAGATGGTCCAGGACACGTTCGAGCAATTGCAGCAAGTGCGTGGGTATTACTCCTTCTCACCTGTGTTGGACGTGGACAGGTACGTCATCGACGGCGTGGAGACCGATGTGGTCTTGGCTGCCCGTGAGATGGACCATCAGGGCCTTGCCACGGATGTGCAGAACTGGAACAACCTGCACACCGTGTACACCCACGGCTACGGATTGGTGGCGGCCTATGGGAATAGGCGTCAGACGGACGGCGAACCCGATTGGCTGGCCCGAGACATCCCCACAATCGGGCCGCTGTCGGCGGACCAGCCACGCATTTACTACGGCGAGATGTCCGACACCTACGCCATCGTTGGACGTACAGAAGGCGATTCTCCCATCGAGTACGACACCCCCGGTGGTGGCGCACAAGTCGGCGAGCAGTACAGCACGTATGATGGCGATGGTGGCGTGTCCGTGGGCGGTTTGGGCAACAGGTTGCTGTACGCCACGCGCTTCGCGTCGCTGAACTTCCTGCTTTCCGACCGCGTGAACTCCGAATCGAGGATTCTCTATGACCGTCAGCCCGCGCGAAGAGTCCAAGAAGTCGCTCCGTGGCTGACCACTGACACCGACATCTACCCGGCACTCGTCTCGGGGCACATCGTGTGGATCGTGGACTGCTACACCACCTCGTCGAATTACCCGAACTCCGAGCGTGTGACCGTGTCAGACGCCATTTCGGACTCCTTGACCACAAGGACTGACCCCTACAATTTGTCACCGCAGATCAACTACATCCGCAACTCGGTCAAGGCGGTCGTGGACGCCTATGACGGGTCTGTGACCTTGTACGCCTGGGATTCCGACCCCATTCTGGAGACCTGGATGAAGGTCTTCCCCGGCACGGTCCAACCCAAGTCGGCCATTTCGGACGAGTTGATGGGGCACTTGCGCTATCCCGAGGATCTGTTCAAGATTCAGCGTGCCGTTCTCGCTCGCTATCACATGACCAGCCCCGAGTCGTGGTACTCCAACTCGGACCTGTGGAAGATTCCGCCCTATCCGGTCAACCAGACCTCGACAGGGGTCAAGGAGCCCACCTATTACCTCTCCATCAAGTGGCCTGAGGCCCAGGTGGATGGTAAGACTGTTCCCGGCGATGCTGGGCCGCTGTTCTCTCAGACATCGGTGTACACGCCGAACAATCGTGAGAACTTGGCCGCGTACATGTCGGTCGTCGCCGAGGCGACCAGCGCGGACTACGGGAAGATACGTATCTTGCGCATGTCCGACACCGAGCAAATCGAGGGGCCGGGACAGGCGTACAACTCCATGATGGCCAATGAACAAGTGTCGTCGGTGCTTCTGCCCTACTCGTCGTCCACGTCGGCGGCGACGGCTCAGAAGGGGAATCTTCTGACGATTCCACTGGGTGGCGGGTTGCTGTACGTCGAGCCGATTTACACAAAGCAATCAACCTCACAGGTTTCTTTCCCGATTCTGCGTTTCGTGGTCGTCCGTTTCGGCACTCATGTCGGAGTGGCGACGACACTGCAGGGCGCCCTGGACCAGGTCTTCTCCGGTGATGCTGGTGCTGCCACAGGTGAAGAGGACGCCACTCCACCGCCTGAGGTCAACCCGCCGGGCGGGAGCACTGGGACCCAGACCAAGGACGAGATAGTGGAGGCAGCGTTGGCCGAAGCCAAGGCTCAATTCGATGCGGCCCAAACCGCCTTGCAGGATGGTGACTTGGCGGGGTACCAAGCAGCCAACAAGGCGGCCCAAGCCGCTGTGGAGGCGGCACTGGAGGCGATGGGGCAGTAGCCCCTACCGCTTTCCCACCCTCGTGCGGCCCACGATAATGAGCAGGCCTGCAGCCATCATGAGGACAGCCACCACGATTGTCACCGGCACGTCCCGGACGGCGAAACCACCTGTGGAGGCATGTGGTCCCTCTGGATTGACCGGTGTACCTGGGTCCGCCGGTTCGTCGGGGGTCGAGCCGTCCGGATTCCCAGGTGACTCGGGATCGTCTGGAGATTCCGGGTCGGTCGGGTCTTCGGGGTCTACCGGTGGTGCCGGGTCCACGGGCGGCTCGGGATCGACCGGAGGTTGGGGGTCTACCGGTGGCTCGGGGTCCACCGGCGGCTGTGGGTCAACAGGCGGTTCCGGGTCGACTGGCGGCTGCGGATCGATGGGTGGCTGCGGATCGATGGGCGGCTGCGGATCGATGGGTGGTTCCGGATCGACCGGAGGTTGAGGGTCGACGGGCGGTTGAGGGTCCACGGGCGGCTGCGGGTCTACCGGCGGTTCCGGGTCCACCGGAGGCTGTGGATCGACCGGCGGCTCGGGGTCCACGGGCGGCTCCGGATCAATCGGCGGCTGCGGATCAATCGGCGGTTCCGGATCGACGGGAGGTTCGGGATCGACTGGCGGTTCCGGGTCTTCCGGCGCGTCGTACTCGTTGAGGAAACCAATCCGCACCGCTGCCTTGACCGGATTGTCAGCAGAGGTGTGAACGTACGTTTCTTCCGAGATGACTTCGTGGGTCGTCGTGTCCACTGAGGTCACAGTCGATGCGACACTCATCGTGCCAGCGCCGTCATCGGTGATGTCCAGACATAGCGTGTAGGCCACTGGGTCGTAGGTCATGCCCGCCTCAGGCTCGTCCGGCACGACTTCGGAGATGGTGTAGCAGTACGTATTGCCTGCCTCACTCTCGGTGAAGTGCCACGGCTGCGGCATCCAGTCCATGACCTCGGCGTCACCATCGGGAGTATCGGCCCCGTTTGCCCACGTCATCCCTTCCAGCGGGAGACCAGCAGCGTCAGCCGATGCTTGATCAGCCGGAACAACCTCAAACTGGAACTCGCCGGCGGTCATGTCCCGTCCCTTGAGGGTCTTGGAGACTTCGGCCACCCAATCGAGGCTCGACCGGTAGTAGTTGACGAAACCCTGGTTTCCGTCGTAGGCGATGTCTGCGCGCAATTGACCCATGCCGTCGTCAGTTACCGTGATAGTGACGACAGCAGCAATGGCTGCGTACTCCATGCCTCCGGCGGGAGTTTCGGGGATCACTTCGCTCACCTGATACTGGTACACACCAGGTTTGGTGAACGTGATCGCCCCGAAGCCGAAGTCATGGCCCTGTTGCGGCGAAGACACCGTCACCAGGTCAGTATCGGGCATGGGAGCACCCTCGGTGATGGCGGAGATGGCGAAATCGAAGGCGTCGGATTCCATCCAGTCTCGCCCAACCACATCCTTCGAGAAGCGCGGTTTGGCCACGACCTCCCCGGCTTGATAGCTGTTGGTGAAGCTCAGCGTTGGAGTAATACCCGCACGAGAATCATAGACGACCGGAGTCACGCCATCATCGACTGTCGCCAAAATGTAGATCAGACCGGTGGCCTCATCGAACATCGGCGCCAAGTCGAGGTTGTAGGCTGTCGAATCGTACGTCACCCCAGGCAGACCGTTGTTGTCCTCGGTGATGACATAGTGAAAGACCTTGCCCAGGTCTTGCTCATCGAAGTTGAATTCGCCGGGCAGGTGGGTGAGCGCCGGATCAGAGGCGCCGTGACCACTGGCGATGGTCATTGCGCATTCGTCAAGTGGCGGGCGCAAGGTGAGGTACGCCTTGTCGCAGGACGCCTGGTCACGGGATGTCATGGTGAACGAGAACTCGCCCAGGGCAATGCTGCGGCCCTGCAGGGTCTTCACTACGTCTACGCCGTCAAACGAGCGGGTGGCTCGGTAGCGGTTGACGAAACTGGCGGTTTGATCGGGATCGGTAGAGCCTCGAAGGCTGACCGACACGCCAAGAACCCCATCGAGGTCGGAGTTATCCACGACGATGTCGTAGATTGCGGTGTGAGTGTCGTAGACCATGCCCGATTGAGCCGGGGACGGGATTGTCTCTTTGATGACGAACTGGTACGAACCCTGCGTCGAGAAGGTTAGTCCAGAGAAGCTGAAGGGGGCAACACCATCAGTCTGGTCGCCGAACCCCACGGTCAAGGAAGTCTGGGGAATGACGATGGAACCCGAGTCGATGGCATCCTGAGTGGCCTGATTGTTCGCGCTCAGAGTGAAGGTGTAGGAGTCAGTTCCCAACCAACTGCGGCCGTCCAGAGTCTTAGTGCCACCCAGTTCGGCCATGGCAGGGGTCGGCTCTGCTCGGTTCAGGAACTCACGTTGCCCTTCAGGGACGCTGCCCCATGTTCCCGCGGTGGCCTGGCATCCGCCCAGGGGAGTGGAGTCGTTGATGGTGGAGACATCCGCTGTGCAGTGGCCGATGGTCCTCACAATGGCGCCTGTGTCGGGGTCCACGCCGACTTTGACTTGCCAGAACCAGGCTGCGGTTGAGTACGTCACCCAATCGAGCGAGCCATCCGCGATCTCGATCATCTTGAAGTAATACGTGTGGCCAATGTGGTCGGACGTGTACGTCAGGGCCGGAGCGGTGATGGTGGAGCCCACAGAGTGGAGGAGCACGTTGGTGTCGCCCGGCTCATTGCCGTCGAAGGCTGGCGGGGTGATCTCGCTAGAATCGGCTGACGGGTCCTGCAGGTCCACGCCGACATAACTGGCCTCGAAGTCGTACTGATAAGCCGGGACGCGGTTCTGGCCCAGAGAAAGATCCTCGATCATCTTGGTCGCAGCCAACTGACCGCGCGAGACATCTGTGCTGAAGGTGTTGGTGAACACGGCCTCAGATATTGTCGCCACAGGATCGAGAGGCAGACCATCGTCGGTGCGTGTCTGCTCGAGGGTGTCGGACTGCGTCAACGTGCCAGAACCGTCATCAGTCACGGTCACAGTCCAGCGGTACACCGCGCCTGAGTAACTCACGGCCGGGACCTCGACGGAGTCGTCTTCCCGGATGATGTAGACGTACTCGCCAGGGGCGGTGAATTCACGGGCAGGGAAGGCCGCGTGATGCGGAGCGTTCGTGTCAAACTCAACCGTCTCGCAGTCGGCTTCCGTCCCACCGACCAAGCACATGGTGGCGTTGAACACGTCGGTGTCCAGCCATGGCCGACCCTCCAGGGTCTTGCTCACCACCGGGAAGCCGCTGACCGTCGCAGGCACTGGCGCGTACGTATTCTCGAACTCGGCGAGCGAACCAGTCGGTCCCGTCACAAGAATCTGCCCGGACGTGTCCTGGGAATCGGTCAGAGTGTAGCCAGCGGGCAGGTCCTGCTCTGTGACATCAAAGCGCGCTTGGTCAGGCAGGCCCGTGATGGTGGCCTGCTGGGTGGCCGTTAGACGAATCTGTCCGCCATCGCTGATCGTCCCTGACTCGACCGGCGTGGTCGTGTTCGACTGATCATAGATGCTGTAGGCAAAGTCGCCCGTGAGGGGACTGCCGGAAGCATCGGTCAGAGAAACCGCGAAGGTGAATTGCGTACCTGAGTCGGGGTTGAGGCCGGGTGCCGCCTGAACGGACTTGCGGATGGTCAGCGAGCCTGGCACATCGTAGACAAGATAGCCATTGTTGCCCATGGCGGCCGTCAGCACGCCATCCGCGTAGCTCGTCGAGAGAGCCGCGTCAGCCGTATCGGTGAGGTTCCCGGCGGGAGTGCCTTCAGCGCAGGACGGAAAACCGTTCGTCCAGGCCGTGTTGAGGCACTTCAGATGGTCAATCGAGCGCTCGATCGTCTCACTGAACAACCCAGCCGGAGCGACCATGACACCGTTCACGGCGCTGACCTGATGCTCGGCGTCCTCTCCGGCGAGCACGGACCGCTTTGAGGACTGGGACGCCTTCACCCGCTTGGCCACATCAGTGGTGTCAGGGCCGGTGTAGGCGTACTCAACGACGCCATAATAGACAGCAGTTGTGTCAGACATGGCGTTCCAGTGGTCTTGGGTGATGGGCTGCGTCATCGCCTCGTCACTGTAGAGTATCGAGTCCTTCGCCACGCGGAAATAGTCGTTCTTGCCGTCCGGCACGAAGCTGGCGACCGTCTTCGCGCCAATGCTGCCATCCTGCAAGACTGAGTAGTCGTTGGAGTAGAACCGGACCTTGCCCTGGGCCGTGTGGGTTTGGATGTACTCGGCCAGAGCTGTGCCGTCAGAGGAACCGTTGACATTGAGCGCCATCGGATTGGCCAGTGCTTCCAGAACGCCCGTCTTGGGAGCCACTTTGTAGTAGACGTGGAGCGGATGGGAGTTCAACTGGGTCAACTCCAGAGGATCACCATTCTTGTCGACGGTGACCTTGGACTCGTCCAATGGAAGCATGGCCGCCGGAATCCGGACAGTGACCTCGTCGCCGCGGCTCAGCGAGTTGTAGCGGTGCACAGTGATGATGACGGTGGCAATGTCCTGCTCGCCCGCTAGGTCATTGGCGGTGTACCGGCCTTGGAAGGTGTAGCGCGTCGCCCCATTGCCGAGGTCTGTCTCTTTCGGATCAAGAAAGGTCACCGGATCACAGGTCATCGAGTCAACGAGCCCGATCAGGATGGAGCAGAAGGTGAGTCGGCTGATCTCGGTGACCTCCATGAACGGCCCCAGCGGGTCGGTGAAGGTCACATAGCCAGAGGTGGCTGCCGCTCCGTCTTCGATTTCGACCGGGAATGGTGCGGACCCATCCAGAATCTGGTCGGCGATGGACTGGAACGCCTCGATCAGGTCGTCGGTCGTGATGGGGGAGTAGAACGCCTCGTTGTACTTGATCCCCTCCTTCGTGTTGGCCGGATCGTACTTCGCATCGGCGCCACTCGGGTGAGTGACAGAGAAGTTCTGGTACTGGGCCACAGGAACCGAGACCGAGGAACCTGCGCCATAGGTGGCGTAGGCGTTGGTGAACCCCGCGTTCATCGTGTTGTTGGTCTGGCCAATCTGGTCCCTCGGGTTCAACGTAGCATAGGCCAGGTCACGGCCCTGGGTAGAAAGGGAGGGTATCCCCAGACCGACGGTGAACACGCGGGCCTCGATATTCGAGACACCGATGCTGGCATTGTAGGTTTCGTCGGTGTACACATCGGTGATCTTGTTCTTCAGATAGGCCGCTGTCAGTGCTGCCTTGAAGCCATTGCCGTAGTACTGCGGGTTGCCCGGGATAGCCGGGCCGTGCGTGCCGGCGTTGGTCGGCAGGTTCCACCAGTTCGCCGTGGTGGCCGACAAGGTGGGCTCGCCATCAGTGAACACGAGGACATTGGGCAGGCGCTGGTTCAGTCCGGACACGCTGGCAGGGTCCTGACTAGCCAGAATGCCCATGCCTCGGGCGATGCCTGCCTGGATATTGGTGGATTGTTGGGCGTTGCCAGACATTCCGATGGTCATGGAGTTGGACGCCGTGCGGAAAGTCATCGCGCCATTGTTGGCTGTGGGAGCGGACAGGGTGACGTACCGATTCGTGCCGGCAATGAGTTTCGGAGTGCCGAGATCAAACAGGGTGGCTGTGGAAGAGCCAAACTCCACAATGGCCACACGATTGTTCTCGTTCTCTCTCGCGATGACCTCTAGAGCAGCTTGGACAGCCTCGGCCATGGCGTAGGCCCGCGAGCCGGTGTAGGAGCCGGTCGACCCGTTGGCTTCACTGGTCGGGTCATCGCAGTAGCCGTCATTGGAGGCACTGGAGTTGACGCACTGCACCATGGAGCGGGAGTTGTCGAGGATGAGCACCAGATCGATGGGTGCCCGTTGTTCGCCGGTGATCTGCCGAGTCGAGCCGAGGGCAGACAGCGCCACAGCCAACTCGTTCGGTCCGAGCACGAGGGGGCCGAGGCCAGGCTGGCTCTGGCCGGGGGGGACAGGCACATCCTGGTCGAAGACAGACTTGTCCGTCCAGATTCGACCTGGATATTGGGTTGTGAGGAAGTACTCGCCCGCGTTCTCAGCACCAGGGTATTCGTGGTACGAAGGCGGGTCGACGACCTTCTCGGGAGCGGACGCGCCAGGCGGGGTCGGTGGCGCACCTGCAGCCAGAGGAGTCGTGAGAACCATCCCCAAGATGATGAGCATGGCCAAACCAAGGCTGACCAGCGCTGTTAGAGGGAGTCTTCCCACACGAAGGATTGAGGCAGTAGCGCTCTGGCGGTGTCCTCCAGGCATGCGTGTCCGTCTCAATGAAGTCATATAGGGTTCTCCCGTTCTCTATCTGCGATATCTGCCCCGTACAGTATCCTCATGGGTTCAAACGCAGATGGGCGCTGAGTTATTCCCGAAGGTGTGAACAAGGCGCCCACAGCGCAAGCAGCATTGAGAATTAGCTGGGAACCCTGGTCTCGCGGTCGTGTTGGATGGTGCGTGCCAAGTCAACGGCCCTGAGAGCGCAGTCTTCGACGGACATATCCTCGATGGTGGAGCGTGCGTCTGCCTCAGCGGAATCGCCAAAGATGTCGGCGATCAAGTCCCAGTGCTTGGCCCGCCGGAAGAAAGACATGTCTTGCCTAGAGTTCAGCCGCTCGGCCAGTGCCAACAGTTGGGCCGCCCGAGGTTCGGTAAGCGCCGTCCAGTAGCCTGCCAACCCCACAATGACCGTGCCTAGCACAGGGATGTCGAACCTTTGCGGGTCGTACACCTGGTCGAGACCTCGGACCAAGTTCGCTGCCATGTCGGCCAGTCCAGGGGCGTCCGGGTGACGGTAGAGGCCGTGGGCTGCCAGACAGGCGGCCTTGACGATGAGGGTCCAGGGACCGAGGCCGGATGCGGACATCTGATCCACGTCCGCGTTGATGGCCGTCAGTTCGGTCAGTCCAGAATCAGTCTCGCCAGTCAGCAAGTCGACTTCGGCCAGGCCAAGTCGCCCGACCAAGGCGGAGTCGAACTCTCCCACACCGGCCGAGTCAGCCAATTGTGTGAACCCTGCTCTCGCCGTCTCGATATCGCCGCTGGCCAGAGCACCTTGAACCATGAGCAGTGAAATATCGGAGCGGTCGGCGTCCAGGCCGAGTTGCTGCAGCGCTTCGTCGGCCCGCCTGGCCCACTGCATCGAGGCGTCTGGGTCATTCTGGGTGGCTGCTACCGAGGCGACCATGAGGGCTGCCCGTGCTGACTGCCAGATGAGCGACGCTCCTTGAGCTGTTCGATAACAGGTCTGTCCGAGAGCGATGGCCTCGTCGATTCGTCCGCTGTTTTCCAGAGCGAAGGCGGCCAGGAGTTGAGCCAGGACCCTCTCCTCGATGTCGTCGCTGGTCAATCCAGGTTCCAGGAGGTCATGCAGTTGTTCTCCCGGCCCCATCCGTTCCGATAGTCGCCCCACGAGGAGGACGGCGGGACGCAGCCATCCCGCAGGACGCTGGGGAGTCGGGGCACCGGCGGCCAAGGCCTCACCGAGCATCGCTCGGTCTTCCCACTGTCGAGATTCCTCGGGGTCTAAATGGTGATCTCGCTCTCGACCATCCTCGCCCGACCCAAAACCGGCGAGAAAGAGCGCCAATACCACCGATTCCGCGTCTTCGGGCTCGGGAACGTATCCTCGACAGAGGGCCAAGACCAGCGAAGCGAGCCCCTCCGCTTGCGATTGGACTTGGGGTCCCATCCACATCAGACCCAGCGCGGCAAAGACCATGGCCGCCGTGCGAGGATCTGGTTGGCCGCCTTCGCCGCAGGCGTTCCGAAGTGCCGCGATCAGGTTCTGGGTCTCCAACTGCATCTGAGCAAAGGCTTGAGGCTGGTGTGGGCCGTTCAGGTCGCGCTGGGCCGAGGCAGCGAAATCGCCCGCCCACGTGGCCATGCCCGCTCGAGCAGTTCCCAAATCGCCAGCCTCAGTTGCCTGGCGCAAGGCGTACTCCTTGACGGTCTCCAGCATCCGCAGGCGACTGGGCAGACCGGGTATCTCTTCCAAGCGCAGTAGCGACTGATCGGCCAGCGCCTCCAACCCCAGGCGCACCTGAGCAGGCGACCAGTCGGGCACCATCGCCTGTGCGGCCTGGGCAGTGAAAGAAGCGGGGAAGACAGCGCAGCGACGGGCGAGGATGCGCTGCTCGGGTGTCAGCAGGGTCCACGACCAGCCAATGACCGCATCCAAGGTCTGATGCCGGGCGGTCACTGCTGGGTTTGTGCTTGTCAGCAGGGAGAACAGGTCATCCAGCCCGTCGGCGATTTCCTGTACGGACATTGTTCGTACTCTGGCGGCGGCCAGTTCAATCGCCAGCGGGAGTCCGTCGAGGCATGTGACCAGGCGAGCAATCGGTTCAGGTGGCAAGAGAACATCAGGGCGCGCGGCTCGGGCGCGCTCCTCGAACAAGACCTCAGCCGGGCCACCATCACCGACCGAGAGAGGGTCGAGCAGGAGGACGGCCTCGCCCACCAATCCCAGGGGGGAGCGTGACGTGGCCAGCACAGTCAAGTTCGGCACCACGCCGAGGAGTTCTGCCACGGCCCGGGCCGCACCGTCGATGACATGCTCGCAATTGTCTAGGACGAGCAGAGTAGGGCCCTCAAGGCGCTCGGCGATGGCATCAGCAAAGTCTCGCTGCTCTCCAGATCCCAGGCCAGAGGTCCCATGGACGCCGAGTGTTTGCGAGAGGGCACCGCGCACATCCTCGTCAGCGACTATCTGCGCCAGTTCCACCACGGCGACACCGATTCCTTCGCCAGCGCTTCGGGCAGCCAGTTCTTGAGCCAGGGTGGTCTTTCCCACCCCGCCCGGACCTTGGATGGTGACCAAGGGGTGAGTTTGGAGGAGATTCTCTACCGCAGCCAGGTCGTCGTCTCGACCCAGCAGCGCACTCATGGGGCGGCGCACCCCGATTCGCAGATGTCGACGTAGAGGGGCGAGCCGTTCGGTGGTTCCTCGTAGCAACTCACCATGGTAGTTCGCCAATTCAGGGCTGACATCCGCGCCCATCTCCAGTCGAAGACGGGCCTGGTATTCAGCGAACACCTCCATCGCCTCGGCCGACCGTCCTAGAGAAGCCAGTGCCCGCATCCTCAGCATGACGACAGCATCGTCATAGGGACTGGATTCGGCCAGCGCCGCACCAGCGGCAGCAGCAGTTTCGGCTCGTCCTTCGGCCAGTGCCGTGAAGGCTTGGGCCCGAAGCGCAGTCGCCCTCGTTCGGGAGGCGAGGGCGATCAGTGTTTCGCGCAGTTCTTCATTGGACATTCCTGTACCTGGTTCGCCCTCCCATGTATCTTCTTGCAGGTCGGTCGGGGCACACAGGCGATATCCGCCGTGGAAAGCTTCAATGATCCCTGGGTCACCGGCTATTCGACGCAGGCGTGCCACGAGGGCCGCCAGGGCGCCCTTGGGAGCAGTCGGCCCATCATCGGGCCAGACCTCGTCCGCGAGAGCGGCGGAAGACAAAGCCTGGCCAGGCGCTAGGGCCAGAGCGACGACGAGATTGGCGGCCTGTGGGCCGAGCACTGAGGCAGTCCCGTCAGCGCGCTTCACTGACACCGGTCCCAGCACTGAGATCCGGGGCAGACTCGCTAGCGTGGCCGACACTGCGGGTCCCTCACAGATCTCCGACAGTGATGACAGTGGCCTTCTCGGGGATGACGAGGCTGCGGTAAGCGGCCGTGGCCGCTTCGGGCGTGACGGCTGCGAGGTCGGCCAGGATGGTGTCCACATAGTTCAGCGGCAGGCGAGCGGCAGCAATGGTGGCACCTTGGGAGGCGACAGCCTCGGCAGTGTCCAGACTCAAGGGAGTGGAACCGACGAGATAGCCGATGGCGGCGGCGGTTTCCTCTTCAGTGAATGGCTTGCGGGCGGCCAGTATCTCCAAACCCTCGTCCACTAGGGCGGCTGCGGCGTCTGTACGTGTGGAGGTCGAGACCTCAATCGTCCCGCCCGTACGGAAGGGTCTGGGGTACATGGAGATGCCGTAGGTGTACCCGCGCTCCTCGCGCAGAACCGAGTTGAGCCGACTCATGAAGGAGCCGCCCATGATCGCCAGCGCGACTTGGAGAGGTGCCCAGCGCTCGTCGAGATGGCCCACGCCATACCATCCCATGCGCACATCGACCTGGACAGCGCCGGGGCGACGGATAGTCGCGCGTCGGGGCGTGCCGGGGGCGGGGACTTCGGGGACCGTGGGGGTCACGTCAGGATTCCACGTCCCAAACGCCTCTTCGACCAAGGAGTGTACGTCCGCCGAGCCGGAGAGGTCTCCGGCGACGATGAGCACAGCCCCTCGTGGGGAATACAGCAGATGATGCTCGGCAACATTGTCCCTGGTCAACCGCTCGACAGTGGCAATGGTTCCTCCCGAGGGTCTCCCCATACGCAACCCAGGGGCCAGCAGTGTTTGGCGCAGCGCCCGAGAAGCGACAGCACTCCCGTGGGCTTCTTGTTGCTCGATCTCCGCCAGGCGGTTGCCGATGACCCTCTCGATGGCGTCCGCCTCGAACAGCGGTTCGCGCACCGCCTCGGCGTACAAGGGCAGAGCCTGCGCCAAGCGGGACTGGGGCACATCGAGGAGGATCTGAGTCGTGGAGTTGCCGACGAGTCCGTGGAACTGGCCGCCAACCGCGCCCAGTGTTTCTGCGAAGGACTCGCCCGGGTGGGAATGGGTGCCCTCGTCCAGGCAGCGAATAGCGACAGTGCCTACGCCGTCGATTGCTTCGGCATTGAGTGGGAGATCGAGGACGAGATAGCAGGAGAGGATGTACTGGCCGGGCAAGTCGTAAGCCCACACGCTCATGCCATTGTCCAGGCTCGACACACGCGGGATAGGCGCTGCCCAAGGCGAGGAGGGGGCGATAGCCGGACGAGGAATCATGGCTGTCCTCCCTCTTGTTTCTCGGCTTCAGAACGGCGGTAGGTGAGGACGGCGCGCTTTCTCGGATCGAGCCATTGGCTGAATGCGTGACCCACATCGTCGGGCGTGACAGCCCAGATGCGGTCGAGGTAGGTGTTGACATCATCGGGGTCCGAGAAGACGAGAGCAGCCTCGCACATGGCGTCGGCTCTGGTCTCGATACTGGCCAGGTCTGCCAGACACTCCCGTTCCTCGCTGATTTGGGCGCGTTCCACCTCGGCGGGGTTGGGGCCGTGGGCGCAGAAGTCATCCCAGGCGGCCATCATGACGGATTCGACTTCTGCAGGAGTTGTGTCCTCGTCACAGGTTGCGACGACGGACACCAGCGACGCCCCTCGGGCCAGACCCAAGTCGAAGGCATCCACCGAGTCCGCCAATCCCGTCACGACGAGCGCTTTGTGAAGGCGGGCTGTCAATCCTTCGGTGAGGACAGACAGGCCCAGGGTGAAAGCGTCTGTCGTCGGATCGGTGACAGGAGGGGTCACCCAAGAGCAGTACACCGCGTCCTGCGGCACATTGGCCACCACTTCGCGCTGAGCGCCTTCTGGGGGAGAGACAGGACTCTTCATGGAAGGCAAAGTCGGGGGATTCTCACCGCGCGGAATGTGCCCAAAATACGTCTCGACAAGCTCAAACCCTTGCTCTGGTGTGATGGCACCGGAGAGGGCGAGCGTCAGTTTGTCGGGAGAGTAGTGCGTGCGAAAGAACTCGTGTACATCCTCGAGCGTGGCCGCGTCCAAGTCTTCCATCGAGCCAATGGGAGTATGGGAATAGGGATGGTCAGCGGGGAAGCATAGCGACATCAGGTGCTGGAAGGCGTCGCCGTAGGGGACATTGTCATACCGTTGCCGCTTCTCCTCCTCGACTACCGCGCGTTGAGTGTCCAGGTTGACTTGGTCCACTCGGTCCAGGAGCGAGCCAAGCCGATCTGCCTCCAGCCACAGAGCGAGTTCGAGGGCGCCCGTGGGCACAGTGTCGTAGTAATTCGTCCGGTCAAAACTCGTGGTCGCGTTGGTGTTGCCGCCCACGGACTGTATGAGCGAGAGGTGCTCGCCCGTGGCCACGTTGGCGGAACCGGAGAACATCAGATGTTCGAAGAGGTGTGCCAATCCTGTGTGCGTGGGGGTCTCGTCTGCGGAGCCGACCCCGTACCAAAGGTTGACCGCGACCCCCGGAACCCACGGGTCCGGGTTGACGATGACGTGGATTCCGTTGGAACTCGTCGCTGATGCGATGGGGTAAATGGTCCGCATGTCACGCCTTGGCGATCGCAGCGAAGCGGGCGGAGACCAAGTGCGCCAACACGCTCGGGGCTAGTTCGATATCGAGACCACGCCGTCCTCCGGAGACCAGGATGGTGTTCCACGCCAATGCCGACTCGTCGATGACCATGGGGTGGGCACGCTTCTGACCCAAGGGCGAGATTCCACCCACAACATATCCTGTGGCCCTCTCGGCGTCGGCGGGTTTGGCCATGTCCGCTTTCTTTCCTCCGAGCGCAGCGGCCAGTGCCTTGAGATCCAGATGGCGAGAGACAGGAACAATGCCGACGCTCAAAGACCCATCCACGAAAGCACAGAGGGTCTTGAAGACACGATCAGGGTCGATGCCGAGTTTCTCCGCGCCTTCGAGTCCGAAGCCTTTGTCGAACCTGGGGTCGTGCTCGTATTCGTGAAGGACGTACTCGACGTGGGCGGCGTCAAGGGCAAGCAGGGCCGGGGTCCCGCCAGGTCTCTTCGCCATCAGTGGGAGGAGCCAAACCCGACGGGGCGGGTGTGCTCCTGGCCGAACTCGATGTACCCAATGCCATCGGCTGGGATGAGAATCTGGTGACCCGACACGTCCGTCAGGGTGAGCAGGTCGCCTTCAGCGCGGGCTTTGGAGAACGCTTCCGTGACCTGGGCGACACTGAGATCCACATCGACGGTGGTCTCGCGGGCGATTTGGCGAATGCCGATTTTGACTTCCATTGTTTCCTTGTCAGAGCTGGTCGGAGTCGAGAGCGGGGCGCACGACGATGCGTGTCCAAGCTCCCACGTATATGCGGGAATCGGGGGTGACCCGTGTGCGAGCGGTGATGGGCTCGTCGGGCAGTGACGTGGTCGCCGTGCCAACGAAGGTTCCATTGGCCGAGTCGAGGTCAGAGACGTACCAATGCCCATCAGAGCTTGTCAGATAGGCCTGGCGACGGCTGACTCCGGCATCGGGCTCGCAGTCGATGTCGGGGTTGATGTTGCGGGAGACCGAGCGTCTCCCAATGAGAGCCGAGTCTTGGAGCGCCACGATGCGCGGCGAACCCTGAGGGGGCAAGGGGTCGGCGGATTCCTGGAAGGCGTACCACTGGGGGTCGATCCAGACCTCTGCCACGTGGGGCTGCACCTTGTTGAGATGGCCAGAAGCCGAGGCCGCAGAGCGGGGGGAGGAGGGATCGGGTTCCACGTCGACGGAGGAGGAATCATACGAGGGTTCGTCGGGGGTCTCGGTGGAGACACGGGATGGTTCTGCGGACTCAGGTTCGAGGGATTTCGGAGATGATGGCGTTGCCTCTGGCGCCCCGTCAGTGTCTAGAGACGCCGAAGTCGCAGGCGAAGTGAGGCCCAATTGCGTGTGCAGATCCTGTTGGGGCAGGGCGCCAGTGGTGTAGTCATAGCCACAGGACTCGCAGAACAGTGCGTCGCTCAGACGGGGCGCTCCACAGTTCGGACACACCGCAGACGTGGCAGAAGAGGCGGGTGTACCTGCGTTGGGGCCAGGCGACGACACGTCAGACGCATCCGGTGTCGGAATAGGCAACCCACATTGGTCGCAAAAGTCTTGGGCTTTTGATTCGTGCCCCTGCGGACATTGTGCCATCTCTTACCCCCTGATTCTCGTGGTTCGGGTGGACGCGGTGTCAAGGGCCATTTCATCGGCTTTCTCCACGTTCTTCTTCAGTCTCACAGTGCCGGTGGCAGCATCGGCAATATCGACCACTTTGCCCAACTTGGTGGTGGCTTCAGCGTTGCCAGTTGCCTGAGCGAGCTGGACGGCCCGCCCCAGTTTCGCGGTGGCTGTCCGATCGTCCCCAGCCGCCTTGGCAGCGAGCCCGTCCTGGATAGCTGCGGCCAGTTCGGTCTGCCCGGTGTAGTGGGCGACCTCTGGGGAGATTCGGGCGGTCAAGGAAGCGTCGGAGGACCATTTGGCTTTGACCAGGCCTTGAGTCAGGACCGAGGCTCCGGCAGCCAATTGCAGCCGAGCAGCGAGTTGTTCTGTGCCGACTTCCTTGGCGGGCAAGCGAACAGCGATGTGGTAATCGCGGGACTCGTCGCCCCAGGCGCCCGTGGGGAAGGCCATGGTCAGTGGGGCCACGCCGGTTCCGCGGGCGGTGAGGTCTTCGACCGTGGGGGAGACTTGGCGCACGAAGAGAATCTGCGCCCCCTGCGGGACCCACACGCGAAGTTGTGCGTCGGGAACCCCGCGCGACATGGAGCGCGCGATCAATTCCTGGAACACTCGGGGAAGATCCGCCGGGCCAGGAATGACATCGACTGTGCCCAACAAAGATGTGGCAATCTTGCGGATTTCCGAGACCTGCCATTCCACGCCGATACCTCGGCAATCGGCCTGGAACTCGCCGAGACACTGACGTATGGCGGCATCCAGTTGGACGACTGACTCGTTGTGATTCTCGCCGTCGGTCAGCAAGATGGCATGTTTACCAGCCAAAGAGGGGATAGAGCGGAACAGGGAACGAGCGAGCAGAAGCCAGGATCCCATCGCGGTTCCCCCGTCCGCCCGAAAAGCGGCAATGGCTTGTTTGGCAGTCGCGCGTGTCGAGGGGCTCATCCTCACCATGCCGGGCCCCGAGGTGACGCGCGGGAAAGCGAGGTAGGCGCTGTGGTTGCCTGCGATGATGGAGAAATACGTCCCATCGAGGATGGTGTCCACGGCAACCATGGCCGCATCCTTCGCGGCCTGCATGTTGATCAGTCCCATGGAAGCGGAGGTGTCCACGATGACGATCTCGCCGACATCGCCCGCGCCAGACTGGCCTGCCACTCCGGCCTCGGCGCAGTCGATGCGAATGATGGCATTGACATCCGTGTTTCCGTCGGCCAGAAATTCGTTCTGGTAGACCATTGAGGTGAAGATAGCCATAGGTACCAGTCTATTCCGTGGTGAGAGTGGTCTGAGAGGCAGGCCCAGGCGTGACCGGAATATCGGGTCGCGTCACGTCATCTCGTTGCTCAGTCTCGTCATCTCGTTGCTCGGTCTCGTCGGTTGGCACAGACTTGGGTCGCAACACTGTCGTGTCCCGTTCGGGCGCTGAGTCATCGGGGGCCACCTCCTTGGGTATTTCCTCGGACGACTCCTCGGCAGCGGGCACCTCTTCGGGCGGAATCACACGCGCACAAGCAACAGTAATGTTGTCATGTCCTCCCTTTTCATTCGCCCAAGCCACCAAACGGTCGGCCAACTGAATAGGCGTCGATGAAGGCTCGGCGAAGACCACCCGAGCTAGGGCGGCAGCGGTGGATGCATAGTTCCATAGCCCATCGGAGCACACGATGAGCCATCCCGGCGACCCGGCGACGAGACTGGCGATGTACGGGTCGATGTCCTGGGCGTCGGCGCCGAGCCATTTGGTGATGGTGTGAGCGAAGGCCGCTGATTCTGCCGCTGCGCGCGCGGTGCCCGAATCGATGGCGGCTTGGGCCAAGGAGTGGTCTTTTGTCACGAGGACGGGTTCGCCAGAATCAGGCAGCCAGTACACCCGAGAATCGCCCAGGGACGCCGCCACGATGTCCATCCCCTCCACAAGGCCGATGGCAATGGTGGCTGCCGCTGAACCAGGGGCGCTCGGATCGGTGGTCGCTATCACTGCTTCGTTGGCACGGGCTACCGCTTCTTTGAGCGTGGCGGACACTGCCGCCTCACGTGATTCGGGCGTGCCGAGGCCTTGGGGCGTGGACATCCACAGGAACTCACAGGCAGTGCGAGCCGCTGCCATCGATGCCACATCGGACCCGTACGATGTTGTCACGCCGTCGCACACCACGAGGATGGCGCGCCCATCCAGTGCCTTGCAGTCGAGGGAGTCCTCATTGTGGGGATGGACTCTGCCGATGTCACAAACCCCCGCCACCCAATCAGAAGGCGCCATCTCGTAATGTTCGCGCAGAGTTTTCGCCTTGGCGCCGCAGGTCAGGCAGTACCCGTCCACGCCCAGTTCGCCTCCGCACGAGGGACATGCGGGGGGGTAGGGATCCACGTGCAGGCGAGTGGGTGCCAGTGGCATCACGGGCATCGTTTCCTCAGAGTCACTGTCGGGGGTCCACTCCACTCCCGGTGCGTCATGTCCAAAGATATTCATAGCGGCGTCCAGCCTCTCATTGCGTTGGCTCTGTCGATGAGGGCGACTCTGGTCGGTGCGTCTCTCTCGACCTTGGCCCATCCCCGTAGTATCGATTCGATCTTTGTTCGAATATCTGCCTTGGTGAGCGGTGTGCCTCCGATAGTGTCCACCTGGCGGCGCTTGGCAGTCTTCATCGAGGCGTACTTGGCCAGCGGGAGTGCCTTCGAGAATATCTCCAGCTCAAGCCTGTACCGATCCGGCGAGGCCTCGGCGTTGCTGGCGATCACCGCATATGCCCTTTTCAGGTCAGCCAGGCCTGCTCCCGTGTGAGCGAGATAGGTGGCAGCGAGGCGACGAGACTGTGCCCATCCACCTGAGGTCGGCGGCACAAAGTCGAGTGCGGCGAGGACGGCATTGGGATCCTCGACATTGCCCCGAGCGTCTTTCCTCTTGGCCCGCACCCGAGCCAGGCCGAAGGCCGAACCGGTGACATAGGCGGCATCAGTTGAGGCACACGTGAGGTACAGGGTCTCTGCGACGTCCAAAACCCCACCCATCTCGCAGGAGACGGCCAAGGCGAACTTGGGAGCCAACTCTCCCGGCAACTGTCCGTACACGGCGTTGAAGGCTGCCTGCGCCGACTGCCACTGACCAGTGTTGAGCGCTGAGAGACCCTGGATCCACACTGCGCGCCACTCCCATGGGTCGCGGGCAAGCATCTCCTTGACGAGAGTGTCCACCCGTGCCGTGAGCCCGGCGTCGACGCATGCCGTTGCTGTTGCCAACTGGACAGCCAGGGTTTGACCGGGAGCCTTGAGCAAGGTGGCAACAAGGTTGTCAGGGGAGGAGGTGTCCACAGTGGCCAGCCAAGCAGTGGCTGGATCGGTCGAGTCGGGTTTGAGATGGGGGAGTTGCTTCCATGTGAAGACGTCGCCGACGACGGTGGGCGGGTCGAAGAGCGCCGAGGCCGCCGACGATACTGCGGCACTCGCCTTGCCAGCGCTCACCACTTCGCGCAGAACACCCAGCGTCTGGACACGCAGTTCCTCCACGGAAGCGAATCGGTCGGAGGGATTGGGCGCGCATGCCTTGAGAATGAGGCGATAGAGGGAGTCGAAGCGTGTGAAGGCCGACCCCGTCTCGACGGGAGGCATGGTGGTCGCGTACGTCGTCTGGTATCCCTTGACTTCTGCGGCGAGCACGAGGAGTGTGCGCCCGATGGTGTAAATGTCGGACGCGATGGAGCAGCCCAGAGTGGGGACTTCGGGAGCCTGGAATCCCACAGTGCCGAAGATGATCGACTCGTCGTCGTCGATCCTGCGGACCCCGCCCATATCGATGAGTTTGACCGAGTCGCCGACATGCATGAGGTTGTCCGGCTTGAAATCGCAGTACAGCAGGCCGCGTTCGTGGAGGTACGAGAAGGCGGGCAGGATTTCCAGGATGTAGGCGAGGGCTTGGTCAGGGGGGAATGGGTCGTACATGCCGTTGTTGGCGATCATGCGATCCTTGAGGATCTGCTTGAGCGAGCGTCCGTTGACGAACTCCATGACGATGTACGCGCCCGAGTCGTGGGTGACGAAGTTGTAAATCTCCACGATGAGGGGATTCTGGAGTTCGGCAAGAAAGCGCTGCTCCGCGATGGCAGCTTGCATTGCCGATTCATCTCCAGCATTGAGCATGCCTTTGAGAACGACCCAACGGTCGGAGACGTTCTTGTCTTGGGCGAGGTAGATCCACCCCTGGCCGCCATGGGCCAAGCACCCTCGCACCTCATACTGTCCGGCCACGAGGTCGCCCGGCTTCAGTCTGGGAGTAAAGGAGTAAGGCTTGCGGCACTTGGGGCAGTAACCCTCGACCCGGCCAGGCCCATCCTTACTGGAACGACCCACCTCGGCGCCGCAATGGGGACAGAAACGCTTCTCCTCGGCCACTTCGGGGTTCGCCAAGATGGCGGATTCGGGATCGACGGGCACTTCAGGAGGAATAGTCGTGTATCCCGCGCCCAAGCGTGCGACGCGAATCGAGGGCGTGCGGGAGCGCTTCGTTTGTGCCCCGGTGAGGGCTGAACCTAAGGCGGTTGTGGCAAGTTTGGAGGCTGTTGTGAACGCGGGAGTCGCTGCCGACTGCGGACTGCCTGTGGTTCCGGCGGGCGCGCCGCAGGTGTCGCAATAGCCGTCCACGATGTGGCCTGGGCAACCAGGGACTTGGCAGGGGCCAGTGGCCTTGAGCGTGGGCACCATGCCGGGAACACCACGTCCAGTCGCGGGAGGAGCGGGGGTGGTCAGGGTCCGTCTGGGGGCCCCTTTGGCGTTGGCCACTGGTCGCGCAAGGCCAGGAGGGCTAAGCGAAGCCGGGCCGTTTGCGCGAACAGCGGACACGGCTGGCATACCGCACACGTTGCAGTAGCCGTCTTCGATAATGCCGGGGCATCCTGGCCTTGTACATCTCATGCGTGCCTCCCCGAGGCCTCGTAGGCGTCAACCAGAGCAGTCAGCACGTCCACCGGAAGAGGGGAGCGGGTGAAGAGATCGGCGATTTGTGTTGCCAATGACGCGGTCAAGGGGGTTTGCGGGAGGGTCTCGCGGGCCTTCTTCGCCCGAGCGACGAGGTCGTCTCTGGTCTTCAGAGCCGTTTCATTGGCACGACGGACCTGGTCCAAGGCGGCATTGACCTGGTTGAGGCGCGCCATGTAGGCGGTCAGTTCTGGACCAGTTCTCGGCACGTCGCCGAGGGCGTCAACGTGGGGAACCGCATACTTGGGGGCCGGAGCGACGCTGGCCTGTGTCGTGGCGACGAGGGCAGAGACTTGTTTCTCCTTGTCGATGAGGGCGCTGCGTTGGGCATTGACTTGGGTGATTTGTGTGGACAGTTGCGCCCTCTGGGCGTGAGAGACAATGAGGTCTCGCTCCAGACGGGCGGCGCGGATCTCCAAAGGCCCCAGGATTCCACCGATGTCCGCCCCCTGGTCGGACTTGGCAATGAGGTCGCCGATATCCGAGGCGAGGTCGGCGACAGCGGGTTCGGTCAGCGATTGCACGGGGGCTGGGTCGAGGTTCGCCTGGTCGCGTATGCGCACCATCTGCGCCCGCAACGCCTGAACGCGAGTGGATAGCTCAGTGGGCACTTGCGCCAACTGGAAACGGGCGTTGAGTTGGATGATGAGGGCTTCCAGCATCCGGCAGGCTTCGGGTAGCGACACGGCCAATCCGCCACCGGTGCCCAAGGACGTCCCGGGGGTGAGCATGTCATTGAGGTTGGACCAGATCATGGTGGCGAGTTTCTTCAAGTCAGCGTCCACAACACGCCCAGAGTCCCAGACCCGCACTAAGTCTTTGTAGCGGGTGTCGACAGCCTGCCACACCGTCATGATGGTGGTCATGTCGGCGATTCCCTCTTGGGTGCCATTCATGCCCACGCGCGCGTCGACGCGGTCGAGGTCTGCTCGCTTGGCCGTCACCCAATCACCCAGGGCGTCGAGATAGGAGAGCATCTGCTGCGCGGTGGGGGGAACTTGCGCCGAACCGGGAGGCCAAGGAGTGGTCACAAGTACTCCTTCGCTCGCACGTGCACCCCATAGAGCACGCATGCGACTCCCGTCAGTCCGCACGCGACGAGCGCGACGATGTACGGGACGGAGTTCACTACAAGAGACTTGGGGTCTGGACGAATACCGTCCACGGTTGTGTCGACAATGGCCTGAAAATCAGTCCAAAACACGGCCTTGTCGGAAACAGCAACTCGGCGGTCATCGCCCGCAGACGCACTCGCAATGGATTCGTTGTAAGCGTCCAAGCCGGACAGTTGGCTCGCAACTTCGTAAACTGCGGCGTCTCGGTCGGGAACGATCCCCAGGGCGGTGGAGACTTCCTTTGCCGCCAGTTCGAGATGGGATGCAGCGTTGGTCGGGTCGATGATGGAAAGACAGTCTTGTTGTAATGCCGTCCAAGCGTGGTAGCTTGCTTGGACCACACGGGAAGCTGTCTCATCGGAGGAAGAAATAGCCGTGGTGTTGGCGGAATACAGTCCGACAGTCACGATGGAACCGATAGTGGCCAAGAGGGCCAGAGCCAAACCGACATTGATGACGCGATGGGAGCGCAGCGCGGTGAGGATCAGTCCGGCGAGCAGGCAGAGGGCTCCCACGCCCAGTCCAACGAGGCCGAGAACGAGGATGGTCAATCCTGAGTCGCGGTTAGGAGAAGTGGCGTCGATGAGACGGGTCAGGGTCTCGTCGACCGTCTCGTAGGCAGTTTGGGAGGCTTGGCCCGAGTTTGGTGTTCTCGATTGTGCGTCGACGCCGACTTGGGTCGACCACTGACGTACAGCGGTGAAGAGGCTGACGAGATCTTGTGCATCCGAGGGGGAGTCGTGAGCGAGTCCAGCGAGCAGGGAGTCCGCCTGGCTGGTGGCGTCCGCGTAGGAGTCCATCGTGCCAGCGCCAGCGAAGTGCAGGAGCGCGTCAGCGTGGGCTTGTGCCAGGGTGGAATGCAGGTCTTCGAGGTCTTGGGAGTACGCGGCGGCTTGCGCCGAAGACTCCTGAGCCGATTCGGAAACGACCACGCAGACCACGCCAAAAGCCGTACAGACGAGGGTCACGATGAGCAACCACAGTCGGACGAGACGGAAGAATTGAGGCCCTGAAGCCTTGGCCCCCGGCACGCTGGACGCCTTGGGTGTGCCGGGCGTTGTGGAGACCGAGGCGCTCTTTGCCGATGGTGTCTTCGGCTTGGGCGCGGTCGCGGTGGCGCTCATTGTTGCGCCTGGTCAGACACGTCGGTGTCCTCCGAGGAATCGGGCGGCTCTGCTGCGTGGTCCGCAGAAGTGGTGGCGGACCGGCCAGGATCGCCCTGGTCCTGTGTCTCTTCAGGCTCGCCTTCAACATCGAGGGCCTGGGGGATGTCGCCCGGAAGCGCCACATTCGGACGCTCCTGCGGCACAGGGGCCACATCTTGAGGCAGAAGGGTGCGCAACTGTTCCACGGTGGGTTCTTCGACGTCCTTGAGTCGCCACGCCAACTTACCGATGGCGCCTTCGAAGACATTGCGGGAGAAACGACCGTTACCGAAGGATTCGTCGCGTATCTGAAGGGCCAGCAGGGCGCGGAACGCGCGTATCGTCTCCTCGGGGGCGTCATAGTCCGCACCGTTCACGATGGATGTGAAGATGCCCACCAATTCGTCATCTGTGTAGTCGGGGAAGATGATCGTGGTGCGGAAACGTGACTCCAGGCCGGGATTCTCCGCAATGAACCGAGCCATGGGGAGTGGGTACCCGGCCACGATGACCACCAAGTCAGCACGACGGTCTTCCATCTCTTTGACCAGAGTGTTGATCGCTTCCTCGCCGTATTGGTCGCCTGCCAACGCATATGCCTCATCAATGAACAATACTCCACCCGCTGCCTGTTCGACGAGTTCAGCGGTCTTGATCGCTGTCTGTCCCAGATAGCCAGCGACCAATTCAGAGCGATCCACTTCGGTGAGATGGCCTTTGCTCAACAGACCGAGGGCACGGTAAATGCCGCCGACCAAACGTGCAACGGTGGTTTTGCCTGTACCTGGGTTGCCGACGAAGACCAAGTGGCGGGTGACAGTGGGGTCCTTGAGTCCAGCCTGGTCACGAAGGGCCTGGATACGCAGGATTTGGGACTGCCGGTGGATCTCCTCCTTGACTGAGGTGAGGCCCACGAGGCCGTCCAACTCAGCGAGCAATTCGTCCAAGGACTTGGGCTCAGGCTCGGGTTCCTTTGTTTCTTCGGGTTTCTCGCCCGCCGTGGCGATGCGGGCAGGGTCAGTCTGTGTCGATTCGCTTGCTGATGATGGGGAACCGGGCGAAGGAGTGGCCGACGCGGCGCCGGTCTGGGCGGTGGTCAAATCGCCGAAAGCACCAGGGGCGTGAGGATTGAGAGGGTCCAAATCGAAGGGATTGGCCGTGCCAAGCCCCCGAATGGCGGCGCCTTGTTCGCCGGAGACCTGGCGCAACTTGGCGAGCACTTGGTCGAGGATGCCCGGCCCCTTTTCGGCGAATTCACTCATGAGTTGTTCGGTGTCTTTGTCTGCCATGTCTATCCCAAGTCCAAGGTAGTAGCGGGTGTGGTGACTGGAGCCAGAGGCTTGGACGCAGGTGTTGCATCGGCGAACTTCTCAGCCAGGAACTTGCCTTGGACGATGAGAGCCTGGGCGTCGCGGGCGATGACGGCGTCGTAGATCTTGTCCACTGTGGCCGCGAGGAGGTCCAGTTGGTCAATGAGGACGAGCAGCGACGAGCGTCCGGCGTCCACGGGGCGAGAATCCGCCCAGTCGCGCGGCAATCTCACGTACCCGCCGATGGTTTGCGGCAGGTAACTCGTGGCTGTGGCGATGAGGGAATACTGGTCCACGGAGGTCAACCCTGAGTTGCTCATGCGGGGCAGGGTTTCGCGCAGCCTTGTGGCGATGCGCTCGACGCGGTACACGACTGCCGTCGACAGGTCCGACGCGCGCATCTTGGCTTCCAGCGAGTCCAGCGAAGCGGATATATCCACTGGCGTGGGCGCGGCAGGAGTCAAGGGAGCCGCTTGAGGATCGTCCTCCTTGAACCAATCGAAAATGCCCACAACGACCTCAGGCCTGCATGTCGAGTTGGGGCACGGGGACCTCGGGCGGCGGTGTGGAGTGCACCCGGTCGAGATAGGACCTCGACTTGGCCACTTCGTGTTCAAGGACTGTGATGGTCTGTGCCATGTTGGTCAGTGCCTGGGCCTTGAAGGCATCAATGGAGTCCATGGTTTCGTAGATATTCGCAAAGGCCGCTTGGAGTTGCTGGATGCCGATGGTGGAACTGGCCGCCTCCTGCTGGATTTGGGCCGAGTTTTCCTTGAGCATTTCCGAGGTCTTTTGGATAAGTCCAGAGGTGGTCTGGTTGAGCGCAGTGATCTGGTCGAGGACGAGTTTTTGGTTGCTGAGTGCCTGAGCGACAATGACGGCAGTGCGCAGAGCGGCCACGGTGGTCGTGGACGCGCGATCAACACCCTTGATCAACTCGATGTTGTTCCTGATGATGATGTCGATGCTGAGGTAATTCTGGATGGACACGGCCAACTGAGTCAGCAGGTCTTGGTGCTTTTGACGCACATAGAACAAGACATCCTCACTCAGAGCCTTGGCGCGCTCCGGATCGGTCATCGTGAGTCCAGCGATACGGGCGGTCAACTGGGAGTCGAGGTGCTCGGCGATGTACACGTACTGGTTGAGGCGTCCCATGGTCTGCCACAAGTTCTGCTTCTCCATGTTGAGACTGACATTGTCCCTCGTCAGTTCATCTTGGCCAGAACGCAAGGCATGCAGGATGGCGTTGAGGTGGTCCTGGCTGGACTGGTACTTGCGGAAGTAATCCTGGACGGACTTGCCCATGGGGATAATGCCAAAGAGCTTCTTCACGAAGCCTTCATCCTTGTGCGGATCGAGGCTCTCGACTGTGCGGCGCAAGTCCATCAGCGTCTGACCGACATTGGAACTCTTGGCCAGGGGGCCTTCATTCATTGCCTTGACAGGTGTGGTCAGCAGGCGATTCGAGGTCTCGGCTGCTTTGCGAATGTCTGTGTCCCCCATGGCGCGAACAGCATCGGCCTGCGCGGTGAACTCAGGGCTCTTCGTTTCGGCGGCGTCGATTTGGGTCATGAAGGCGGCGACCTTCTCGTCGAGGACGGGCACTTGGGCCGCTTCGACTTGGGGAGCCATTTCTGGGGCCTGGGTTTCGGCGACCACTTGCATTGCAGCAGGGGCTTCAAGAGTCAGGACCGAACCAGACATTGTTGGCGGGGCGAGGGGGGCAGCTTGGGCAGCAGATAAGTCAGACATGAATCCTCCGAGATAGGTCTGAATATAGGGTACCGGTTCACGCGCGGAGCGGCATAGCGGCGGGCCCCTAGTCAGGGAAGAGTCAGGGTTGATCGCCGAAGTCGGGAGCACAATGTGAGTCGTGTCGGACTCGGCGAGCCTGGATTGTGCGTCTGTTTCCCATTTTGTCCGGGGTCTCTGTTTCAATGGACACATGACGGTTTCGTACACGTGGGTCGCGCCAGTCGCGCCAGATGTGGAGCTCACCCTTGAGCAGGCCAGAGTGGTCGCCCATGACTTGGGGGTGCTCGCCGTGCTTGGTGCGCCGAGGTCGGGCAAGACGACGACTTTGGTCCATACGGCGAGGCATTGTCTTCAGGAGGGGCGTGTGCCCCACGTCGTCTTCCTCGCGTCGTCACGAAGCCACGCCGGGCGTGTGCGGGCGATGGTGGCCGACCTCTGTCCCGATTTGGCCCCGAAAGTCTCAGTCGTGACCATCTACGGGCTGGCTCACAGTGTGACGACGGCATTGGAGGAGAGGCCACCCATGCTCTTGCCTGCCGCCCGACAAGACGCGCACGTGCGGGAACTCCTCCGAGGCGACTCGGTTTCATGGCCGCAGGAGTTGGGACAGGCCCGTTTCACGGATCGGTTCGCCACTCAAGTCAGAGAACAAGTCTCGCTTCTGTCGCGTCTGGGCCTCACCCCAGGCGAAGTCATGAGTCGGGGGCGGGCGGCCGGGCGAGAGGATTGGGTGGGGCTGGGGCAATTCTATGAGCAGTATCTGGCCACCTTGGCGCTGAGTGGCGAGTGCGACTATGTGGGACTCGTGTCGCGGGCGTGCGAGCTACTGTCGCAGGAAGATATCATTGCGCGTTTCCGACCTGACGGGTCGCTGGTTCTTGTCGATGATGCGGAGGACCTAGACGAGACACACCTGCGTCTCGTGAAGGCGCTGGTGAACCCCACGACTCCTGTCATTCTCGCGGCTGACCTGGACGCCCAAATCGACGAGTTTCGCGGGGCCAAATGGAGAGGATTGCTCGAGGTCGTGGGTCACTGGGGCGACGAAGGCCAGGGGATGGACATGGTGGTGCTGCCATCCCGCCTGCCTGGTGCCATCGCTTCGGCATGTGCGGATGTGCGGCGTCGGATCCCGGTGCCTGCCGGGCTGAAGTCCTTGGCCACTGCGTATCGAGACTTGCCTCGCAACACGCGGGGTCGTGTGCGTGTGTATGAGGCTGGTGACTCAGAGGAAGAGATTCGTCTCATCGCTGACACTGTGCGGGAGTTCTATTCTGCTGGGAGGGCGTGGGAAGACATGGCCGTCTTGGTGAGAAAGAAGTCACAAGTGGCCTCTTTCGCACAAGGACTGGAGATATCGGGGGTTCCCGTGGCCGTGTCTGGGGATGAGGTGCGGGCCAATCAGTCGGGTGTCGTGCAGGTGCTGTTGTGCGCTGCGCGGTGGGCCGTCACAGGTGAGCAACCTGTGGGTTCGGCCTTGCGCGCATTGGCAGTGTCTCCTTTGGGGGGCATGGACATCGCCTCGGTGTCGGCGGTGGAGCGACACTTCAGTCATGTAGTGTCGGGCGAGGTTCCGGACCACTTGGCGGTTGGATTCCTGGCTGGAGCACAGGAGACCTTGCCGCTTGCCCAGCGTGTGGAAAGGGCCCGTGGGAGTGGAGACATTCACCAAGTCCTGTGGTCGCTGTGGGTTGGCTCGGGCTGGGATCAGGGCCTGCGGGTGCAGGCAGAAGGTGTCGGGCCACAAGCTCGAATGGCCAACCGAGACCTTGACGCGGTGGGAGAGATGTTCCGCCAGGCTTCCGCTTTCACAGGAGCTAGTGCCGAGGCAGGACTTCACGGACTGTGGGCCGTCGTGGCTTCGGCTGAGATTCCCCAAGACCTGCCTCGGCCCTCTCTCTTGGTCTCCCGCGGTGTGCGCGTCACGACAGTTCACCGTGCCAAGGGCGAATCATGGCCGCTGGTCGTGGTGGCCGGTGTGCAGTCCGGAGTGTGGCCAGCGCGTGGCCTGCCTGCTCCCGTTGTGTCGCTGACCGGACTCGATGACCGTATCGACGAGTCGGGTCGATGGGAGTCTGCCGAAATGAGACTCGCCTGGGTCGCATGCTCGTGCGCCACCCAGGAATTGGTGGTGACATCCGTGGCTTCGGGTGAGGACCGCCCATCTGCGTGGGTGGGTGCCATCCGAGCCGAGCGTGTACAAGGGCTTCGGGAGAGTGCGGACCCTATGGACGGTGGGCGATCTGTGGTGCCAGCGCCGAAAACACCGACTGCGCTGATTGCCGAACTGCGCAGGAAGGGTGGGGCAGGGGCCTCTCCTGGCCTGCAAGCGGCGGCGCGGACACGATTGGTCGCGCTGGCGCGGACCGATTCGGAGGCTGATCCGGACTCTTGGTGGGGTGTGGCGCGCTCGGATGAAGTGGGCGAAGAGGCTCCCTCCCCGGGGAAGAGTGCAACCTTCTGCGGCAATGATGTCCCCAGGCCGGACCAGATGACCAGGGCTGGTGCGCGATTCTCCTTCTCCCCGAGCACAGTCGAGGCCTTGTTGACTTGCCCGCGCAAGTGGTGGTTGGAGAACAGAGGTGGTGGTGCGCGTCCCGCAGCCTTCGACACATCGGCGGGGTCTTTGTTCCACCGTGTGATTGCCGAGAATGGGGATGCGAGCGCGACGGACCTTGTCTCTCGTCTGGGGGAGGAATGGCCGTCCATAGCGGTGAATGCCCCGTGGCTGTCAGCGCCATTGCGCGAGAAGTATGAGGTGGCTCTGGAAAGGTTTGTTCGGTGGCGAGATCGGGAGAACAAGCAAGGATGGCATCATATGGCCTCCGAGGCGGGGTTCAGTGGCCTTGTTGATGTGGCGAACCAGTCAGGTGAGGTCCATTTCACTGTGGCGCTCCATGGCCGCATCGATTGGCTGGAGAGCGACGATGAGGGCAATATTCGAGTGGCCGACTTCAAGACGGGCAAGGTGGTCCCCACAGCGGCGAAGGCCGAAGTCAACGTCCAATTGGGCATCTATCAGTTGGCCGTGGCGCAAGGACTGATCGAGTTTGGCGAGGGTTCCGGCCAGTCATGGGGCGCGGACTTGGTGTACGTCACCCCGGACTCGCCCCTGGCGAGCGGTCTGCCCACTGTCAGGCACCAAGGCCCCCTGGCGCGCATGAGGCGCGGGGGGGACCATGATTCGGTGGAAGAGGGGGACGGCGGTGTCAGTGCCGATGAGGAGAGCGCGCCCGAAGATGGATGGTCGAAGGGGTTGTCCCAGGATTGGCGGTGCAAGATTGGGCAAGTGTCTCATTACGAGACGAGGGTTCATCATCAGTTGGCGGTGGCTTGTGCGATTGTCGAGGAAGGGGAGTTCCCAGCCCTGGTCAACGATGGGTGCCGACATTGCGCGGTGCGGGTCGGATGTCCCCTGAGCCATGGAAGGAGGTCGCCACGGTGATGACGGGAATTGGAGATGTCGAGAAGGCGATGGCTCGGGCCCTCGCAGTGCCTGGCTTCGCTTTCGAGAAAGAGCAAGCCGAGGCCCTTCGGGCCCCGCTGTTGCCCCAGGTCATCAATGCTGGTGCGGGCACAGGAAAGACCACGGTGATGGCCGGGCGAGTCGTATGGTTGGTGGGTACTGGACAGGTGAGACCGGACCAAGTCCTCGCCCTGACCTTTACCCGAAAAGCGGCTCAGGAACTGGGCGAGGATATCGCCCAAGCCCTGGAAGCTGCCGGGTTCACATGGGATGGCCTCGCGGCAACGTACGACTCTTTCGCGTCCGATGTCGTCGAAGAGTTCTCGGTCCTGCGGGGGATGGACCCCAGTGTCAGGCTGGTTGACTCAGTGGAGCCCTACATGGTCGCTGACCGCGTGGTCCGACAGGCCGAGGGCGACTTTCCCTTGCTCAGCCTGGAATCGTGGGGTGAGGTGGTGAAGGGAGTAGTCAGTCTGGACAGCCATCTCCAATCCCATCTTCTGTCGGTCGATGAAGTGGTGGCGCGAACTCACGTCTTTCTCCAGAAAGTGGACACTGCGGGGAGGACGAAAGGCCAGGAGTATGCCAAAGTGTCCGCAGTGAGGCAGGTCTGCGAAAGACGGCTGGAATACCTGCGACTGGTGGACTGGTTCCGCGAGGCCAAGGTAGTCCAAGGAATTGCCACATTCGCCGACCGAATGGCCCAAGCCGTCGAACTCGCAGAGAAGGAGCCACGGGTCCCCGAGACGCTGAGGGGGCGCTATCGGGTCGTCCTTCTCGATGAATACCAGGACACATCGGTTGCTCAAGCTCGCTTTCTGAGCGCCCTCTTCTCTCGACAAGGAGAGCAGCCCCAGTCTTCTGGCGAGGCGGGTGCGGAACCGGGGACATCAGTTACTTTGGTGCCGACAACAGGCCTCTCTGCCTTCCCAGTGACAGCGGTGGGTGACCCTCTGCAGGCAATTTACGGATGGCGGGGAGCTGGCGATGACACCCTGGCGGGCTTCGCGGACTTCTTTGGCCAAGCCGAAGAGTACACGCTGGTGCGGAACCGACGCAGCGGACAAGTGATTCTCGACGCCGCCAACGCAGTGACCCGACTCATGCCACAGGCTTATCTGGCCGCCCAGGATTCGCCGCACACACGCAGAAAGATCAACCGTCTGACGCCGCTCGTCGCCCGAGAACTGGAAGCGGCCACAGACAAAGCCGCGCGAGTCGAGGCGAGGCAGTTCCAGACGTGGCCGCAGGAAGCCGCTTGGATCGCTGCGGACATCGAAAAGACCGCCCACGAGGGGCATGTCAAGACCCGAGAAGATGGATCGGCCTATGTGGATTATGGCGATTTCGCTATCTTGGTACGTCGCCGCGCCGAGATCAGTGAGCTGCGACAAACACTTGATGACCTCGGAATCCCCGTGTCAGTCCAGGGGCTCGCCGGGCTGATGACCATTCCATTGGTGTCTCAGATAACGGCCATGATGAAAGTGTTGACCGACCCTGACGCCAATCCGGAAATGCTGGAGATACTGTCAGGGCCGCGATTCTTGCTTGGGCGCAAGGACCTGGAGGTCTTGGGTCGACATGCGAAGGACCTGGTTCGGGCGCGTGGGGGTCTTGGGGCTGATGAGAGGCTTGGCGGTGCTGGTGCGAACGAGCGCGGGACTGCGGATGCGCGAGACCAGGGTGTGTCGAGCCAGTTGATCGTCAGCCTCAGCACGGATGAGGAGCCGAGACTCGCGGATCAGGACCCTGTGCGTCTCATCGACGCTGTGCTTGATGAGGCGGGCGTGAGACAGCGGAGGTACACCCCGACTGGTCGGCGCGCCTTACTCAGACTCGGCGAGGATCTCCGTGTCTTGAGCCGCCTCGGTGACGACGCGGTGGCGGTCCTGATGGCAATCCTGGACAGGTGCGGAATCATGGCGCAGGCGCAGTTCGAGTCCGAGATGGCCACGCGGCATGTGCGTCATTTCGTGTCTCTCGTCACCGAGTATTGCGCGGAACACGATTCGTCGCTGACTGGGTTGCTCGCCTACCTGGGCGCTGATGAGGCCTATGGCGAGGGATTGGAGCAGCCTCCCGACACAGGAGCGAATGCTGTGGTCATCTCCACGGTGCATTCGGCCAAAGGTCTGGACTGGGACGAGGTCTATCTGCCGGCCCTGTGTGACAAGGTGTTTCCGTCCACCACGCTGAAGGACAATCCTCTGACCCAGGCATCGGTCTTACCCACGGATATTCGCTCTGACAGGGCCTCTTTACCGAGGCTCGCCGATTATGACAATCTGTGGGGGACCAAACCGCACAACGCATGTATTCACTATGAGGACGACCTGAGAAACGACGTGAGAGCCTCGGAAGACCGTTTGGCCTATGTGGCGGTGACGCGCCCGAAGAGGCGACTAGTCGCGACCTGTCACGTGTGGGGAGCTGCGCATCTCAAAGAACCACGTGACCCTTCCGAATACTTCCAGCAAGTCGCGGAAGTGGCCAAGACCTTGCCCGCCGTGGATGCATCGACGATGGAAGGGGAGTTGGTCTGCGAAGGGGCGTACATCCATCTCCTGATTGATGCGGAGGCGACACGGGGGAGGGAGAAGGGACCCAATCCCCTGGCCGTGGGCGACGGCCATGGTCAGTGGCCTGATGAGCCTGACGACACCCAGGCAAACCTGGCTGGCGATGTGCGCGACTGTCTGAGGGAGAAGTCGAGTAGGCATCGAGTGGAGAGGAGTTCTCACCTCGATGCCGGTGTTGAGTCCCAGGATGTGCTGGCGTATGCCGATGCTGAGGACCTCGCCATTATCGCGGGTTGGGATACGGCGATTGAGACAATGGAGAACGAGGCGACAAGGGAACGCAACGTGGAGGTGTCTTTGCCGACGCCTCTGTCTGCGTCCTTTGTCCTGGCGTTCGGTGACCGTTCGGAGTCGATGGCCCGCGACATGGCACGCCCCATGCCACCGGCACCCAAAGGCGAAGCAGTCCTAGGGTCGGCCTTTCATGCCTGGGCAGAGCGCCATTTCGGGCATGCGTCACTTCTGGACGAGGAGGACACGGTGGCAGATCCGCCTGGATTGGGCGCGCTGAAAGACACCTTCCTCGCCAGTCGGTTCGCATCGGCCAGTGCGCGTTGGGTGGAAAGGGAGGTACATGACTCGATTGCCGGTCGTGTCATTTCGGGAAGGATTGATGCGGTGTTCTGGGCGGGAGACAATCCCGACTTGGTGCCGGAGGGTAAAGACTGGTTGATCGTAGACTGGAAAACAGGTCGGCGTGGTTCGGATCCTGGTCAACTGGGACTGTACGCTCACGGGCTGGCGCGTGAGTTGGACGTGCCGATGTCACGAATGGCGGCAGGGTTCTTCCACGTGGCGACTGGCGAGTGGGAAGAAGTACACATAGGTTCGCCCGATGAGGTTGTCAGACTTGTGTCTCGGCTGCACTTGCCAGGACCGAGCAGCGGAGAGACTCCTCGGTGAAAGAGCAGGTTTCGTGTGAGCAGCATGGCTAAACTGGCTCAGTGAACGTATGGGAATCGGCCGGTTTGCTCGATATTGGGGGTGTCCCTTCCTCAGATGAGGCATACCTCATGCTGGTCAGCGCGTCGGGAAGCGTCGTGATGGATTCCGCTTCAGGTCACAGAGGGTCGCTGAGCGCCGTGCGGGCCGCAGAGTCGCAGGGCGCCAAGGCTGGTGAGTCTGCTCGTGGCGGTGAGGCGGATTCTGTGGTCGGCATCAGGTCGGCCTTCGCGTGCCAACGGATTGCCTTGCCTGTACAGGACACACAAACGGAAGTTCTCTTGGGAATGGTGGACGGCGTCCCCGTCTTTGCGCGCCTACTCGACGAGAACCCGAGCCTCGCAACAAGTGGCTTGGCGGTCGAGACTGTCGCCCAGTCCGGCATGGAACAAGGAGGCTTGGGAGGTGGCGCCGATTCAGCGGTTGTGAGTGCTGGGGAGCACCACGAGGACGAGGAGTTGGTGTCGCTGAGGTCAGCATTGGCGCTTGTTGGCGATGTGGACACTGGGTTGCTCATGCGTGCGGCGGCCTTGGCGGGTTACCACAGTTCTCACCAGTTCTGCTCTATCTGCGGAAAGGCCACGCGGGCGGTGGACTGGGGGAGGTCGCGGCAGTGCGATTCGTGTGACACTCGCCACTTCCCTCGTATCGACCCCGCCGTCATCGTGGCCATCAAGGACGATTCTGATCGCCTGCTCTTGGGACATCACGTCGGCTGGGAGGACACGCGCCGCTCGCTGTTCGCCGGGTTCGTGGAGGCGGGGGAGTCTGTTGAACAGGCCATTCACCGCGAACTCGCCGAGGAGGTTGGCTTGGAAGTGGACAGCCTTGTGTACGCGGGGTCGCAACCGTGGCCCATGCCGCGCTCGCTCATGCTGGGGTTCTGGGCGCACGCCGAGGGCGAGGTGCGTGTCGATGGCGAGGAAATCACGAATGCAGCGTGGTACACCCGTCAGAGTCTCCAGGAGGCGGCGGCACGCGGGGAAGTCACTCTGCCACCCAGAGCATCGATTGCCGCAAGGCTTGTTCAGCAATGGTTGGACTGCCCCGACGTGGATGGGCGCTAGGCAGGGTCTGCCACCATTCTCCTCAACTTGTCGGCCAGGCCAGTAGAGCGTGTGTCGGGCTGGAGGACAGCTCGACGAATGGCAGCCTCGGTGCCGACTATGCGCAGGTTCTCCTTGGCGCGAGTGACTGCGGTGTAGAACAGGCGTCGGGTGAGCAGGGCTTGGTCTTCGTGGGGAACGATGAGGGTCACGGTGTCGTATTCGCTACCCTGCGACTTGTGGACTGTGGATGCGAAGAGCGGTTCGGTATCGGGCAGGAGGGAAGGGGCAATGAGGCGTGGACTGTCGACGTCCCCGCAGGCGAACATCGGCCCGCTGGCGCCAGCGACAATCACGCCGCAGTCCCCATTGAATAGTCCTAGCGTGGAGTTGTTGCGTGTCACCAGCAGGGGAAGCCCCACTGGCCATCTTTCCTGATGGTGGCGGTGGCCAAGGACAGCCGAGCGGATTGTCTGCGCCCAATAGTGGACCCCCGATGGGCCCTCTCGCGGCGCGGCCAGCAATCGATGGGACCCCAACAGCCGCAACGCCTCTTTCGCGTCCGCCCGGCCTGCCGCTTCCACCATGTGGAGCCCCAAAGTCTGCACTTCGTCGAGAAGCACGCCTAGGGAAATGTCTGGCCTGAAGCCTGGTGCGCACACATCCTGGTCAAACCAGGAAATGGAAGGGGTTGGCTGCCTCAGAGCAGCCATGAGACTATCCGGATTCGCGCTGCGGATGGCCTGCGCAAGGGACTGGAGAGCAGTGTTCGAGCGGTAGTTGTGGTCGAGAATGGTCACGCCAATCGGGAACTGGCTGGTACCTCGTACATCGGTGACGGTGTCACTTCCGTCTTCTTCTATCGTCCGAGATGACACACTATTGCCACTGCTATGTGGCGCGTCGGGTCCTCGCTCACCCCTGGGACTTGGCGCCATGTCGCCGGCTCGGCCTGTGTCGGGCTCACCGGCGGGATCGAGTCCAGGCTCCCTCGTCGTGCCGCCGCTCACATTGGTGCCTGTCTCTCCGCTCGACCCAGAGGCTCGCACAATGTCCGCAAGAATGTCGCCCGGCGCGACGGAGGCTAGTTGGTCCGGGTCGCCCACAAGGATGAGGCGAGTGCTTGGCGCGAGGGCGCGCAGAAGGTGGCGGAACAATGACTGAGGCAGCATGGATGCCTCGTCCACAACAACCACGTCTGCAGCCAGAGGCGATTCAGCGTCGTGCTCAGGATTCGCCCCTCGTATGCCCAAGACTTTATGCAATGTTCCTGAATCTGCGATGCGCACCATGGCCGGGTCAAGTGTCGCCGCGACATCGGTCAGGCGGGTCGCGGCCCGCCCGGTCGGTGCGGTGAGAATGGCGTCCAGGGGGCGACCGAGATGGCGGGCCAGAGCGTCGAGAATGTAGGCCACTGCAAGGGTCTTGCCCGTTCCGGGGCCACCCGCCAGCACACTGACTGTGCACCCGGAGGCGACCCTCACCGCTTCCTTCTTGCGCTGGTCGGGAATCTCGCCGTTCGGCATGGTGGTCGGCACGGCGATGTCGTGGTCTAGCACAGGGGTCCGGGCATGTTCCAGGAGGAGGCGGGCCACCTCGTCTTCTTCACACCAAGCGCGGTTGAGGTACACGCGACGCCCATCGAGAACCAAGGGGCGATCCACATGTCGGGAATCAGCAGATGTCACCATCGGCGAACCGGGGAGTGTGGCCAGAACGGCTAGTGGGGTGTCGGTCAGCTCGGTGCCGACGAGTTGAGGGTGGGTCTGACAGGTATGGGTCGGGTCGACATCGGTCTGACCCTCCTCGTCCGCAGCATCTAGGGTGTCGAGGTCGAGGCACACCGACCCTTCATCCCCCGCAGCAAGAACGAGAGTGAGAATCTGTTCTATGACCGGGGAAGAATCTCCGTATAGCCCAGCCAGGCGGCGGGCGATGAGGCCATGATCGTGGACAGGCGCAGTCATGATGCCACCGCCGAAAGCAGATCGGACAACTCGATGACCAGGCCAGAGGGCACATGCCAAGGGAAGACCCCGCAGGGCGTCCCGTCCACAACGGGCGTGTCGGGCCCGGCCATGCCTCGCACAAAGAGGTAGGCCGCACCACCCAAATGGATCGTCGGGTCGTAGCCTTTCAGGCGCCAACGAAGGAAACGGTGGAGCGCGACGCAGTAGAGGAGAGCCTGGAGAGGGTAGTGGGAATCCATCATCGCCTGGGCCATGCGCCCAGGAGTGTAGTTGCCGAGCGGCAAGACCGTGTCATGTCCTCCGAGCCAGTTGGTCTTGTAATCCACGACGACGTACCGGCCTGAGACACGAAGGACTGCGTCGATCGAGCCAGTGAGGAATCCGCGCAGTGGGAGAACATCGGTCAATTCCGCGAGGAGTCTGCCATAGGGGTGGAGAAGGTCGGTGGCCGGAAGATACTTGTCACACAGCGCACCGACATCAGACAATACCCGCGCTTTCTCATCGTTGGCGAGCGGCAATTCGAAGGCCAGTTCCGCTAATCGGTCACTCAATGGAATCTGAGCGAGGCTCATATTGTCGGCGATGGGGCCAAGTGGAGTAGCCAAGCCTGGACGCATTGCCGCCTCCAGTTCCTCAGGGGTGAACCCTGTCATTCCGGAACGAGCGATCTCGGACCTGATGAGGTCTCTAAGCTCGTTGTCGGGTGCCGCGGGGTCAGCGTGCTCGAAGACGGCATGAACCAAGGACCCGAAAGCAGTTCCCGCAGGCAGGTGAGCCATAGGAGATGGGCGCAACAAGTCTGGAGCTTGGCCGCTCATGGAGACATCGTCGGCCTCGCCGAGGGGTTCGTCCCACCCAATCGCGTCATGCGTTCCCGCAGTGAGGCCGGTGAAAGACGTACGTCTCCATGTCTGGTCGACGACTCGACTGAAACCCCGCAGCGAGGGTGCGAATTGTGGCGCCGTCACACCTGTTTGGTAGGTCGACGCGGGTCTCGGTGAGACATTTTCGACTGCCATTTCTGGGAAACGGTCCCGGTCGAGGGCCAGTGTCGTCGGCAGTGGCACTGAAGCGGGCGGACGAGGTCGACTTCCCAGAAGTATCCGGGTCAGTGCCGAGGATTCGGAGAATTGGAGCGGTCCCCACCAGGTCGTCGTCAAGACGGTCGCTCTCGTCAAGGCGACGTAGGCTTTGCGCAGTTCTTCGGTGGCTCTGTCCTCGCTGTTCTGGGCTGCGGATTCGCGGGAAAGGACTGGACCGAGGTCCACGCTTCGTCGACCAGAACGGGCCGGGTCATGGAACACGAGGGGTTTCACGGTGCGTTCACCCCACGTGCGCCCGTCCCTCTTCCAGGGGAGGACCCGTCCACCCAAGTCAGGCAGGTACACCGCAGGGAACTGCAGCCCTTTCGCCTTGTGGATTGTCATGACTGTGACTGCCCGATCATCGCGGGTCAAGCGACGACTGTTTTCTGGCTGATCGTCACCGCGACTGCGTTGTGCGCTCAACCATGCGGAGTAAGAGGGCGTGGACGATGCTTTCTGCATCAACTGTGCGATGTGGCGAAGATCAGTAAGGTCTCGCTCGGCGCTGCCCACGAGTCTGAGCATGAGGTTCTCGTTTTCGCACAGCCACCGCAGCAGGCCCAGTGGCCCGGCGTGGGAGAGGATCTCGGACAGTGTGCCCATCATGTCGGCGAGGTCAGCAGTATCGTCAGGGTTGGCAAGGCGAGACACGTCCCACCCGATCAGCGAGGTGAGACAGGCTGCGCGCGCCCGATCCTCGCGCTCAGACTCCAGCGCGGTGAGGAGAGCCAACCAGGCGTCGCCAGCCTCAGATGTGAAGACTGACTGGGTGCCGGAAAACACAGTGGGGACTGACGCCGCACTGAGGCGGTGCAGCACCTCGGTGCCCAGTTCGTTGGAGTTCACGAGCACGGCGATGTCATTGGGACGGAACGGGTGTCGTCCAGGGTGAGGCTCTGCTGGAGTGGGAGACGGCATCCACGTCAGGCCTGACTTGAGCAGGCCGAGAATGTCGGCCACAAGGTCGTCGAGCACGAGTTTTCCGGCCTCGTCGAAGCCGACATGAGGCAAGCGCCTGATACGAAGGGGCTTGTCAGCGTCTTGGCCGTCGCCTCTGAGCAAGCGGGGCGAACTTGGGCAGGCACGCACTTCAGGAACATCGACGCCAACTCCTAGTTCAAGCCCGGCGAAGACCTGCGAGACGGCTTGGACCATGTGCTCAGAGCTACGGTAGTTGACATGGAGGCTCAGTTTGTCGCTCGCCTGGGCGCCTTGGCGGTAGGACAGGGAGTCCGCTCCCCGGAAGCCATAGATGGACTGCTTGGGATCTCCGACGAGGACGACTGTGGAGCGTCCCAGGAACCCATCGCGCACCACTTCCCACTGGAGGGTGTCAGTGTCTTGGAACTCGTCCATGAGGAGAACGGGGTACAACCCACTCGCCCGCGCAGCAGCCCCAGGTCGGCTCATAGCCTCTTGGGCGCGCAGCAGCATGTCATCGAAGGTGTACACGCCGTGGCAGCGTTTGCGGGTCTCAATGGCCTCTCGTGCTGTCTGCACGAAATCGGCCACGTCCGGCGAAGAAGCGACCAGAGCCGCATCGGGAGCGAAGTCGGACTTCTTGACCCATTCGAGGCACTGAGCGAAAGACGCGAGGGGTTGCCTGCCACAAGAACTAGCCACGACATCCGAGGTGGCCGAATACACCAGGTCCGCATCGTTGGGGAGCATACGCTCCGAATGGTCATGATCTGCCAGTGGCCCCACAGCGGCGATGAGCGTGCCGAAGAAGGCGTGGGTGGTGAGGATGGGCGCGTGGTCAAACCCGTTGAGTGCATCGTCGAGTCGGGCTCTCCACACAGCCTTGTCCCGTTCGGGAAGTTGCCAGACGCGAATCAGGTCATCGTCCTCATCCTGGGGATGCGACAAGGCGTGGACAAACCCCTGAAGGCGTGTTCGCACCCGAGACTTCAGGGTCGCGGTGGCCGCTCGAGAGAACGTGACGACTCCGACCTGCGAAATGGGGACTCCTCTTTCGGCGACAAAGAGGGCCGCCAGGGTGGAGATGGCGTGGGTTTTCCCTGTCCCGGCACTCGCTTCGATGAGGGTCGTGGAGCACGGCTGTGGCAAGCGCATGGTCATGGCCTGCCCCTTTCCTCGCTCAGCGCTGCGCGCGGGGAGGGCGCCAACCGAGATGCGGCGCCGTTCCTAGTGATCGCCTCGCGCAGCGGGCCGTACACGGACGTGAGTAGGGTGCAGAATCGTGTGTCGTGCGGTGGGTCACCTTCCAGTCCATCACCGCGTTGAGGAGGTTGTGAGAAGAGATTGTCGGGGGATTCCCACAGCGCAACCCATTCTTCACTCCACTCGAACGAGCCGGACATGTCTCGTGCCAAGTCCGCGATATTGAGGGCTCGCACGGATGCTCGAGCCTTGAGTTCGGAAAAGTCCGCTGGCAGGGGCAGCGGAGACTGTCGGCCAGCCAGGTACAGGTGGACAAGGTGCATGAGTAGTCGCTCAGCGTGATCTGCCTCGGGCGAAGCCAAGACTCTCACCGAGTCATCGCCGGCCACGACTGCCCGCCACGACTGCTCAGGTCGAGAACAGGTCAATGCGAGCACCTGTATCCAGGCGCGGATGAGTTGCTTGCCTCTCACTTTGCCGGCGCGTACTGAGACGACGTCGCCGCCTCGAATGAAGACGGAACCGCGCACTTCAGGAAGCCCATCCCACCCGAGGCGCACTCCAGTGACCCGCACAGGGACCTCGAGCAGGTCAGCAACCCGCGCCCGTGAGCGTGTCACCGTGTGGAGAGTGGAGTCCACCAGGGCACTTCCCCACGATTGGGGAGGAATGAGCTGGCGGCCCACCTCCGCTTCCCGTGCGTGGGCGGTATCGAAACCAGCACCCAGGGCACCGAATAAGCGATCCTTCATCTTCCACAGGGCCAGAGAATCGAGGTCCACGGGCAGGTCGGATGGCATGGCGGGGTCGCACTTGAGAGAAGATGGCGTGACGCCAACCCCTTTGAGCCAGTACGCCGCAGGATTGGCGAACAGGGAACAGATGTCGTCCAACTCGATGGTCGCCGGGACAGGGAGGTCACGGCGAGGAGGCCTCCGGGTCGGAAAAGACATCTGTGAGTCTGATGGCACAACCCGAGGTTCCATCAGCCGTTGTGCCGCCTGTGCGACTGCCGCATCGAATGTGTGCCGAGGTCTCATGGACGGGGAGAACGGTTGAGCCGGATGGGTCACGATGGTGGGAAGGGTCTCCTGGTCCGGTGACAGCTTCTGTCCTGAAACACACTCAATAGCCTCGACAAGTTCCAACACTGGTGTCGGCGCCGTGACGGGCTCATTGGTGGTCGGATCGAAACCCACGCACAACGCAATGAACTTCTGGCGGGCGGACTGGACGGAATGGAGAAACCACGACCGATCCCTGGCCGTGGCGTCAAGGACGCGCGGATCAAGGATCGTCTCGACACGGTCGCCAGGTTCACTGCGATGACGCGGAAAGTTGGCCTGATCCAACCCTAAGTGGATGAGGACTCGGTGGGGGACACAGTCCAGAGTCCCTAGGCTTGTCACGTTCAAGTCCCCGCGCAGAAGACTGGAGCGCCGCGTGCGTCTGCGCCATCTCAGATGCAAGACTGCTTCAACCTCAAGACAAGTGGTCGGCCCCAATTCTGCGAGGGCTTCGGTGAGGACGGCTGTACTGGCTTGCACCGCGCCGACTGTCTCAAGGGATGGGCCAGGACACAGAACATTGAGCACGTTGACGAGCAACCTCACCCATCCTGCCCCTTCCAGCGTTTCGATGCTCGTCAGTGGGGAAACCGTCGAGACGACCGCAGCGATAGCGCGCACCAAGCGCGCAGCGTCGTCTGAGCCCAAGTCCATCGCAGTCATGCCCTCGTGGACGGGCAGGTCGTCTGAAGACAGAGCCAGTCCGAGAACCATGCGGTCCAGCCCAGATTCCCACGTGTTGGCGGCCACATCCACGGCGAAGGCTTCACGCGATGTCTGCGTGACGCCCCATCGAATCCCAGAGTCTTCGATCATGCGCCGAAGGGCAAACGAGTCGTTGCTCGAGAGTTCAAAACCTTCCATGACAAGGGGAGATTGAAGCAACTCCCACAAAGAGTCGGCCCCTGCCGCAGTGTTGACCGCCTTCAGCACGTGGAACAAGAGTTCCATCGCAGGATTGGTCTGCGCCTGAAACCCAGAGGGCGTCACTCTCGCCTGCGCGCCGGGCCCGTTGAAGAACATGGCCTCGACAAGTGGGCCATACTGCTCAAGGTCCGGGGTTACCACAAGAATGTCTCGGGGTTCGAGAGTTGGGTCGCCCTCTAGTAGGCCAAGGATGATGTCGTGGAGGACCTCCACCTGGCGATCAGGACCGTGGCTGAGATGTATCTGAAGGGAGTCGTCAAGAGGACATTGGCGCAACTCTCCTCCTGCCAATGATGCTTGCAGTGACTCCAACAGCGTCGTCGGATGGGCTGCGGGCGACCCCACGAGTTCATGCTCCACGATCCGATACGGAGGATGCTCTCCCGCGACACGGCGTAAGCCTTCACACGGTTGTTGCCTCAGTTCATAGATGGCCACTTCGCGCCCAGCGCGCGACAAGAGGTCATCGAGCCCGAGCAATGCTTGCCATTCATGGTCGGGGACTCCAGGCAGGAGGAAGGCCCCCACCTTTCCCAGTCGCGCGACTCGTTCCAACTCAGGAGGCCTAGGGTCGCATTCCCAGGGCAAACCCACACTCTGCACCAGCAGGGCCCACAGGGAAGGTTGCCAACGATCCATCGCGTCGAGTTGTTCGCCGCCTGTGGTGACGAAATTGCCCGCCTCCCAGTGGCGGAGCATGGGTCGGTTCCACGTGGCGTGCCAGGCGAGGCGGTCGGCGGTTCTTCGCGCGAACTCCACACGTCTGCGAGGTCGATTGGGCACGGCCAAGTAGTCGATGACGGACTTGAGATTGACTTCCTCGGGCAAGTGGTCAAGACACTGAAGGACAAGGGGGAAGAGAGCCTCAGGCGACCAGGCACGGACTCGTTCAGGGTTGGAGTGTTCAGAGGAACCAAGGTCTCCAAGGAAGCGGCTCAGGCTTGTGAATGTGACCCGAGCGCACACCCCATCGCCCTTGTCGGCCCCGAGGCTTCGACTGAGGCGCTGGGCCAGCCAACGAGACATGCCACTATCGCCAGTGAGCAGCACGTCTTCTGCGAAAGGATCGTCGCGCGCGTCGGCCAGCCATCTGGCCACATCATCGGCCAGTGGCTCCACTCGGGTCGCCGCTCTCACAATCATGGAACCACCGTAGTCCACACCCCGGACATTTTCTCAGCGACGCCCGCAAGCGCCCTGTCTGGCGTCGATGATGACGACTGATCGACGCCTGTCGGCGGGGCAAGTTGGTGTTCTGAGAACCACGTGCTGGGATTTTGTCGTACCCCCATGGCACAGTAGTACCCATGAGCGAAGCCGACGAGACACTGGACGAGGAGCAGACTAGAGCATGCTCCTACCTCGGGGCGCCCGTGGCGATTATCGCTGGTGCAGGGACCGGCAAGACTCGCACCCTGACCCATAGGATCGCCTACGCCGCCGCTCAGGGCGAACTCGACCCTCATGCCACGCTCGCAGTGACATTCACTGTTGCGGCTGCCGATGAAATGCGCTCCCGCTTGGCCCAGATGGGCGTGGAATCGGTGCAGTGCCGGACTTTCCATTCGGCAGCCCTGCGACAAGCGCAATACTTCTGGCCACTTGCCTACGGAGTCAACCTACCCGACATCATGGAGGACACCACGGCCTTGGTCAGGGCAGCTTGTGAGCGAACGGGCCTTCCCGCGACACCAGCGAGCCTGGCAGAGGTGGCCCAGGAGGTGGCGTGGTCGAAGCAGTCCAACGTCCTTGCCGAAGACTACGTCCGCCTCGCTCTGGATGAATCGCGGGTAACCAGAGCCGCTCCGGAGAGTGTCGCGGATGCCATCGTGGCCTATGAAGAGGCCAAACAGGCGGCTCGGGTCATCGACTTCGATGACGTGCTCCTGTGTGCGGTCGCCCTGCTGGCGACCCAGCGTCACATCCGGGTCAAGGTGCGTGACACCTACCGTCACTTTCTTGTCGATGAGTTCCAGGATGTCTCGCCCATCCAGGCGCGTCTGCTCGATTTGTGGCTGGGGGAGCGCTCCGATGTGTGCGTGGTGGGGGACCCCGCGCAGACCATTCACACCTTCGCAGGCGCGCGTCCGGAATACCTCGTGCACTTCGCAGCCCATCATCGAGGAACCACCGAACTCAACTTGACAAGGAATTATCGTTCGACGCCGCAGATTCTGGCAGTAGCCAACGCTCTCAATCCAAGGGGGCTCCACCTGGACGCGACTCATGAGGCCGGGCCTGAAGTCACACTGGCCGGACAGGACACGCCGGACCAAGAGCGCGAAAGAGTGTGCAGGTGGCTGAAAGAACTGGATCGTGGAGGGCTCGCATGGTCCGAGATGGCAGTCTTGACTCGCACTCGCGCGGAAGCCCAACACTATGGCCAGGAGCTCGCCGAAAATGGAATACCTGTGTCCCGGCCCTCGGTCGTGGAGCCCTCGGCGCGCGAAGGAGTCCATGTCGGGACCTTGCACGCGGCAAAAGGCAAACAATGGGCAGCCGTCTGCATCGTGGGGGCTCATGAGGGCGGTCTGCCCCATCCACTCGCCACAGGTCCAACTCGCCTGGCGGAGGAGCGCCGACTCTTCTATGTGGGCGTGACAAGGGCAAAAACCTTCCTTCGCGTGTCGTGGTCTGAGAGGGTGAACTCTCGGACGGTGACGCGCTCCCGATTCGTCGATGAAATCGCGGGAGCTATCTAGGCATGACACCAAGTGCCGCTGGCGTGGGGCACCGAGCCACTGAGGTGATGGCGCGAGGCCATTCACACCCAACGGGCGAGAGTGCTACACCTTGCGCAGCACCGCGACAACTTTGCCCAAGATGGTGGCGTGGTTACCGTCGATGGGGGAGTACAAGGGGTTGGCGGGCAGGAGCCACACCTGCCCGGGCACGCGCTTGAAGGTCTTGACTGTGGCCTCGTCGCCCAGGAGTGCCGCCACGATCTCGCCATTCTCGGCATTGGGCTGAGAACGGATGACTACGTAATCGCCGTCGCAGATGGCGGCGTCGATCATGGAGTCGCCCTGGACTTTCAGCATGAAGAGCGTCCCTTGGCCCACGAGTTGCTGAGGCAGAGCGAAGGTATCCTCCAAGCATTCTTCGGCGGCGATGGGAACGCCAGCAGCGATACGCCCCACCAGAGGCACCGATACGCTCGGCGGGCTTGCCTCGGTGTCACCATCGTCGGGGAGCAGAACCTCCATGGCGCGAGGACGATTCGGGTCACGTCTGATGTAGCCGCGCGCTTCGAGTGCGCGCAGTTGATGAGCCACAGAGGAGGAGGAATTGAGCCCCACCTGTTCGCAGATTTCTCGCACTGTCGGAGGATAGCCGCGCTCGGCCGCAGATGCCTGAATGACTTCGAGAATCCGACGCTGGCGAAGGGTCAGCCCATCCCTGCCCGCAGGTCCGTCGGGCAGTTCGGCCACGTTGTCGTGGAAGGTGTCACTTGCGCTCATATGACCACGGTAGCGGCTTGACCCATGAGAATCAAACATCTGTTCGATAGTGTCGCGGAAAAATGTCAGACCTAGGGTGTTCACTAGAGACACGACACACCGCAGTCGAACATATGTTTGATTTCGGAGGTCAAATAGAGTAAGAATGAATCGAACATACGTTCTAAGGAGTTGGAATGAGTGCCCTGGAAGTCGAATGGATTCCGCAACCGTCATCACGGAATCGTCTGCATCTGGTCGCTGAGGGGGAAATGAGTGCGGCGAGTCTGCGCCACGCCCATGCTCGACGCGCTGCCCGAGCCCAGGCTTGGGCTACGGCGAAGGGATACGCGGCAGTCGGCGCCGTGGTCACAGTCTTCGCCAGTGCGGCGGTGACCATGGTGTGGTCTTTCCTTTCTGTGCCCAACGTTCCTCTGCCCTGATTGCGTGTTCTGCATCGGCCCGATGCCAGGCGCGAGGCAGTGAGGGTTCGGTTTCAGTCGTACCTGTCCTCGGGGAAACGCTGATTGACCCCTGTCGTCAGTGTGACGAGGTCATGCGCCAGGGGCGATGTTGTGGCGGTCGGCTCATGCCCTGGCTGTCTGACTGTCCTCGGGTATGACGAAGGGGGAACCTCCGAAGAGATTCCCCCTTGTGGTCTCGAATATCTACTCGTTGACGACGAGAGTCTTCATGATCATGTCGGAGAAGGTCTGCTTCTTCGGAGTGAAGAGAGGAGCAAACACCCCGATAAGGCAGGGAGCAGTGTCGACGGTGTGAAGGATGTACCGCAGAATCGTCTGGCCAACTCCAGGGATTTGCCCAGTGACCTCGCTGATGAGGCGTAGCTTCTGCCATTTCTTGCCCAAGGATTGGCCAGTCTTGCCTTGGACGATCCATGAGTTCCACACCATGAAGCCGAATGCCGCCACGTACCCGACAAAGGTCAGTAGCGCACCGAAGACCGCCACTCCACCAGAACCGGCGGCTCCGGCCACAACGCCGCCGATGCCCGCAATGATGCCACCGCCGATGCCGGGAAGAACATAGTCAACCAGACCGCCCAAAACACGTTGCACCCAGGTGGCGAGGGAGCCGCTCTGAGCCGGAACGCTGGGATAGGCAGTGACAGGCGCGCCGGAGATTGGGGCAGCCCCGTAGACGGACGGAACGGAGGAAACTGTGCCGTAGCCAGGTGTTGGCTGTGGTGCGGGCGAGGATTGTCCGTAAGCCGGAGTTGGCGCGCCCGTGGCCTGCGGAACTGCTCCCCACGGTGGCTGGGCTGACGCATCGAAAGTAGCGGCAACCGGCGTGATGGGCGCTGCCTCAGGCAAGTCGAATCCGGGTACGAGGGGAGGTGCGACTGGGGGCAAATCGATGCTGGGCGCGACAGGCGGAGCCTGGGGCACATCAACGGGCGGGACACCCTCGGGCGGAGTGTATCCAGGGATGGGATTGTTCGGAGGATAAGGGGTATCGGTACTCACGTTTGTCCTTTCATGAGGCTGGGCGCTTTCAGGATAGCGAAGTGCGATTGATTTGTCTTTAGTTCTTGCCAGGGGTCATCATGAGATATGCAGTCTGTCCAGTCCATCGGGCGTGTGGCACCGCCTCCAGCGACCCATTTGGTGGCGGTTGGCTCTGCTTTGGGCGCGGGTGCGGTTCTCGCCGGGGTGTACATGGCGACTGGGTTTGGAATCCCCTGCGGTCTGAGGACGTTGACCGGAGTGTTGTGCCCCTTCTGTGGCGGCACGCACATGGCGGCTGCGCTCCTGCATCTCGACCTCGCAGGTGCGTGGCAGGCCAACGCGGCTTGTTTGGTCTTTGGTGTGCTCTTGGGGGTGCGCACTCTCGGGTGGCTAGTGGAGTGGCGACGCCACCCAGAATACGGGACCCGCTGGTTGCCCGCCTGGGTCTCCAAGAACGGGCTCATCATCGCTGGAATCCTGGCTCTCGTCTGGGCCGTCGTGCGTAATATCTGGTTCTAGACAAGACCCGTCCACAAGGACTTTCCACTAAGACACGCCGAGTGTGAGCGCACGATGCGAGTCCTCTTGACACCCGACTCAGAATGTCTAGAATCACTAGATGTAGTAGTGACATCGATGTGATTTCCCCATGTATAGTGGGTGTCCGCGATTTCGCTGGAAGACACGCAGACCTGCTTACGAGCGGTTTCGAAAGAGGTAGAGAAGAACCATGCACTGCCCATATTGCAAGCATCCGGATTCGCGGGTCATTGACTCGCGTGTCGCTGACGACGGCGGAAGTATCCGTCGTCGCAGACAATGCCCTGCCTGTGAGCGGCGATTCACTACCGTCGAACAAACCCAGCTTGCGGTCATCAAGCGTTCTGGCGTGGTTGAGCCTTTCATTCGAGAAAAGGTCATCCAGGGAGTTCGCAAGGCCTGCAAGGGCCGCCCAGTCGCTGAGATCGACTTCGCCAAACTCGGCCAACGTGTGGAGGATGCTCTGCGAGCCACTGGTCTTGCGGAAGTCCCCGCCGAAGAAATCGGCTTGGCGATTCTCACCCCACTGTCCGAACTCGACGAAGTCGCGTACCTTCGATTCGCGTCGGTGTATCAGAACTACGCATCGGTTGAGGATTTCGAGTCCGGCATCGCGGACCTGCGTCATCAACTGGCCTCCCACTAACAACACTCTTACCACTCACATTCACCAAGGAAAGGTCCACCCCATGTCCGAGAATCCGCGCGGTCTGCGCATCCGTCGAGTCTTTTCTACGCAGTCCGTCCACCCCTACGACGAGGTGGCGTGGTCCAAGCGTGACATCGTGCAGACCAATTGGAAGACCGGCGAAATGGTCTTCGAGCAGCGCGGGGTGGAGTTCCCCGACTCGTGGAGTGTCAATGCCTCCACGATTGTCACCACCAAGTACTTCCGTGGCGCGTTGGGTTCCGACGAGCGGGAATCGAGCCTCAAGACCCTCATCGACAGGGTGGTGGGGAAGTACCGCCAGGCTGGCGTCGACAATGGGTATTTCGCCACGGATGAGGATGCACAAGTCTTCGCCGATGAACTGACGTGGATGCTCCTCCACCAGGTCTTCTCCTTCAACTCGCCGGTTTGGTTCAACGTGGGCACCTCCGCGCCCCAGCAAGTCTCGGCCTGCTTCATTCTGAGTGTGGACGATTCCATCGACTCGATCCTCAATTGGTACAGAGAAGAGGGCTTCATCTTCAAGGGTGGCTCGGGGGCAGGGGTCAACCTATCGCGCATCCGTAGCTCCAAGGAACTGCTGTCCTCGGGTGGGACGGCTTCTGGGCCTGTGTCTTTCATGCGCGGTGCGGACGCTTCTGCGGGAACCATCAAGTCGGGTGGAGCCACGAGGCGCGCCGCCAAGATGGTCATTCTCGATGTGGACCATCCCGACATCGAGGAGTTCATCGAGACCAAGGCTGTCGAGGAGGAGAAGATACGCGCCTTGCGCGACGCTGGTTTCGACATGGATCTGGGAGGCAAAGACATCACGTCGGTGCAATACCAAAACGCGAACAACTCGGTGAGGGTGACCGACGAGTTCATGCGGGCTGTGGAAACCGACTCTGATTTCAATCTCCTGGCCCGCACAGACGGTCGCGTGGTCGACACTGTCAAAGCGCGCGACTTGTTCTCCAAGTTGGCCGATGCGGCGTGGAAATGTGCCGACCCCGGCATCCAGTACGACTCCACCATCAATGCGTGGCACACGACCCCCAACTCTGGGCGCATCAACGCCTCGAACCCGTGCTCGGAGTACATGTCAGTCGACAACTCTTCCTGCAACCTGGCGAGCCTCAATCTCATGAAGTTCCTGGGCGATGATGACACCTTCGACACCGAGAAGTTCATCACGGCTGTGGAGCTCATCATCACAGCGATGGACATTTCCATTTGTTTCGCTGATTTCCCGACGCAGCCCATCGCTGAGAACACACGCAAGTTCCGTCAGTTGGGCATCGGCTATGCGAATCTGGGTGCCCTGCTCATGGCGCTCGGGCTCGCCTATGATTCCGACACTGGTCGAGGACTGGCTGGGGCGGTCACCTCGCTCATGACGGGCGCTGCTTATCGCCGGTCCGCCGAATTGGCCGAGGTTGTCGGGGCGTACGACACCTATGCGGAGAACGCACAACCCCACCAGCAGGTCATGGCCAAACACGCCGAAGCGAACAGGGCACTAGTAGTGTCGGGCTTGGCTGCGAAGATCAAAGACT
>JAISJO010000011.1 GCA_031261485.1 Propionibacteriaceae bacterium | reverse complement strand
CTCAGGCACGATGATCACCGCAGGATATTGCCGGTAATACGTCCCCACCGCGACCACATCGATGCCTTGGGAACGGGCTTGGAGGATTTCGTCCCCGCCTGCCACAACGAACTGTTCCTGTCCTGAAGTGAGTGCCGTGAAAAGGCCCTCTGACGAGCCATGATGGCGGATTGTCAGTCCAGAGTTCTCGACGTACCACCCCTGGGAATCGGCGTTGTAGAAGGCCGCGAACTGGATGTTCGGGATGAACGTCAACCCCACGACGGTTTCAGTGGCAGGTTTGGAGCACCCTCCCAGCGTCGCTATGAGGGCGAACCCCACCATGAGGGCGGTTGCTAGCGCTCCGCGTCGGTTCTTGCCTTGGTGAGTTTTCATGAACGTGTCTCCTTGATGATTTCCATGGATGAGGCCCAGCGTTTCTCCACTAGGGCCACGAGTGAGTACACCCCTGCCGCCAGAACGGCGAGCGCGATGATGGTGGCGAACATGCCTGCGGTGTCGTTGGCATTGCGCTGAATCATGAGCAGGCTTCCCAAGCCTTCGCCACCCATGACCATTTCCCCCACAACAGCACCTGTTATCGACAGCGTGAACCCATTTCGGACTCCGGCGAGAATATTGGGCAAAGCGAGGGGGATTTCGATATGGATGAGGCGTGCCCACGAACCTGCGCCATCCACCAAGGCCGCAGATAGAACGTCGCGGTCGACATGGCGAAGCCCCACCAGCGATGAGACGAGAATGGGGAAGAACACCATGATCGCGCACAAAGCAACAATGCGCCAGAATCCTGACGCCATCCAGAGGACGAGGACAGGTGCGATGGCGACGGCGGGTATGGCCTGAGTCGCGCCGAGAAAGGGGACGACTGCCGCCGAAACCAGCCGAGAACGGTAGATGACAACGGCGAATGGGATGCCGATGAGGATGCCCACTGCGCAACCGGCCAGGGATTCGACAAGGGTCGTGCCGATGAAACTCCACATGTCAGCGTAGGTGACGAGCCCACCGATGAGCTTCTTCACGACCGCCAGTGGCGTGGGGACGACATAGGAAGGGATCGCGCCAGGAGTAGTGGTCAGCGCCCATCCGGCCAGCAGAATGAGGGCGAGCGCGATGGGAGCCACAATCGGCATCCACGCGCGTTTCATGACGCCCCTTCCTTGCCCCACGAGGCAGATCGGTATCTGACTGCGGGGCAGGGGTGGGGAGGCAAGACGACACGTCACCAAGTGCATGCACTACACGGACGCGAACGTCGATCAACGCCTCCCATCCAGACTGTACTGTCGGGTCTGGAGTTCCACCAGATCGGCTCTTCAGCATGTGCCTCAGAGTTCGCGGACTATGACCGCCGGTTCGGAATTGCACCGACCCCGGAGTTGATAGTGCCCATCCTAGCGCGCTTGGTCCAAGACAGAGACGGTGGCTAGTGGGTGGACAGTAGACGGAGTGTCAGTCGAAGACGACTGTGCGTACACCGTCGAGGAGGATGCGGTGCTGGGCGTACATCTTGACTGCGTGGGTCAGCGCGACTGCTTCGATGTCTGCGCCGATCTCGCGCAGGTCTTCGGCCGACTTGGAGTGGTCCACTCTGACGATGGACTGCTCGATGATGGGGCCCTCGTCCAGGTCGGCTGTGACGAAGTGGGCTGTGGCACCGATGAGTTTGACGCCGCGCGCGTGTGCTTGGCGGTAGGGGTTGGCTCCCTTGAAACCAGGCAAGAAGGAATGGTGTATGTTGACTGCCCGTCCGGCGAGGAAGTCGCACAGCTCCGGAGAGAGGATTTGCATGTACCGCGCGAGCACAACCAGTTCAATATCCTGGGTGACCACGACATCGCGGATACGTGCCTCGAAGTCGGCCTTGGATTGGGCCACGACCGGCCATGACTCGAAATCGACGGAATAGAACCTTGTCAGGTCGCCCAAGTCAGGGTGGTTGGACAGGACGAGGGGCACAGTGATGGGCAGGGTCCCGGCGCGTTCGTGGCTGAGGAGGGCGTTGAGGCAGTGCGGCTCTTTGGACACCAAGATGAGAGTGCGTACGGCTCGGCCCACGATATCAACGTGGACTTGGCCATCGAAGCGTTTGGCCACGGGAGCCAGAATGGTCTTGAGGTCCTGCGGTGTGGAGTCCAATTCGACCTGCACCCGCATGAAGAACGTACCGGTGTCGGGCGATGAATACTGCTGGGACTCGGTGATATTGCCGTTCATTGTCACAATCGCGCCCGAGATGGCGTGGACGATGCCAGGCCCGTCGGGACAGGTGAAGGTGACGACACAGTGGTTACTCACGCGGACAAGCGTACCTGACTTGTGTCGGGGGTGTGATGGCCTCCGTGGTCATGTGGCGTGCTTCCCGAAAACAAGACCCACACTGTCTGGCCTGGGTGGGTCTACATAACCCATCCTCAAACGGATCGTTTTCCTTGCCGCTGGACGTTTGTGGATGGCTAATGTCGCCAGAATCCCGAAAAATCCGACATTACCCATCCTGAAGCGTTCGCGTACCCCCAAAACAGCCCGTTTGAGGATGGGGTTTGCAGCGACTCAGTGCGTCCCCCTCCTGCTTTCGTGCAGAATCCGGCTCGCACCACCCAAGTTCACAAGTCCCTACGCTCCGAGCTAGCACACGGCCACACAACAACTATCGGCATCGCCATGGGATACTGGAGCACATGGACAATATCGCTGCCGCCCCCATGGTGGCCATTCGGGGACTGACGAAGGCATTCGGCCAAGTCCTCGCTGTCAACAACCTCAACCTCGACATCCCGCGCGGCTCCATGTACGGCTTCGTCGGGCCTAACGGAGCGGGCAAGACCACGACTCTGAGCATGGTCACAGGAATGCTCAGGCCGGACGCGGGCAAGGTGTGGGTGGACGGCATCGACGTATGGACGGACTTGGCGGCAGTCAAAGCCAAGGTGGGGGTGCTTCCCGACAGGCTGCGACTCTTCGACCGGCTGAGCGGACAAGAGCTTCTCACGTACACAGGACTCTTGCGTGGACTGGACAAGAGCACTGTCGCCACCCGCTCGGCTGACTTACTGCGTACCCTCGGGCTGGAGGCCGATGCGAAAAAGGCGGTGGCTGACTACTCAGCGGGCATGACGAAGAAAATCGCCCTTGCTTGCGCTGTCCTGCACGCTCCCGCGCTGCTCGTCCTGGATGAGCCGTTCGAAGCCATCGACCCTGTGTCCGCTCGTACAATCTCTGACATCCTCGGGGCGTTCGTCAAAGACGGTGGCACTGTTGTTTTGTCAAGCCATGTGATGGACACTGTTCAAAGGCTGTGCGACCACGTCGCCATCATCGGGCAGGGCCAATTGCTCGCAGCCGGGACCGTGGAGCAGGTGGCGGGCGGTCTCGATCTGGAGGAACGGTTCATCCAACTGGTCGGAGGCGCCGAAACACATCAGGAATTGACATGGTTGCGACCCTCCTAGGGCTCAAGTTCCGCCTGACATTGGCCGAACTCAAACGCTCCACAGCACGACTGGTCCTCTGGATCATCCTGGGAGCATATGCTCTCTTTGCCGTTGCTCTGGCACTCATCGGCTTGGCGGCCCTCGCTCTCGTCGTCCCTGGCAACGAACAAATCGCTGGTTCGATGACGGTCCTTTCAGGGTCTGTCCTCGTGCTTGGCTGGACATTGCTCCCGCTGGCCTTCTTCGGATCGGACCAGACCCTGGATCCTTCGCGGTTCAGCCCCTTCCCTCTCAGCGGGATTCGACTCGCCCCAGGACTGCTCTTGGCCAGCATCCTAGGATTGCCTGGCGCGTTCACGGCCATACTCTGTCTCGGGTCTGCTCTGCCCTGGACGCACACACCTCTTGTGGCACTCGTCGGCCTCATCGGGGGAGCACTGGGTTTCTTCATGACCCAGGTCGGATGTCGAACAGCCTCAACGGCCTTGTCTTCCAAGCTTTCCTCTCGCAAAGGCCGCGACCTGACTGCCGTCATCAGTCTCATCGTCGTCCTTGCCTTGACCACCCTTGGCTATGCGGCTTCGCTGCTCGTAACCTATGTCACTGACAGGGTGGATCGCCTGGATGACCTGGTCTCCGCCATCTCCACAGTGGCCAACATTGCTTCATGGACTCCTCTGGGGGCTCCCTGGGCACTCGTCGGAGACGCCGGACAAGGGGAATGGCTCATGTTCCTTGCCCACCTGGCGCTCACCGTTGTTTACCTTGGACTGGGCGTGTGGATGTACGCGGCGATTCTGGACAAAGCCCTCGTGGCTCCTGCGCACTCCGAATCCACCGGGGCGGTCTCCAAAGACGACGCCATTGCAAAGATGGCGGCACAACCGTGGGCCCGTGGCGCGATGGCCCCTGTGGCAGCCATCATGGCGCGGTGTCTCAGATATTGGCGGCGTGATCCGCGTTATCTGGGAACAATCCCGTCGCTGCTCATCATGCCCATCCTGTTCACCATCATGGATTTTTCCCTGAACAGTATTGCCGATGGAGGAATCCCCAGTGGATGGATGTCTGTCTTCGGCATCGCCATGATGGCGGTGATGGGCGGGTTTGGGCTGTCAGCAGACATTGCCATGGACGCCACAGCATGGTGGACCCACTTCGCCACGGGGATCAAAGGATGGCAGGACCGTCTCGGGCGGGTCCTGGGAATATCTGTATGGGCCACCCCCATGATCGTGGTCGCGGGAATTGTCATTATGGTCATCATAGGAGCGCCCGCGCGGATCCCCGCCGCGCTTGGGGCACTGGCTTCCCTGTACCTGTGCGCTCTGGGAGTGGCGTCGATATTCTCTCCGCTGATTGTGTACCCCATCGCCTTGCCTGGCGAGTCTCCCCTGAGAATGAAAACAGGCATGATGGGTTCACAGATGCTGTCGCAATTCGGCTGCATGACCGCTTCCGGGGTACTGGCCCTGCCGGTGTGCATCTGGGCGATATTCGCGCACGGTTGGACTGGTTGGCTTGTGCTGGCCGTCGGTGTCGTATGGGGACTGATATGTTGTGCGGCTGGGATCATCGCCGGTGGCAAGGTCATGGACTCGCGCGGAGTCGCCATCCTCGCCACGCTCATCAAGAACGACTCCCGCGAGCGGGGATAGTACCCTAGTAGGGCACAAGAAAGGCACCACATGTTCGACACCTTGCAAGATCGGCTGTCCAAGGCTTTTCGCGCCCTGCGCGGCAAAGGCCGACTCTCCGACGCTGACATCGACGCGACTCTGGGCGAGATTCGCACAGCCCTCCTCGAAGCCGACGTGAATCTGGACGTGGTCAAGACGTTCATCGAGGATGTACGAGCCAAGGCCACCGAAATCGAGTTGTCGAAGGCCATCAACCCGGCTCAGCAAATCGTCAAGATCGTCCACGAGCAATTGGTGGAGATTCTGGGAGGGCACACCCGTTCGATCCAGTTCGCCAAGAACCCTCCGACCGTCATCATGTTGGCTGGCCTCCAGGGCTCCGGCAAGACGACCCTGGCAGGCAAGTTGGCCAAGTGGCTGCGCGAAAAGGGCAACTCTCCACTGCTTGTCGCAGCCGATTTGCAGCGCCCGAACGCGGTCACACAGTTGCAGGTCGTGGGTCGCCAGGCCAAGGTCGCGGTGTACGCCCCTCAGCCCGGCAATGGCGTGGGGGACCCTGTCGAAGTCGCTCGCTCTTCCGTGGAGGTCGCCAAGCACCACCTCCATGATGTCGTCATTGTGGACACCGCCGGTCGGCTGGGCGTCGATGAGGAGATGCTGGCCCAGGCCGCCAACATCCGCGAAGCCGTGTCTCCTGATGAGACCTTGTTCGTTATCGACGCCATGATTGGCCAGGACGCGGTCAACACGGCCAAGTCCTTCGCTGACAAGGTGGGATTCGACGGGGTCGTCCTCACCAAGTTGGACGGCGATGCCAAGGGCGGCGCGGCGCTGTCGATTGCGACGGTAACGGGCGCGCCCATCATGTTCGCGTCCACGGGCGAGAAACTGGCCGACTTCGAGGTCTTCCATCCTGACCGCATGGCCGGGCGCATCCTCGACATGGGCGACATTCTGACCCTCATCGAGCAGGCCGAACGCACCTTCGACCGCAAGCAGGCCGAAGAGGCCGCACAGAAGATGTTGAGCGGCAAGAACGCCTTCACCCTCCAGGATTTCCTCACCCAGATGCAGGCCGTGCGCAGCATGGGACCCATGGGAAAGCTACTAGGAATGCTTCCTGGTATGGGCCAGATGCAGGACCAACTCGCCGCAGTGGACGAGAAGTCCATCGACCGTATCGAAGCCATCATTTACTCGATGACTCCCGCCGAGCGCGGCGATGTCTCCATCCTCAACGGCTCTCGACGTTCCCGGATCGCCAAAGGTGCCGGTGTCGAGGTTTCTGAGGTCAATTCCCTGGTCAACCGGTTCGTTGAGGCGCGCAAGATGATGGCGTCCCTCGGCCCGATGATGGGTGGACGCGGTGGCGGGTTGCCCGGCATGGGTCTGCCCGGTGGGATGGGCGCACGCAAGCCGATCAAAGCCACGGCCAAGAAGAAGAAATCTGGGTCGGGGGTGTCGGGCAATCCAGCCAAGAGGGCAGGAGGCGCGTCCACCGCCGAGCCCGAAGTCCAGGCGCCTTCAGGTGCAGCCTTCGGTGTGCCTTCAACTCCAGCGGACCTTGAGGCAGCGATGAAAGACTTCACCCTGCCGCCGGACTTGGCCAAACTCCTGGGCTGATGACCGAATCACTGTTCGGGGCCAGATGGCCCCAGGCTGCGCCATTGCATCTGCGCGGAGTCATCCTTCCATCACGAGTGGAAGCAGACCTGTGGGTTGTTGAGGGCAAGATCACCTTTGTTCCCCAACTGGACGCCGTCGAACTCGATGACACACGAACAACGCCTAGTGTCCACGCAAGCCGCTGGATACTGTCTGGCCTCGTAGACGCTCACTGTCATATCGGCTTGGGCGCCGGTGGGGGAGTAACCAGATCCGAAGCCGAAGCTCAGGCCCTGACCGACCTTCGTTCTGGGGTGACCTTGGTACGCGACGCGGGAGTGCCCATCGACACTGCCTGGCTGGAGGGGTCGTCGCAAGCGCCCAAGATCATCCGCTCGGGTCGCCACATCGCCCGTCCCAGGCGTTACCTCAAAGACTTCGGCGTCGAGATCGAGCCGGACTGCCTTGTCGAAGAGGTGCGTCGTCAGGCCAGTGCCAGCCAGGGGTGGGTCAAGCTTGTGGGGGACTGGATCGACCGCGATGGTGGCGACTTGGCACCCCTATGGCCCGCCGACATCGCGGCCCAGGCCATCCGCGCTGCCCATGAGGAAGGGGCACGAGTCACCGCCCATTGCTTCGGCGAGGAATCTGTGTCTCAGCTTGTCAGGGCGGGAATCGATTGTATCGAGCATGGCTGCGGGCTGGACTCAGAAACCGTGCGCATCATGGCGGGAGAGGGCATCGCGCTGGTCCCCACCCTCGACAATTGGCGTATCTTTCCCGGTATCGCCGACCAAGCGCAGGACAGGTTCCCCACGTACGCGGCGCACATGCGTGCCCTGTACGCGACTCGCGCGGAGGCCATTGGCGCGGCCATCGCTGCGGGAGTTCAGGTGTACGCCGGGACTGACGCAGGCGGAACCCGCTCCCACGGGACGATATTGCCAGAACTACAAGCACTAGCCGAACTTGGTGGAACAGACTTCGCCCTGGGCGCAGCGTCGTGGCGCGCCCGTACGTGGTTGGGGCGTCCCGGCTTGGAAGAAGGCGCCCCCGCTGACCTCCTCATCCTCGACTCCGACCCCAGCCGCGACCTCAACTCCTTGGCTTCCCCTGCCGCCATCTTGCTGGACGGTGTCCCGGTCGTGTCATGACCGGCCTGGTCCAGCTTTGGACTAGTGCGAGTAAGTGCGGTGCTTGCGGGCGACCTTGGAACCAGTTCAGATCATTGTTCCTATCGCAGAGCCGACGAGGTAGGTGAGTCCCATGGCGGCGCTTCCGACCACGGCGTTTCGCAGGATGGGGCGAACCACGCCGACCCCGCTGAGTCGAGCGCTGATCCATCCGGTGAGGACCAGAGCCACCAAGACGGCGATTGATGTGATGACCAGGCGTATCGACAGAGGCGAGGCAACCAGTGCGATCAGTGGGATGGCGGCTCCGGCGATGAACGAAAGCAGCGATGCTCTGGCCGCTATCCAGGGAGAGACCAGGGCGTCGGCGTCGATGCCGATTTCCCGCAGCGCCTGTTTGTGCAAGCCTTCCTCATCCAGTTCGGCGACTGCCTTTTCGGCGAGTTCCTGGGACAGGCCAGATTCGAGATAGCCTTCGACCACTTCTTGTCGGAAGGACTCGGGGTGCTCGTCGAGTTGCTTGGCATGCAGGACTGCTGCGTTCTTCTCGATATCGCGTTGGCTGCTGACCGAGACGTATTCGCCACCCGCCATCGACAGCGCTCCAGCGACCATTCCGGCCAGTCCGGCGACCAAGACCGCCACCGGGTCGCTTGTGGCGCCACCGACGCCAAAGACCAATCCCGCCGTGGACACGATGCCGTCATTTGCGCCCAAGACTCCAGCTCTCAGCCAGTTCAGCCGTTCGGACAACGACTGGGCTGTGACTTCAACTTCTTGAGGTTCCATGTCACAACCATGCCCCATACCTGGCCGCGCTTCAACCAAGGACAGGCATACCTCATCGCTCATCAGAGGCGCACTAGTGGCGTTACGGGGAAGAATCTGGCAGAATATGCACTTGTGTGTCTGTACCTTCGGGCCCTCTAATCCGGTGGCGCAGATCCCCTAGGACTCTTGGACACAGGTCCCCACCCTCGTCCAACTCCGCAAACCCGCCCACCAAGGGCACTTTCGTACAGGAGAAATAACTCGTGGCTGTCAAGATTCGTCTGAAGAGGCTCGGCAAGATTCGCTCACCGCATTACCGCATCGTCGTCATGGACGCGCGCCAAAAGCGCGATGGACGCGCGATTGAGGAAGTCGGTCTCTATCATCCGAAGAATGATCCGTCTGTGATCCAAGTGAACTCTGAGAGGATTCAGTACTGGCTCGGTGTTGGCGCTCAGCCGACCGAGGCGGTCGTGGCTCTGCTCAAGCGCTCTGGCGACTGGCAGGCGTACACCGGCGACTCGACCCCGTCTGGGATCGACCCGCAGAAGGAAAAGGCCGACAAGCTCGCCGCCTACAACGCCGCTGTGGCCGATGAACCGGCCGCTGGCGACGCCATCAAGGTGAAGAGGCCGTCCAAGAAGGAGCAGGCCGTCGACGCCATCCAGGACGCCATCACTGAAGCCTCCGCTAAGCCGACCAAGGCCAAGGAAGTCGCTGAAGAGGCTGCTGACAAGGCTGAAGTCGTTGCCGACGAGGCAGTCGCTGAAGCGGTCGAAACGGCAACCGAGCCTGAGGCCTGAGATGCTGACCGACGCTTTGGAACACCTGGTACGCGGCATCGTCTCCAACCCGGACGATGTGCGTGTGCGTGACCTCGACCTTCGTCGCGGCCGCATGTTGGAGGTTCGCGTGAACCCCGAAGATATCGGAAAGGTCATCGGTCGCGGTGGGCGCACAGCCCAAGCTCTGCGGACCGTGGTTTCCGCCTTGTCGGGACACGAGCAAGTGCGTGTGGACTTCCTTGACGTCGACCGCCGAACCCCCAAGGGCGGGCGTCACTGACGTGACTGTTGATGTAGTCGTGGGCACGCTGGGTCGTGCCCACGCTCTCTTAGGGGAGGTCTTCGTGGACCTCGTCACCGATTCCCCGCAGCGTCGTTTCGCTCGGGGCAGTGTTCTTTATGCAGACAATCGCCCCTTCACGGTGGAGTCTTTCCGCCTCCAAGGCCCGCGAGGCATTGTGCGTTGGCGTGAAATCGCCGACAGGTCCGCCGCGGAAGCTCTCGTGGGGAAAGTGCTCGTGGCGCGACTGGACGACTCCGAGACTCCGGCGGACCAAGACGAGTTCTACGACCCCCACCTTGTGGGGCTGCGCGTCGTGGACTCAACTGGAAACGAGTTGGGCACAGTGACACGGGTGGACCATCTGGGGTTTCAAGACATGCTCGCCGTGGAGACATCCTCAGGAGAACGGTTAGTGCCTTTTGTTTCTGCGCTGGTCCCCGAGGTGGACTTGGTGAACCAACGTGTGGTGGTCACTCCCATCCCCGGCTTGTTGGACGACGACGCAGCAGTGGACTCCGGCGACAGTGAGGAGCAGCAATGAGGCTGGATTACATCACCATCTTCCCTGAGTATTTTGCACCGCTCAACGCATCTTTGGTCGGCAAGGCCATCGATTCGGGCATCCTGGCCACAGGTGTACATGACCTGCGCCAGTACACCCATGACGTCCATCGCAGCGTGGATGACACTCCTTTCGGCGGCGGTGCGGGCATGGTGATGAAACCTGAGCCGTGGGGTGAGGCGCTGGACGCCATCGTCGGCCCAGATTCGCAATCACAGACCCAAGGCGAACGCACGGTCCTGATCATCCCCACCCCGTCGGGCATTCGGTTCACCCAGCAGGTCGCAGCGGAATTGGCCGACTACGACCATCTCGTCTTCGCCTGCGGGAGGTACGAAGGCATCGACGCCCGCGTTCCACAATACGCACGCACTCTTGTCGAAGTCCGTGAGCTGTCCTTGGGCGACTACGTCCTCAACGGAGGAGAGGTCGCCGCGCTCGCCATGACTGAGGCCATTGTTCGTCTCCTTCCTGGTGTCATTGGCAATCCCGCCTCCTTGGCCGAGGAATCCCACTCCGAGGAGCTTGCTGGGTTGCTGGAGTACCCGCTGTACACCAAACCAGCGTCGTGGCGGGGAATGGACGTCCCGGACATACTTCTGAGCGGACATCATGCCAAGATCGCGCAGTGGCGCCGTGACAAGGCGGAAGAACTGACGCGGGACCGGCGCCCAGACCTTGTCCCATCCAGCGATTGACAAGTGTAGACGAGCTCATCGTGTCATTCTGCGCATCGTCGCAGAATCCGTTTGACCATATTGTGTTGTCTTGGACCCTGCGACTTCGCGCAGGGTGACCGCCCCGATCTTGTCCCACCCAGCGACTAAAGTATTCTCACGAAGCGAGATGGCTTCGCCCACGGCGACAAAACTTCTTCGCGGGCAACGCTCCAATTAGCGTACTTTCGCTACCTATTCGATAGGGTAGGTCCCGTGGCAGAAACTACTCGTAGCGTGCACAGTCAAGCGCTCCACTCGACCGTCGTGAAAAAGGTCCTCATGGCCCTCACCGGTCTGGTGCTCATCGCTTTTCTCTTGATGCATATGTTTGGCAATCTCAAGATCTTCATCGGGCAGGAGGCGTACAACCATTACGCCGAATGGCTGAAGATGGATCTGCTCTACCCCTTCCTTCCTAAAGGCTGGTTCATCTGGATTTTCCGAGCGGTCATTGCAGCCTGCTTGGTCATCCATGTGTACTGCGCCGCCAAATTGTGGGCAGTCTCCCTTCATGGGCGCGGCTCGCGGTATGTGAAGAAGAAGACCCGTGATCAGAGTCTCGCATCGAAAATCATGCGATGGGGCGGTCTCACCCTTCTTCTCCTGCTCATCTTCCACATCCTGATGTTCACGACGGGGACAATCACGCCGGGCTTCACTTATGCTCTGCATGACCCATACCACATGTTCCTTGGCGCGTTCTCTGTGTGGTGGGTCTTCGCCGTTTACCTGATTTTCATGATCGTCGTGTGTTTCCACGTTCGCCATGGTTTCTGGTCCGCGTTCACAACTCTCGGCGCCAACGTGGGCCCGACCGCACGCATCGTCCTCAATGTGTTGGCGTATTTCTTCGCGGCTCTCATTTTTGTGGGCTTCATCCTTCCCCCGTTTGCTGTACTGATTGGATTGGTGCCCTGATATGGCTGTTTTCCAGAAAACCGACTCTTCGGCAACCGACGCGGCTCTCGCGTATTACACGCCTGGCGCCGACATCCACGACACTAAGGCCCCCAGGGGTCCCATTGAAAAGAAATGGGCGCAGCGCCAGTTCGGTGCCAAGTTGGTCAATCCGGCCAACCGTCGCAAACTGACCGTCATCATTGTCGGCACTGGCTTGGCTGGTGGCGCAGCGGCTGCGACATTGGGTGAGGCGGGCTACAACGTCCTGAACTTCTGCTACCAGGACTCCCCGCGTCGCGCACACTCCATCGCGGCTCAGGGCGGTATCAACGCGGCCAAGAATTACCGCAATGACAACGACTCGGTGTATCGCCTGTTCTATGACACGGTCAAGGGCGGCGACTATCGTGCCCGCGAAACCAACGTGTACCGCTTGGCTGAGGTCTCCACCAATATCATCGACCAGTGTGTCGCCCAAGGTGTGCCCTTCGCTCGTGAATATGGCGGTCTGCTCGACACTCGCTCCTTCGGTGGCGTCCAGGTCCAGCGCACCTTCTACGCACGCGGCCAGACGGGCCAACAGTTGCTCATCGGTGCTTATCAGGCGCTGGAACGCCAGGTCAATGCGGGCACAGTCACGATGTACACCCGTCACGAGATGGTCGAACTCATCGTCAAAGACGGCAAGTCGCGCGGCATCATCACCCGCGACATGGTCACCGGCGAGATCAAACCCTGGTTCGCTGACGCAGTGGTCCTGGCAACTGGCGGTTACGGCAATGTGTTCTTCCTGTCGACGAATGCCATGGGCTGCAACAACACGGCGGCCTGGAGGGCGTACCGCAAGGGTGCGTACTTCGGGAATCCCTGCTTCACGCAGATTCACCCGACGTGCATTCCCGTCCACGGCGAGACTCAGTCCAAGCTCACGCTCATGTCTGAGTCCCTGCGCAACGATGGGCGTATTTGGGTTCCGAAGAAGGCCGAGGATTGCGTCAAGGATCCGCGCCAGATTCCTGAAGAGGACCGTGACTACTACTTGGAGCGCATTTACCCGTCGTTCGGCAACCTCGTCCCTCGTGACATTGCCTCGCGTCAGGCGAAGAACATGTGCGACGAAGGACGAGGCGTTGGCCCCGAGGTGACCGAGGTCACTCAGGACGGCACGACGCAACAGCGCAGACGCGGTGTGTACCTCGACTTCTCCGACGCCATTGGCCGACTCGGCAAGAAGTCGGTGGAGACGAAGTACGGCAACTTGTTCGACATGTACGCACAGATCACCGGCGAGAATCCCTACGAGACACCGATGCGCATCTACCCAGCAGTCCACTACACCATGGGCGGGCTGTGGGTCGATTATGACCTGCAATCCTCGATTCAGGGGTTGTACGTGTGCGGCGAGGCGAACTTCTCCGATCACGGTGCGAACCGCCTCGGGGCTTCCGCCCTCATGCAGGGGTTGGCTGACGGATACTTCGTTCTGCCCAACACCATCAACGACTATCTCGCGTCTGGTCCTTACGAAACGATTGACGAGAACACCCCGGAAGCGGCTGAAGCACTTGCTTCCGCCAAGGCTCGTGTCGAGAAGCTGCTAGCCGTCAAGGGTTCCCGTTCGGTCGATTCCTTCCACAAGGAACTCGGCGCGATCATGTGGGAATACTGCGGTATGGAGCGCACAGAAGCTGGCCTACAGACAGCCATTGCGAAGATTCGAGAGTTGCGCGAGGAGTTCTGGCGCGATGTCAGAGTTACTGGCGTCAACGAGGACTTCAACCAGGCCTTGGAGCGCGCTGGACGTGTGGTTGATTTCATGGAACTGGCCGAGTTGATGTGTATTGACGCTTTGCATCGCCGGGAATCTTGTGGCGGGCACTTCCGCCGCGAGTCCCAGACTGAAGATGGCGAGGCTTTGCGCCACGACGACGAGTTCGCCTACGTCGCCGCATGGGAGTTCGGTGGAGACGGGGCCAAGCCCATTCTCCACAAGGAGCCTCTGTCTTATGAATTCATCGAGCTGAAGCAACGGAGTTACAAGTGAAAATCACGCTGAAGGTTTGGCGTCAGGCCAACAAGGGTTCGGCTGGGTCTATGCAGACGTACCAGCTCGACGATGTGTCGGAAGACATGAGCTTCTTGGAGATGCTCGACATGCTCAACGAGCAGTTGACGAGCAAGAACGAGGAGCCAGTCGCATTCGACAATGACTGTCGTGAAGGCATTTGCGGCATGTGCGGTGTGGTCATCAACGGCTCGGCCCATGGGCGCTACGAGTCGCCTGTGGCCACCACGACGTGCCAGTTGCATATGCGCAACTTCTCCGACGGAGACGTCATCGAGGTCGAGCCGTGGAGGGCTGCCGCCTTCCCGGTCATCAAGGACCTCGTGGTGGACCGCTCGGCCTTGGACCGCATCGTCCAAGCTGGCGGGTACATCTCGGTCAACACTGGTTCGGCCCCCGAGGCCCATTCGGTGCCTGCGCCCAAGAGGCTCGCTGACCGTGCCTTCGACAATGCCGTGTGCGTCGGCTGTGGCGCGTGCGTGGCGGCTTGCCCCAATGGTTCGGGCATGCTGTTCACCTCCGCGAAGATCGCCCATCTGGCGAACCTTCCGCAAGGCCAGCCCGAGCGTATGTTGCGTGTCAAGGCCATGATTGCCGCCCACGACGCCAATGGTTTCGGCGGGTGCCAGAACATCGGTGAGTGCGCGGCCGTGTGCCCCAAGCAGATTCCGCTGGAATCCATTTCGGCCCTCAACCGCGACCTCATCCACTCCCTATTCAAGGGCGATGGTAAGACCGTCTAGTCGATAGTCATCGCCACCATCACGAGAGCCGCACCAAAACTGCGGCTCTTCGTGTCGGTGGGCTCAGTCGCCTCCTGTGTGAAGTTCGCTGGCGAAGCTGCGGTGGTTGGGGTCGGGTCAGCGAGGCGGAGGAGGGGCGCTAAGTGGCGCGTGTGAGCGTGGCTATGGCAGAATAGACCCTTGGTATTCGCGTGCCCCTGCCACAGGGGGATGGTGCGTGGACCTGATAGACATGTCTAGTACGGTGGCCTGTGGCACCGAAAGGAAGAGCTATGAATCCGCTCATCGCCCTCATCAACGAAGAGTCCAAGAAAGAAGACATTCCGTCTTTCCGTCCTGGTGACTCCGTGAAAGTTCACGTCAAGGTCGTTGAAGGCAACAAGTCCCGCATCCAGGTTTTCGCCGGTGTCGTCATTTCCCGCACAGGGGCTGACGTTCAAGAGGCCTTCACCGTTCGCAAGGTTTCCTACGGCGTGGGCGTGGAACGCACTTTCCCCCTGCATTCACCCATCATCGAGAAGATCGAGATTGAGCGTCGTGGCGACGTTCGTCGGGCCAAGCTCTACTACTTGCGCGCGTTGCGCGGCAAGGCCGCCAAGATCAAGGAGAAGCGGGACATCTAGTGAGCCGTTCGGGGGAAGGACCACGCCGGGCGATTGAAGAATCGCCCAAGAAGAAAGCTCGGAAAGAAAAGCCCGAGAGGTCTCCTTTGCAAGTAACCTTGCTCTGGTTCGGCGAGTTCATGGTGTACGTCGTCATCATGCTCGTCGTGATGTCGCTCATCCGTGCCTTCCTCGTTCAGCCCTACATTGTGCCCACCGGTTCGATGCAACAAACCATCGAACTGGACGACACCATCGTGGCATGGAAACCCGGCGAGGTTCAGCGCGGAGATATCGTGGTTTTCCGCGACGACTTGGGCTGGCTCGGTCCGGCTCAACCTGTGCCGTGGTGGAAGAATGTCCTAGCCTTCGTTGGCGTCGCCCCTCCCTATGATGAGCAATACCTTGTCAAGCGTCTGATTGGATTGCCGGGTGACCGGGTGACCTGCTGCGACACGAAGGGCAGAATCATCGTCAATGGTCAGCCTTTGGATGAAGAGTCTTACTTGTATGAGATGAGTCCCGGTGTTCCCGTGGCCCCTTCTGCCCTGAAGTTCGACATCATTGTGCCTGAGGGACGCATCTTTGTCATGGGCGATCACCGCAACGGGTCAGCCGACTCCCGTGAGCACATGTGCCGTGGCACCGAGGCGACTCCCGAGGTGGCATTCCCAGAACTGTCCGCGATCCAAGGCGAGGTTTTCGCCATCATTCGTCCCCTGGCGAGGCTGCAACGTTTCCATATCCCTGACACTTTCGCGGCTGTTCCATCCGCCGCACAGGACCCTCCGCCGGTCGACAAAATCCAGTGGCGCTGCGGTGAGTGAGTCCGCCTACGAGACCATGTTGCGTGCAGCAGGTCTGGCCCCCATCGCGGGTGCTGACGAGGCGGGAAGAGGAGCATGTGCGGGTCCGTTGGTGGCCGCCGCCGTCATCTTGGACCCTGACCGCCCCATCGACGGGCTCGACGATTCCAAAGCCCTGACCGAGAAGGCGCGCGAGCGCCTTTACCCTGTGATCCTGGAACGTGCTGCGGCGAGTGCCTGTGTGTCGATTCCTGCGCCTGACGTGGACCGCATGGGCGTTCAGAGAGCGAATCTCTTCGCGCTTCAGACCGCCGTGGAATCTCTGGACCTGAGCCCGACCTTCGTCATCACTGACGGTTTCGCTGTCGAAGGGTTGGGTATGGCCAGTGTCGGCATGTGGAAGGCAGACCAGGTGGCGTCGTGCGTCTCTGCCGCGTCGATTATCGCCAAAGTCACACGAGACAGATACATGACCGAGTTGGACCAGATATACCCTGACTACGAGTTTTCCGTGCACAAGGGGTACGCAACTGCTCTTCATCAACGTCATTTGGACGAACTCGGGCCCTGCGCGGAACATCGCCTGAGCTATGCCAATGTCGCTCGAACCACTAGAGTAGTCTCATCATGAGTGTTGACGATCTTGAGTCCTATGAAGCCGAATCCGAACTGGCGCTGTACAAAGAGTACAGAGACGTTGTTGGAATCTTCCGCTACGCCGTGGAGACGGAACGACGTTTCTACCTGTGCAACAACTACGACATCAAGGT
>JAISJO010000094.1 GCA_031261485.1 Propionibacteriaceae bacterium | reverse complement strand
CTTTCGGGGTGTAGCGTGAGTTCAACGTATGTGGTCTGGGGACATGCCACAAGGAGACAGGGAAGTTCAATGCGTCAAGGTTATCGGGGAGTGGCGCTGCTAGCAGCCACGTTGTTGTTTGTTGGTTCTGCGTCGGTGGTGTCGATGGAGTTGGCTCCGGTGAGCCAGGCTTTAACGCCCCAGAACTCGTATCTATCAGTGTCAGAAGTGTCTGCGGAAGTGGGAACCATGGTTTCCGCTACCGCCACGCTCTTTGATTTTGACTCCAACCGCCTGCCGGGCTACGAGGTGACCTTTGGAGTAACCAATGAAGGCTGGCTCTCGAGCCCAACCTGCACTACTGATGGCAATGGGCAATGCTCAGTCTTTGTCACAACCAACCGCGCGGGGCCCACTGAAGTGCGTGCCACGGTAGTCAGCGGTGGCGTGCCAATTGACTTGGCATTCTCTCCCACAGTCATCGACTTCTATCCTCACTGGGTCACCCCTTCTGTCTATATCCCTGATCCCGCCCTTCTGGCGTGCATCAATGAGACTGTGGGGCAAAATGCCATTGACCTTGTTGACTACAATCAGGCGCTCAATGTGATGTCACTGGATTGTAGGTCTCGGGGAATCGCGGACCTTACCGGTCTTGAGGCCTTTGTCAACCTGACATCGCTCAACCTCGATTACAATGAGATTTTCAGTGTCGCTCCTCTATCCGGTCTGAGCCAACTGTCTGTTCTGCATGTGGACGGCAACCACATCGTTGACCTGTCTCCACTGTCGGGCATCGCTGTCGACGTGTACGCACACGGCCAGACCATCACCTTGCCTGATGCGGACGCTGGCGTTCTCTATCCATTGCCATTCATCGATCAGCATGGTGAGTTCAGCACTATTGTGATCAGTACGCCTGACCTTGATGTCGTACGCTATCCGTCGTCGCCCTGGATCCTCTATACCCGTTCTGGGTCCCACACATTCTGGTGGAGCACCTCATTGGAGTCAGATGGAACGACCCCCGGTTTCTCGGGCGTCGCTAATCAGTGGGCTACTGCGGGCTTGGCTGAGCCCGATTTGGCCGCTTCGACTCTCACTGTGAGCACGGACGCGGACGGTGTGGGACACGCCGAGGCGAGGGTTGTGGATTCCTTCGACCAACCTATTGAGGGTGTACAGGTCACGTTCCTCGCTGATAGCGTAGGCGCGGTTGATGGATGGGTGTGGGTGACAAAGGCCACCGATTCATTGGGTTTGGCATCGGCAAAGGTGACGAGCGCAACGCAGTGCGGCTGGGTTGATGTGACGGTCAACGCCGTTATTGGGGTCAACGGCGCAGCATTCGACTTGATGGGTTCACCCGCGACCGTCAAGACATTCAAGAAATGTGAGCCTGTGGTTATTGAGCCCGATCCGGCCCAGTCCTATCTGAGCGTCACTGCGTCGAACGTAGACATTGCTTGCGATGGTTCCTATTCCCGCCCCCAGGCCACGATTACGGTTCGAGATGAAGCAGGAGACCCCGTGGCTGGGGCTGAAGTCCGCTTCACGGGCGTGAGGGACTTGACAGGCACCTGGGCCACACCTTGGACTACGGGCTCCGACGGCTCATTCACCGTGCCTGTGTTCGGCGCGAATTCCCGTTATTTGAACCCTGTTTCTGTGCAAGCGTGGGTCTTGGTGGGAGGAGACTGGGTTGAAGTGTCCGGTTCTCCCACGGTTGTGAAGTACAACATCTCCCATCAGTGCACCATCTCCATTTCTAGCGCGAACGCTTCTTCGGTGTATGGCTCAGCTTTCGACTGGTCTGTCGAGTCGGTGACGGTGTACGGGGAATCAGGACAGGTGTTGTGCGAATCCGGAATGAATATCTGGGTAGCAGATGATTTCGCGAACGGCATTTCCACCAGTGGCAAAGACTGGTGGTGCTACGCCCCCAGTGGTACTGTGTCGCAACCGATCACTGTTGTTGCCTTCGACAAGGATGGCAATGCTGTCGGTTTGCCCATGGCCTGGTACCTCGACACCGACGTGCCGACGGCTCCGATTGTTGAGGTCGCCAATGCCACACAGATCTCGGGCCACGCGGAGCCTGGTTTGTTGATGGAGGTTTACGTGCCTTCAAGCAACCGCTATTCCACAATCATTGTTACCGCTGCCGATAATGAAGGCAACTGGTCTGTTCCCACCCCACCGAATTCAGTCAATGGTGCCCTGACGATTATTGGACGAGACGAGGCGGGCAACCCGGCGCCAAGGGTCGAAATGAATGTTTGTTTGACTGATTCATGTGATACCCCTTATCAACCAACGGTGAGAACTGCCAACGCCTCCACCATCGCCGGAGCATCTCCCTATGGCGTGACAGTGGTCGTTCGGGATTTGGACGGGGCGGAAATATGCCGGACCAGTCCTGGCTACACCGCCAACTGGACGTGCGACTACCTTGGGGCAGTCGTGTCAGGACCGATTTTCGTCGTGGCGATTGATGCAGACGGTAACGAGTCTGTGCCGACGCCATATTATCTGGATGCGGATGCTCCCGAGGCTCCCGTCATCTTGTCAGTGAGTTTTCGTAGTATTTCGGGCACTGGTGAGCCGGGCGCAACGGTGTATGTGTCGTTCCCCTCTCAGGGCTATCCGGGCTTCTCTGGCGCATCAGCGACGGTTGCCGCCGATGGCACGTGGTCTGTCGACCCGGTCGGTATCTACCTGGCGACTCCCGCTGATTTCGCCCGCGTCCAGGCCCACGCGAGAGATGCGGCAGGCAACTCCTCCGCCCTCTCGTCCCCTGTGTCCTGTGTGAGTCCCGTCTCCTGCACACTGCCCTCGGGCACCCAAGTATTGACGCCCAGTCAACCCGCTGACGGGATTTCTGTGAACACTGTGCGGGCGGGGATCTTTGATAACTTTGGAAACGCCGTGCCTGGAGGGAAAGTCGTCTTCACAGTCCTCAGCGGTGGAGCATTCCCCGCGACTCAAACGTGCACAATAGGCGCCGATGGAACGTGCGATGCCAACTTTACTTCTCTGACCGAGGGCGACTCAGTCATCCGTGTCTCGCTTGATGGGGCCATCGGCATTGAGCTTGGCGGCTCACCGGTGACTATCTCATTCACCGAGATTCCCCACGGTGATCCAGGCATAGCTATTTCTTCTCTGACTAGCGGATATGTGACTGTTGTGCCTGCCATGTGTAGTGAGGAAACCCGTTGGTATCTTGATGGATGGCAGACGGCGGCGGAGTTCGCTGTCATGGATGTTTTTGGAAATCTACTGCCAGGTGTCGAGGTGTCTTTTGAGGTGGGGTATCCCTTTGCCCCGAAGACACAGACAGTCTTGACTGATGCAAACGGCATGGCGAGCACGCAGCTTGTGTGGGCTGAGGGCGCTGACAAGGTCGGAGGATGGTCCGGATGGTCCGGCGGTGGTGCCCCAAGTGTCGATGTGACAGCGACGATTGGGTATCTCGACTGGACTTCGCAGGCGACTTCGCAGGTGAGTATCGGTGAGGTGGTCATCGACCCCATCTTGTGGAATGGCACGGCCACGGCCACGACGACTGGGTCAGTGGAAGCGGACGGTGTGGCGGCTCATCAGGTGGAAGTGTCGACTTTCAACTACTGCAATGTTCCTGCATCTGCCCAGGTGTACGTGTGGGTGGAGGGTTCGGCGCAGGTCACGTCGCCGTCGGATACCTTGACTCCTTCGGTTTTCTCGAACCCATATACAGGGACGAAGGTGGAGGGGTGGACTCTGGCCACTGGTTCTGATGCGTTTGCCGTTCTCTTGGTCACCGACCCTGTCGCAGAGACGGCCACTGTGCATGTGGCGGTTGAGGACATCTGGAGTTTGTCGCCCGCTCCGCTGACAGGGTCTCCGCTCGCGCTGACGTTCGAGGCTCCGTGGATTGATCCTCGCAGTGGGATGTCGTTGGTGACGACTCCTGTGGAGAATGAATACGGGCATGTGGTGGATGCCACGGCCTGGATCAGGGACATATATGGCAACCCGATATCCGGTGAGCCGGTGACGTTCACGGTCGGGAATGAAGGCGACTTTGTGGGCGTGGAGTGGCCTGCTGTGATTCCGCTGGTGAAGTCTGTGGTGGTGCTGACCGATGCTGACGGTTACGCGAGCGTTCAGGTGAAGTCTTCTACGGACTGTACATGGGCGGATGTCAGTGTGGCTGCCGCCATTGAACGCGGTGCGGGGTTCTTCGGAGACAGCGATGGTGGATTCTTCGACATTCCGGGTTCGCCAACGACTGTGTCGGTTTTCTCGATAAGTCCTTCCTGCCCGAATTACGTCTATATGCCGGACCCTGTCTTGCGTGAGATCGTCAATGGGTACTTGGGGCAGGATGCTGCTGCGAATATCACGTTCGAGCAGGCGCTTACCGTGTCCAACATCACGGATTTCTCTGCCAGACGGGTGAGTGACCTGACTGGTTTGGAAGCGTTCACCAACTTGTCGTCTCTGGCCTTCAGTTCGAGTGATGTGAGCGATGTGTCTGCGTTGACTGGTTTGACGAAGCTCTCGTCGCTGATGCTTGTGCAGAGCAACATTTCGGATCTGACGCCGTTGACTGGGTTGACCAATATGGTTTACCTCACTCTGTCCGGCAATCCGATAGCGGATCTGACTCCTCTGAGTGGGCTGGTCAAACTCACCAATCTCGACCTAGCGAACTACGACAGTCCGGGACATGGTCTGATTAGTGATCTCGGTCCTCTGAGTGGGTTGACCAATCTGCTGATGTTCAACGGCACGAACAATGTGATTAGTGACTTGACTCCTCTGGGCGGGTTGACGAGCCTGAAGCTCCTCTATGTGGACCGTAACCAGATCAGTGACTTGTCGCCGGTCAGCGGCTTGGCCAGCCTCGAAAGGCTCGATGCCAGGGATAACCAGATCAGCGACATTTCGCCTGTTGGCGGGTTGTCGCGGCTTGGGAACCTTGCCCTTAATGGGAATCAGATTTCCGATGTAACGGCTGTGGGCAGTTTGCCGAGTTTGACGAGTCTGTCCCTGGGCCGCAACCAGATTAGTGATTGGTCGCCTTTGGCGAGTTTGACCCAGCTTTCGTGGTTGGATATTTCCTCCAACGGGGTTTCTGACTTGACTGATCTGTCCGGTCTGTCTTCGTTGACAGGTCTCCTGGCCACTGGGAATCACATCACCGATTTGTCTCCTTTGGCGACCACCGGGGTGGGTTATTACGTATCGGCGTATAGCCAGACTGCGACTTTGCCAGCGAAGACTGCTGGTGTCGCGTATCCGTTGCCTATTGTCGATTCGGCTGGGGTGTCGTTGGTGCCGGGCTCTGATGGTTCTCTTTACATCAGTGGTGGTGATTACACTGTGGACGAGGCTGCTGGAACTATTACGTTCAATACTGCGGCGACCTATTCTTTGTACTGGAATGCCAACGTGCCGTGTAGTGATTGTAGTTTCACGAACGGGTACTTTAGTGGGACTGCCACGCAGGTAGTCAACCCCTCGCCTGATTTGGTCTATATGCCGGACCCTGTCCTGCGTGAGATCGTCAATGGATACTTGGGACAGGATGCTGCTGCGGATATCACGTTTGAGCAGGCGCTCACCTTGATCGAAATCTCCAATCCCTCAGACAGGTCTTCAGACAAGAGGGTGACCGACCTCACTGGGCTGGAAGCGTTCACCAACCTCACGACCTTACTCTTGCCAGCCAATGACATCTCCGACCTAACTCCGTTGGCTGGCCTGGCCAAGCTCAGGTCCCTGAATTTCGATGTCAATGTCATCAGCGATCTGGGTCCGTTGGCTGGATTGCCCAACCTCGCGTGGCTAGCGCTCTATGGTAACGACATTTCGGATTTGAGTCCGTTGAGCGGGTTGACCAACTTGTGGAGTCTCAACCTCGGTGACAATCCGGTGTCGGATTTGGCTCCTCT
>JAISJO010000043.1 GCA_031261485.1 Propionibacteriaceae bacterium | reverse complement strand
CTTCCCAACCCCGCCGCGCCCGGCGCGGGGGGTCCCCACATACCGGAGGACGGCCGCGCAATATCCAACGCGACCAAAGCTGGGCCGCCCGAGGCTGTGTGGGGGTTAGCCGAGGCAGGTCGGGGAGTTGGAAACTAAGCAGGCTAAACAAGGAATCGCAACTTGGCACCAGAGGCGAACCGAGTACTCCATGGACCAGCGCAGGAGTCAGACGCGGATCGAGTCCTACGTATCGTCGGCAGGCCGAGTTCCACGAAGAGACGCGTCCGAGTCGGTAGGCTTGCCCTTGTGAAAGAGTCGTTACAACCCCTCGTGCCCATCGCCCAATCCCTCATCGCGGGTGACCACGTCCATACCGATGCTTGCGAGCATGTCCACACCGATGTTGTGTCACAGGGCAGACTAATCTCAGATGCGCTGGACCTGTCCGCGCACACCACCTTTCACACGGGCGGGCCTGCGAACTCCATTGTGGTCGCACGTTCTGAGCAGGAGCTTGTTGCCGCTGTGAGAGAGGCCGATGAGTCGGGCACTCCGGTCCTAGTCCTGTCCGGTGGGTCGAACGTCTTGGTGTCGGATGAGGGGTTTGATGGCGTGGTGGTGCTCGTGGCCAGTGCTGGAATCTCGGCCGATGTGTCCGCTTGCGCTGGGGCCTACCTCACGATCCAGGCGGGCGAGACCTGGGACCATGTGGTGGCTCAATCTGTCGAGCAGGGCTGGATGGGACTGGAAGCATTGTCTGGTATTCCTGGTCTGGTCGGAGCTGCCCCTGTGCAGAATATCGGAGCGTATGGCGCGCAGGTTGCCGATTCGATTGCGCGAGTGCGGACGTACGACCGTGAGAAAGCCCAAGTCAAGACCTTTGCTGCGGGGGATTGCGGATTTGGGTACCGCACGAGCGTGTTCAAGGCCAACCCCGGGCGTTACCTCATCTTGTCTGTTGATTTACAACTGAAGATTGCCGACTTGTCCTGGGGCGTGAAGTATGCCGAACTGGCCCGGTATCTGGGTGTGGAGGTTGGGACGCGCGTGCCGACTTCCGACGTGCGCCAAGCGGTCCTGTCATTGCGGGCCAGCAAGGGGATGGTCCTGGACGAGACGGACCATGACACCTGGAGCGCTGGCTCATTCTTCACCAACCCTGTGGTGGCTCCCGAGGTCGCCGATGCGCTGCCCGAAGGTGCGCCACGTTTCCCCGGGCCAGATGGCGTCAAGACGTCGGCTGCCTGGCTGATTGAGCACGCTGGTTTCCCCAAGGGGTACGGGAGAGGGGCCGCTTCACTGTCTACCAAGCACGTTCTGGCTCTGACCAATCGAGGCCAGGCGACGACCTCGGACATTGCGGCGCTCGCCCGTGAGATCCGCGACGGTGTACGGACAATGTACGGCGTGACGCTGCTCCCAGAACCGGTGTTCGTTGGTGTGGAGTGGTAAGGAGTGGCATGCCCGTCCTGCCTCTCGGGGCGTGAGGCACTAGGAGGCGAAAGGACTGCGTTTTTTCACGCCGTCGATTACCTGTCCGACGTTGAGGTCCTCGCTCCACAGTGTGTCACAGCCCAATTGAACAGCTCCGTGAACGATCATGGCATCCCAGAAGGAGATCTGAGAACGCTGCGATAGTTCAGCGGCACTGATGACGTCATGCGCCAACGGCGAATAGACGGGCCAGCGACTGAACATCCGGAGGCGTTCAATAGCGACCTCGCCGGTGATGGGCGCCGCGATTTTGCGGGTGACGGTGACATAGAACTCTTGCAGAACTTGCACGCTGAGTGCGCCGAGGCGCTGGCGTCCCAGGCGATCAATCAGAGCGAAGGCGCGGTCGTGACGGTGCCCGGCACTGATGTCATAAGCGTAAATCAGAATATTAGTGTCAACGAATTCGAGGCTCATCGGGCGTGCGTGTCCTCGCGCGTCCAGGTGATGTCGCCCATACGCATCCCGATACCCTGCTGCATGAGTTGAGCTTCACGCTCCCAGGCATGGTCGTAGTCCTGAGTTTCGCCGGTCACAGCGGTGAGCAGTTCCGTGACCAGTGCCGAGACGGAGATGTCGCGTTGCGCGGCGACAACCTTGGCTTGGCGCACCACCTCGTCCGGCATGGTGAGCGTGATATTGCGTGTCATGTGTTTCAGTGTAGCACGGAAACACATGACCGCGCGGGGCCGACAAAAGGCGGCATATGGGGATGATCCTTTTGTCCTGCGTCGGCTAACGCCCACGCATACTCAGTACAGTCATTGTCACTTCACGTCGGCGATTACCTTGAGCAGACGCTTCACGGAAACCGGTTCGCGGGTACGCAGGGGCTGGGCGAACAGGGAGATGCGCAACTCTTCGACGAGGTAACCGATGCGGGCTAGGTCGGCTTTGCGGGCGGGGTGGGTTCGGGCGGCATCGGCGTAGGCATTGAGCACGATGTCGAGTTCATCCATACGAGTCTTGTCGCGCACGAGGTTGGAGGGGGCGGTTTCCAGACGTACTTCGACCCCGTTGAGCCAGGTGGGCACGCGCGTTACCCACGCGGAGTCGATGACGTGGAGGAAACCGTCGAAGACTAGGTCGCGGACTTGGGCACGTACATCCGAAGTCATCTCTGACTTGGGTAAACGCTCCAGAGTCGCTTCGATACGCGCCAGGATGACTAGGGACTCGGAGGCCACTTTGACCAGGGCGTAGGTCTGGTCGACCTGGTCGGGGCGGATGGTGGCGACTAGCGACTCAAACGCCTCCGCGTCACGTACACCCCAGGGCTCGCGCTTGCCGATGAGCCCATGGACCCCTGCCCACCGAGCGTCAGCCATCAGGGCGGGCACACTCGCGTACGGGCTGGAAGCCAGGGCCAGTTTCTCGTCATTACTCAGGTGGGAGACGATCCAGCGCCCAGGGTCGGGGAGCACAGCCAGCGCCAGGCGAGTCAGGCCCTTGTGGTGGGCTGCCTGTGCTTCGGGCAGCAGTGGCACCAGCGCCTCAGACACGGTCGTTGCCTCATCTTTGAGAGCGGGGTATCCAGTGACGTCGATGCCGTGTTCACGCAGGATCAGAGAGGCGGGGAGTGTGCCAAATACCCAAGTCAGACCGGAAGTTTTGGGCCGTGGGCTGGAAGTGGTGAGCTTGGCGCGGACTTGGGCGCCCAGAGCGGATTGGAGGGCTGGCAGGTCGCGGGAGTACTTCTCACCCTTGGGCGATTTCACGGAGAACCCCATGCGCAGGTGCGGGGGGAGAGCATCGGGGTTCCAGTCGGTGGGTGTGACTCCGGTCAGCGCTCTCAGGGCCCGCGTCAGTTCCTGCGTCATGGGTTTGGTATGGTCTTCGCCGTTGTGGGAGAGCCATTCCAGTGCCTTGGCCGCCCAGTCGGGGGCCGGGACGAAATTGGTGCGCTGATTCTTGGGCAAGCCACGGATGAGTTCTGTCGCCAATTCCTGGCGGGTGCCCGGGACTCCCCAAGTGAACGGCGCGGAGTCCAAAGAAGCCAGAGAAGACAGGGGCACGGCGACCGTCACGCCATCACGTACATCGCCGGGCGCGAAATGGTAGTCCAACCTCAGGGCGGACCCTCCCACGGTATACACGTCAGGGTAATCAGCGGCTTTCCCCGCGTCGCCGACCAGGACATCGTCTTCGGTTAGCATGAGCATTGCCACATGGTTCTTGTCCACACGCAGCCAGGCGTCCAAGGTCTGGCCGGAGACGACCCAGTCAGGCAGTCGAGCCTCAAAGAAAGAAGCAAGTTCCATGTCGGTGACTAGCAGGTCGCGACGGCGAGTGCGGATCTCCATATCGTCAATGGCTTTGCGCAACTTCTGGTTGTGCGCGCGCACACGTGCGTACGCACTGCCCGCGCGGGGTTCCAACCGGTCCTCGACGAGCCCTGACTGGATGAATATCGCACGCGCCGCGCCAGGATTGGCCTGGGCGTATCCCACCGTGCGGTCGGCAGCCAAGACGACACCGAGCAAGGATACTTTCTCGTGGGCGAGGACGGAGCCCGAACTCATGGAGAAGTACGGCTGGGAGTACGTGCGCGTGAGCAGATGCCCGCCCACCTGCTCGACCTGCTCGACCGAAATGGCGGCGACGGTGTGCGCCCACAGGCGGGTGGTCTCGATCAACTCGACGGCCATGACGAGCGCCGGAGGGGTGTGCGCGAGGGCAGAGCCGGGCCACAGGGCGAAGCGCGAGCCACGAGTGCCTGCGTATTCCCTGGGGCCGCGCCGTTTCTGGGTCGTCTCGCTGACTTCGAGGGCCCCTATGTGGGACAGGAGTCCGGACAGACAGGCGGTGAGAAGGGCGTTCATATCCGTGCGGCCCACGGCATCCCCATTGTCAGGGCGGGTTTCGTGTACCTTCAGGTCCTTGCAGATCTCGCGCAACTGACCCACGAGGTCTTGCCATTCCCGAACGCGGAGGTAATTGATGTATTCCTGGTGGCACAGCCGCCGAAACTGGCTCGACCCCAACTCTTTGCGCTTGTCACGCAGGTACGCCCACAGGTTCAACATCGCCGCGAAATCGCCACCGGGCGCGACCGGGGAAGAAGAACCAGAAGCGGCAGAGTCGCCCTTGGCAGGTCGGGATTTCCAGCCAGTATGAGGTGTGATGCGGGCCGGTGCGCGTCCGACCCCTGAACCCGAAACAGGGAAGCCCGGCCCGTGGGAGCCAAGAACAGAGGAGCCTGGCCCATGGGTGGACTGGGACTTGTCGGCTATGGACAGTTCTGCGGACTCGGACTCGGGATGCGCGAAGCGAGCATGCAGCGCGTCGGCCTCCTGCTGGTGGTCGGCGGGGCGTTCTCGTACGTCCTGAACAGTCAGTCCTGCGACCAGAACAATGGCATCCTTCAGGCAACCCAACCGCGCGGCCTCTAGGAGTATTCTTCCTAGTCGCGGGTCGATGGGTAAACCAGCAAGACGACGCCCAATAGACGTGAGATGGATAGTGTTGCCAGTTGCCCTGTCGCTTCCATCCCCAGAACCTCGTCGCGGTGTCGGATCGTCGGGGTTCTTTTCCCCTCGCGCCCCGCCCTTACCACCATGTCTACTAGGCCCGCGCGTGATGGCGCCCAGTTCCTCCAGCAGCCTCATACCATCGGCAATCTGCGAGCGATCCGGGGCTTCCACAAAGGGGAAATCCTCGATGTCGCCCAGACGTGCGTTCGCCATGGCGAGGATGACCGAAGCCAAGTTTGTGCGCAGAATTTCGGGTTGCGTGTACATCTCACGGCCCAGGAAATCCTCCTCGGAGTACAACCGAATGCACACACCCGGCGCGACACGGCCGCACCGTCCCGCCCGCTGATTGGCCGACGCCTGGGAAATCTCCTCGATGGGCAGGCGTTGCACCTTGGTTCTCGCCGAGTAACGCGAGATGCGGGCGAGGCCGGGGTCCACGACATACCGAATCCCCGGCACAGTCAGCGATGTCTCAGCAACGTTTGTAGCCAACACCACCCGTTGCCCGGTGTGCGGCGCGAACACCCGTGCCTGTTCCTCCATGGTCAGGCGGGCGTACAGCGGCAGAATCTCGACTCCGAGTCGGGCGTCCGCGATGGCTTTGGCTGCGTCCTTGATGTCGCGCTCCCCAGAGAGGAAAACGAGCGTGTCGCCTGTGCGGGGGAGTTCTTTGAGGGCTGTGACGATGCCGTCGGTCACGTCGTCGCTTGTCAGAGGGCGATAACGTACCTCCACCGGGTACGTGCGCCCCGACACCTCCACGATGGGAGCCCCGTCGAAATGCTCCGAGAAACGAGCAGTGTCGATAGTGGCCGATGTGATGATGACCTTGAGATCCGCCCTGGAAGGCAGGAGTTGTTTGAGGTAACCCAAGAGGAAATCGATGTTGAGACTGCGCTCGTGCGCCTCGTCGATGATGAGGGTGTCGTAGCGTTTCAACATCCGGTCGTGGGCGATTTCCGCGAGCAGGATGCCATCGGTCATGACCTTGAGTTGGGTCTGCGCCGACGTGTGCGAGGTGAAGCGGACTTGGTACCCGACTGCGTCACCCAGGGGCGTGCCGATCTCTTGGGCGATGCGGGTGGCGACTGTGCGTGCGGCGATGCGACGCGGTTGGGTGTGCCCGATGTGCTCCCGCCCGAGTTTCAGGCAGATTTTGGGTAATTGGGTGGTCTTGCCCGAACCGGTTTCGCCCGCAACGATGACGACCTGATGGGTCAGCAGGAGCCCTGCGATTTCCGCCTCATGGGCGGCGATGGGCAGGGACGGGTCGATGGTGAGGTCCAAGGCGTCCACGGTTGGGGCCACAGTCATCATCTCCTCCCGGCGTACACCCTTGCTCCTTGTCACCACTTCCTGTGTGCGCGCGGCACAATCGACCTTCAGCGTGTCGATTCAGCCCAAGTCGAGGCCGGGGTACAGCGGATGCGCGCTCAGCAGTTCATTGGCCCGAGCATGCACACGCTCGGCCACACCGTCTCCGATGACGTACTTCGCCTTGGAGGGGCCGGACTTCGCAGGTGCGGGGGCGGTGTTCTTCAGGACGTCGGCGATCAGGTCGGCCACCACGTCGAAGTCGTCGGCTGTGAAACCGCGCGTCGTCAGGGCCGGGGTGCCGATGCGCACGCCCGAGGTGTACCAGGCGCCGTTGGGGTCGGCGGGGATGGAGTTGCGGTTGGTGACCACGCCCGAATCCAGGAGAGCGGACTCGGCCTGGCGACCGGTCAAGCCGAAGGCGGAGACGTCCAGCAAGAGCAAATGGTTGTCGGTTCCGCCTGTGACGAGGCGAACCCCGCGCTTGAGCAGACCTTCACCGAGGGCCTTGGCATTGTCGGCGACATTGTGGGCGTACGTCTGGAACTCGGCAGTGCGCGCCTCGGCGAAGGCGAGGGCCTTGGCGGCCATGACATGTCCGAGAGGCCCGCCGAGAACCATGGGGCAGCCCTTGTCGACGGCTTCTTTGTACTCGTTCGTCGCCAGGACGAATCCGCCGCGAGGTCCGCGCAGAGACTTGTGCGTTGTTGAAGCGACAATGTGCGCATGAGGAATGGGATCGAAGTCGCCGGTGAACACTTTGCCTGCGACCAGACCGGCGAAATGAGCCATGTCAACGAACAAGGTCGCGCCCACTTCGTCGGCGATTTCGCGCATGAGGGCGAAATTGACGCGCCTGGGATAGGCGGAATACCCGGCCACAATGATGAGTGGCTTGAACTCGCGCGCGGTCGCCCGCAAAGCGTCGTAGTCAATGAGTCCCGTCTCGGGATTCGTGCCGTACGAGTGCTGTCGGAACATCTTGCCCGAGATATTGTGGCGGAAGCCATGGGTGAGGTGCCCGCCCGCATCCAGCGACATGCCCATGACCTTCTGGGAATTGAAGAGTTGGCGCAGGTCCTCCCAATCGGCTTCGCTCAGGTCGTTGACCGTCGCCGCTTCGAGGCGCTTGAGGGTGGGGGCTTCGATGCGGTGCTGGAGGATGGCCCAGTACGCGACCAAGTTGGCGTCGATCCCGGAGTGCGGTTGCACGTACGCATGGTCGGCCCCGAACAGGGCGGCAGCGTGCTCGGCGGCGACGGCCTCCACAGTGTCGATATTGCGGCACCCGGCGTAGAAGCGATGCCCGATGGTGCCTTCCGCATACTTATCGGACAGCCATGTCCCCATCGCCATGAGCGTGGGCAAGGAAGCGTAATTCTCCGAAGCGATGAGCTTGAGCGACTCGCGCTGGTCGGTCAGTTCCTGGGCGATGGCCCCCGAGATGCGTGGCTCCACGTTGGAGATGACATCAAGAATGGAACGGTAAATGGCACTGGCTTGGGCGGGTGTATCGGGCACTTCTTCTCCTGTACGTTGTGACGGGTTTACTTTACCGTGTCGTCGCGGCGAACCCTGGAGGGGACGTGCGAGCGGACAAATGTCGGGGGGATAGCGTAGTGTGGAACGCAGGTCGAGCAATCCGGTCCGCTGACCACTACTGCGAAGGAGTTGCGCACATGTCTGTTGCTGTTGCCTTTCCCGAGCAGGCCCAACTCGAGCCGCGACTGGTCTTGACCACCGGCTTGGGGCATCTCTATCAAGGCGATTGTCTAGACCTGATGAAGAGCATGGATGACGACTCGGTTGACCTCATCTTCGCCGATCCGCCGTTCAATCTTGGGAAGATATATGGTTCCCACTATGACGACTCGAGGGCGGAAGAGGACTATGTCGCCTGGTCGAGAGAATGGATACATGAGGGAGCAAGACTCCTATCGCCGGGCGGCGCATTCTTTCTCTACAATATCCCGCGGTGGAACATCCTCAATGGTGCCTACATGACCGAGATTGGGCTCACCTTCAGGCACTGGATCGCCATCGACATCAAGTTTGGCCTACCCATACCTGGGCGTCTCTACCCAAGTCACTACTCGATGCTGTACTTCACCAAGGGGAAGCCCCGTTCTTTTACAAGGCCAAGAGTGCCGATCCCGGTCTGCCGACACTGCGGGGGAGATCTCAAAGACTATGGCGGGCACAGAGACAAGCTGAATCCTGAAGGACTCAACCTAACGGATGTGTGGAATGACATTCCGCCGGTGCGTCACAGAACGACGAAGAACAGGTCAGCCAACGAGTTGAGCGAGAAGTTGTTGGAGAGAGTTCTCACGATTGCTAGCCAGGAGGGCGACCGGGTCCTCGATCCCTTTGGCGGAAGCGGAACCACATATGCGGTGTCTGAGAGGATGCACAGACACTGGACGGGGGTCGAGATGGGGGATGTGGAGCCGATCATCAGTCGATTGACAGGACAGGAGCATACTGTCGACGGACCATCAAGAGGCGATGCTGGCAAGGGCCCTCATCGCGTGAGACTCCCACGACGTGGCAGCAATCAGGAAGTTCTCTTCGTCGATTTTGGTGGAGCAAGGGCTAATTGAGTGCTCGACCGTCGTTCCCTTTCGGAATCCGAGGGACGTTCATTGATGTTTGGTCGTGCTCAACAGTGACAATGCCGAGATAGGCGTCTTCTGCCAGTGTCCATTCTTTCCATAGCTGATAGTAGGGCTCGAGTTCGGGCTGATTTCCGACGCGATCAGTCAAGAACTGCGCCAGCTCGCGCGAGGGCACAACGAGGACTCCTCCAGAAATGTAGTTGGACAGTATCCCCAAAGCCATTCGGTTGATTGCGCGATGGCTGGACGAGATATTGCCAGTCTCCCATTCCACTACAAACGGCTTCGACGCTGCGTCGGGGAACGAATAGTGGCAATCGAAGGCACCCGGCCTAGAGCCTTTCGTCCCATCCTCGAAGGAGGTTCTCGCAGGAGCGCGCACTTCGAGTCTCCAACCCATGCCAGCTAGGGCCGACACAAAACCTTCCTTTATTGGTTTCATCCCGTTGCCTTCTCCGCGTCTTTTCCCGCTCTCTGGGTAGATAGTGAAAGAAGACGAGTCAGGGGGCCAGACTGTGGCGGCGATTGCTTGCTTGATCTGCCGCTGAACCTGCAGAAACTCGGGAGTCAGTGAATAGAACAACAAATCATCGTGTCGGGTGCGATCAATCAGTGCGTCCCAGCGGGTTACCTGCATATCCCACATCGTACGTGACCATTGGGGAGCATCTCGCAGAGTCTTGCAGGCTGTGCCGACTCATGTATCTCTTCAGATAATGTTCGCCTAGGTGAGAATCTCCGTGCTTTTGTCCAACGTATTGGACGAAAGCACCGCTGCGGCCAATATTGTCCAGTGAGATAGACGGTTTTGGGATGCAGTTCCCTGTATCTGCCCTCCGCGTTTGGGCGCAGGGGTTCTGGACGGTAGAATCGTGTGGTTGCCCGGCGAGGGGAGTAATCCCGTAATCGACGTGTCCCTTGTCTGGCTGTACTGACAAGGAGAGACACATGGCAGAAATCACTATCGAAGCGGTCAAGCGCGAGGAGTTCGGCAAGGGCGCATCGCGTCGGCTTCGCCGCGAAAACCTCATTCCCGCAGTCCTGTACGGGCATGGCACCGAATCGGTCCACCTGGCCCTTCCGGCACACGCCACGGCACTCGCCCTGCGCACAGCTAACGCTCTGCTCAACATCGAAGTACAAGGTGACAAGCCCCAACTCGCTTTGCCCAAGGCGATTCAGCGCGACCCTGTCCGTGACACCATCAAGCATGTCGACCTCATCATCGTGCGTCGTGGCGAGAAGGTCCACGTCGAGGTGCCGCTGCTCATCGTGGGCGAACTCAAGAGCGAAGGCGTGCTCATCGTTGACAAGTCCACGCTGACACTCGAGGCCGAAGCAACCAACATTCCCGCCCACATTGAGATTTCTGTGGACGCTTTCGAGGTTGGCGACGAAGTGCGTGGCCGCGACCTGCCTCTGCCCGAGGGTTCGGTTTACCTGGGCGATCCCGACGACGTCATCTTGTCCGTCCAGACGCCGCAGGCGAAGGACATGGGCGAGATCACCATCGAAGAGGTCGAAGAGGAGTCCGAGGAAGAGCCCGAGGAGTAAGCCTTGGCCACTTGGCTCGTGGTTGGGCTCGGCAATCCGGGCCCAACTTACGCTTTCAACCGGCACAACGTCGGCAAGATGACCGCCGAAGCTCTGGCTCGTCGCGGGCACTCGTCCTGGAAGGCACACCGTATGCTCAAGGCCGACATGGCCGAGGTACGTGTGTCGCCCAGCGGCATTGGTGTGCCTTCTGCTGATGCCGAGCGTGTCGTCTTAGCGACGACCAAGACGTACATGAACGAGTCCGGCGTGCCGGTGCGCAATCTCTTGGGCAACCTCAAGGTCAAACCGGACCACCTCATCGTCATTCACGACGAACTGGACATCGACTTCGGCACCCTGCGCTCCAAACTCGGCGGCGGGGACAACGGCCATAACGGTCTGCGCTCCATCAGGGGCATCATCGGCACAGGCGACTATTACCGCGTCCGCATTGGCATCGGGCGTCCCACGGGCCGTATGGACGTCACCGACTGGGTACTCACCAACTTTTCCGCCTCTGACAAGCAGAAACTGGCCGACATGGTATCCCTTGCCGCCGATGCCGTGGAAACCCTCATTACTTCCGGCCTGGAAGCCGCTCAGCAGAAGTACAACTCGTAGGGCTGTTCGCCGCGATTGTGGAAGGGTTCGCCGCGTCCTCGTGAAGCAGGCCGACACAATCCGAACGCTACAAGTGTCGGGCACGAGTGTCGGGTAAAGTCTCGCTGGGACAACAATAACCAATGTTACAAGATGTCAAACAACCCGAGTGGATTCGCGTACGACCAAGTGTCCGGGCAGGCTGACATTAGCGGGGTCCTCCTCGCTGAGGGCCAAGTCAAGAGCCAGGCGACCGGCTGTGAGGAAGTCCAGGGCGATGGTGGTCAGGCTTGGGGTGAGGTCGCGAGCGATGGGGATGTCGTCATTCCCGGCGACGGCGACATCCTCGGGCACGCGGACTCCAAGGTTGCGCAACTCATCCATGACTCCGACAGCCAGGGTGTCGTTGGTGGCGTACACGATGCCGGGCCGCTCGCCTGATTCCCAGATTCTGCGTATCGCCGTCCGCGCCAGGTCCCGAGATTGCCCCTCCAAGGTCTCAATCGCCACTGGCGGGGGCAGCCCGTGGTCGTGCATCGCTTCGATGGCTCCGGTCATGCGGTCGGACAAAGCGGGATGGCGCGAGGTGACGATCGCCCATGACGAACGTCCCAAACTCGCCAGATGCTCGCCCATGAGCCTGCCTGATTCCACATCGTGGTACAGGATGGAAGGGAAGTTTCCATCGTTTCGTCCCATGGTGACGACCCGTCCTCCATCGGCGACGTACCTGCTCAGGTGCGGCAAGACTGTGACAGATTCCGACTCGTGGTAGTTGACGATGAGGGCTCGCGGACGCAGGTTGCTCAGTGTTTGGATGGCTTTGATATGCGCTGCCGCGCCTGTGCCGATGGCGACGGCGCTGGCCAAGACGCCCCGCTCACGAGCAGCGATTTCCACACCTGCGGCCTGAGCGATGATGGGTTCGCGGGGGTCGGGGATGAGGATGAACACGGCCGTGCGTCGTCCCCGCAGAGCCGCGGCGGCCCGGTTGGAGACGTATCCCAGCGAATCGGCCACGGCGGTGATACGCAACCGTAATTGTGCGGAGACGGGCTTGTCAGAGCCGTTGAGCGCTCTGGAGACAGTCGCCGGGGACACGCCAGCGACGCGAGCGATATCCTCCAGCGTGGCACTGCGGTGACGGGCCATCCGAATCTCCTTTCTCCCAACAGTGAATGATTGGTCAGCACTTCCCTAGGTAGCGTACACAATGGGTCAGCAGGTCAGTGCCTCGGCGTGGCAGAATTGCCCTTGTGAGCCAAAACCGTCCGCAGGCGTCGACGCGCAGCCGTCCCGCGACGCTGAGAGAGGTGGCCGACCGAGCAGGCGTGTCGCTGTCGACAGCTTCCCGCGCCCTCGATCCCGACTTCGCCTATGTGGCTGACGCTGTGCGGGAGCGGGTGCGTCAGGCGTCCGCCGACCTGGATTACCACCCCAATCTGTCCGCTCGGGCCATCAGCGGTGGCACGACGTCGATGCTCGCCATCCTTGTCTCCGACCTGCAGGACTCCGCCAACGCCGACCTGATTTACTCTGTGATGGAACGCGGGGCAGCACTCGATCTGGTCGTCATGATCGCCGAAATGGGGACGTACGTCGATCAGAGCGTGAGGGTCGTACACCGGCTGAGACAGATGAAACCACAGGCCATGTTGCTTGCCGGGTCGCGGTTGGGGCCCCCAGCGGCCAACGAAGCTCTGGACCTGGAATTGGGCAG
>JAISJO010000001.1 GCA_031261485.1 Propionibacteriaceae bacterium | reverse complement strand
CATTATTCGCTGGCGGGAAACAGTTCTTAATTCCCCCATTACTCTTGCCCCCATCACTAACATCCACCCCATCCCAGCTGGGAATCAGTTCTTATTTCCCCCAGTAGACTTGCTTGCCGACCTCATCACACGCGCCACCTGCTGGGAATCAGTTCTTATTTCCCCCAGTAGACTTGGCCAGTGCTCAGAAATGGGCACTGGCTTGGGGGAATACCCGGTGGAGACGATGCGAAAACTGAGAGACTGTGGGCCGGAACGGCCCACAGGGGGCGCTTCCGGAGAAAATCGGCAAGGCCCCAACCCATTTCTGGTTGAGTGGCCGCATGGCATCTATTCTACCAGAAATTGCCAATCTGTATTTCCTTCAATCACGATGTGACAAGGGGAGATAGCAGACCTCGCCTGCGCGGTGGGCGCTAGAATCTCATGAACCACTGTAGTTGGCAGAGGATTCTCTGGAGCTAGGCGAGACATGATTTATGCGATACGATAATCGCGGGAGATGGTTTGGTTCTGCCTTGCGTCACCAGATTGAACCGGAGGACTTCTGCATAGTGGCTGACAATCCGACAGTCGTGAAGGTTAGCTAGAGGAATCATGATGAGCAACCAAGAATACGTTCCGGCTACGCCGGAAGAAGCCGCCGAACTTGAGGCATTGGCGGACAGGTTCGAACAAGGGTGGACACTGGAAGAACTGCGAGCCATGCCAACACGAGGTCGCCCTCTGCAACTCGGCGATGAGCCAGGAGAGTCCATTACTGTCAGAATCTTGCCTGCTCAACGCCAACAACTCGACGAGTTGGCGGCTAGGAGGAACAAGAGCCGCTCCGCGATTATTCGAGAGGCATTGGACCGGGAGTTGGCCATCGCCGCGTGAATCCTCCTGCCCTAATACAAGACCGTGGCGCACTCATCAACCGTGCTGAACCCGATTCTTGTGTACGAGGCTATGGCGGGGGTGTTGTAGTTGTTCACGTACAGGGTGACGGTATTCCACCTTGTCAGCAGGTCATTGGCCACACCAGCCAGGAGGGGCGCGGAAAGACCTCGGCCGCGAAACTCGGGGCGCAACCACACGCCACCGATTTGGGCCACGCCGCTCGCATCGGCCACGACGTCCACTTTGAACGCGACTCGGTCGTTGTCGAGTAGGCCGTAGGTCATGCCCCGCATCATCAGCCCTGCGACGTGCCCGCGATACGCCTGTACATCGTAGGGCGCGATCCCCACCTCCTCGGCGTACATCGCACGTGCTGCCTCGAAGTAAGGGTCCAGGTACCGCGTGCCAAGAGCGGTCACGCGCGGGTCTGCCACAATGTGCGCCGGGCCATCCAGCTTCATGATGTACTGGCAATCCCTGACCTCCCGAGGGCTCGCCCATTGCGGAAAGGACTCTTCGCACAGTCTCTTCCACAGCGCCACGGTCTCGTCCCGAGCTCCCGTGATAGAGGTTGCTTTGCGATGTCCCGCACGTCTAGCGAAAGCGTCAGTGGCCTCCTGACAAGCGCTGACGGGCTGCAGGGTGTGGCCATCCGAATACATTGAGAGCAAGTGTCGCCCCTCGTACCAGCCGAGCAGGGGATTGCCGATGCCGTCGACTCCGAACTTCTCCACACGGGAAGCGACATGGATATTTGTCAGAGGGCGAAGCGCCAGCACGCGCCGAATCTCGCCTCCGTCGGCGTGTGTCAGTCCCCGTAGCTCGCCCATCTCAGATAACTGTTACCTCGGGCGAGCCTTCTGCTTCCATTTGCGCTGCGATACGCTCGGCATGGGCCAGAAGAGTGGGCACAATGTCGGCTTCCGGCACAGTCTGAATGACCTCACCATGGACGAAGATTTGTCCCTTGCCATTGCCAGACGCGACACCCAGATCCGCCTCGCGCGCCTCGCCGGGCCCGTTCACGACGCACCCCATGACGGCAACGCGCAAGGGTACGGTGAAGTCCTTCAAACCCTCGGTCACTTGGTCGGCCAAGGTGTACACATCGACCTGACAACGCCCACACGTCGGACAAGAGATGATTTCCAAAGTCCTCGGACGCAGATGCAGCGCCTCCAATAGCTTGGTCCCCACCTTGACCTCTTCGACTGGTGGCGCGGACAAGGAGACACGAATGGTGTCACCGATGCCTTCACCCAGCAAGATGGCGAACGCCGCCGATGACTTCACTGTGCCCTGCATGGTCGGCCCGGCCTCGGTCACCCCGAGATGCAAGGGGTACGAACAGGCCTGTGACAAGAGGCGATACGCCTGAACAGTGGTGATGACGTCGTGGTGTTTGACCGAGATGGCGAAGTCGTAGAACCCGACTTCCTCGAACAAGCGAGCCTCATTCAGAGCCGATTCCACGAGAGCTTCGGGGGTCGCCCTACCGTATTTCGCTAGTAGTCGAGCATCCAAGGACCCCGCATTGATACCGATGCGTAGGCTTGCGCCGTTGTCAGTTGCCGCCCGTGCGATTTCCTTCACTTGGTCGTCGAACGCCTTGATATTGCCAGGATTGACCCGTACACCCGCACAGCCGGCCTCGATGGCAGCGAAAACGTACTTCGGCTGAAAGTGGATGTCCGCGATGACCGGCAGCGGGGAGTGCGAGACGAGGGCGGCCAACGCCTCAGCGTCCTCCTGTCGAGGCACAGCGACACGAACAATGTCACACCCAGCAGCGTTGACTTCTGCGATCTGCTGGAGGGTGGCGTCCACGTCATGGGTGGGTGTCGTGGTCATCGTTTGTACAGTGATCGGCGCGTCGCCACCGACCCATATCTTGCCCAACTTGACCTTCCGCGTGGGTGCGCGCTTGGCCAGAACCGGGTCGGGGAGAGCAGGCATTCCTAGATTGATGCTCATTTCACCTTCTCAGAATAGGGAGACAGGGCTGACGATATCAGCGATGATGAGGATGACGCCGATGATGAGGAACAGACCTCCCACGACGTACGTCACGGGCAGGAGTTTGGCCACATCGGCCGGGCCAGGATCTGGGCGACCTCGCAGTTTGGCCCACGCTCGCCGGATGGCCTCGTAGATTCCCGACGCGACCTGGCCTCCGTCGAAGGGCATGAGAGGAATGAGGTTCATCACGCCGACGAAGAGGTTGAGGGAGCCGAGGAGATACAAATAAACCGAAACCTTGGCGCCGACAGACACGCCATCGGCTCCGGCGATCTGGCCAGCGATGACCGACGCGCCCACGATGGAGATGGGTCCCTCGATGTCTCGCGGTTGGCCTGTCACCATGTCGATGACGGTGGTGACAGCCGACACAGGCAGCATGACAAGGGCTTTCACCGACAGTGTCACCATTTCCCACATCTGGCCCAGAGTCCCGACAGGACCCACTTTGACTCGCACGTAAGCAGAACTCATGCCCAACTTGCCTACCTGGATGGTCGACGTGGGGTCGTTAGGGTCGAGGGCCGGACCAGTCACACCAGGCACCTGGGGCAATTCCATCCGCACGCCGTCGCGCAGGACGCTCACCTGTACAGGGTTCGCCCCGTTGCTCTGCACCGCGGCCACCAAACTCGCCCACGAATTGTATTCAACCCCGTTGAACGCCACGATGACATCGCCCACTTGGAGTCCCATGGCCGCCGCAGGCGTCGGAACGCACTGCGCGGCTTGTGGGTCCACGCACTGGCCGACAGAGGCAATTTGTGTGGATTCTTGTGCGACTCCCCATCCGAGGTTGACTCCGAGGAAAAGACCGAAGGCGAGCAGTAGATTCATCATCACTCCGGAGGCCATGATGACGATGCGCTTCCACACCGGTTGTTGGTAAACGAGCCTTCCCGAAGCCACATCCTCGTCGGTGATGTCTTCCCATTCGATTGCGCGAGCGGTGTCCGCCAGACGCTTCAGCCTGGTGTTCTTGCCTTCTTTGTACGGTGGGTACGACCCGAGCAGGCGCACGTACCCACCCAGCGGAATCATCTTGACGCCGTACTCCGTCTCGCCGCGCTGGGTCTTCCAAATGTTCTTGCCGAAACCGATGAAGAACTGCAGCACCTTGACATGGAACAGTTTGGCGGGGATGAAATGGCCCAATTCATGCAGTCCGACGGAGACGAGAATCAGGGCGAAAAAGATGACGCCAAAGATGATGTCAAGAGCAAGGCTCATTTGTCCTCCTCTAGACATGGCGATTCGGCGATGAGTTGTGTGGCGCGGTTGCGTGCCCAGGCGTCTGCGGCGCGGATGGAGTCAAGGGTAAAGCCTGCGGCGCTAGCGGGGCCAGGATGCGCAGAGGATTCGGTATCGACCCTGGCGTCGGCAACGAGACCACGTACATGCTCGTTCACGACCTTTTCCACGGTGTCCACGATACCCAGGAAACCCAAGCGCGATTCGCAGAAGGCGTCCACGCACACCTCGTTGGCCGCATTGAGAACGGCAGGCGCGGTGGCGCCGATGCTTCCGGCGCGGCGGGCCAACTCCACGGCTGGGAAAGTCTGGTCGTCCAGAGGTTCGAAGGTCCATGTGTTCGCCCTCGTCCAATCAACAGGGCTGGCCACATCGCCCAATCGGTCAGGCCAGGACAGGCCGAGGGCGATGGGCAGGCGCATGTCGGGAGGCGAGGCCTGCGCGATGGTCGAGCCGTCACGGAACTCGACCATGGAATGAATCATGGATTGCGGGTGTACGACGACGGTGATACGGTCCCAGTCGATACCGAAGAGCAGAGCGGCTTCGATCAGTTCCAACCCCTTGTTGACTAGGGTGGATGAGTTGATGGTGACCACCCGTCCCATGGCCCAGGTGGGGTGTGCGAGAGCTTGTTCGACAGTGACATTGCGCAGGTCGTCGCGGGTACGTCCTCGGAAAGGTCCTCCGGACGCGGTGAGAATGAGGCGCTCAACTTCGGCGAGCTGGCCCGACCGCAAGCACTGGGCGAAGGCGGAATGCTCAGAATCCACGGGGACAATCTGGCCGGGGGCGGCAGCATCCATGACAAGGCGACCGCCCGCCACCAGGGATTCCTTGTTGGCCAGCGCGAGGATGGACCCGGACTTGAGAACCGCAAGGGTGGACTCCAGTCCCGCATACCCGGTGATGCCATTGAGCACAACGTCGGCGCCACGCCCAGCTAGAAGGGCGGAAGGATCGGTGCCCGTGCCAGAGTTGATGCCCGCAGTGCCGCTGGTGTCCCCAGCAAGAATCTCCACTCCCGACACTTGCCGTGCGGCGAGACCCTGTTCCAGCTTGTCGGCCGCGTCTTGAGAGGGGACAGCGGCCATTGTTGCTCCGCTTGCTGCGATCTGGTCCGCCAGCAAGTCGATGTGCGACCCACCAGCCGACAACCCCACGACGCGGAATGTGTCTCGATGCCGAGAGGTCACATCAAGGGCTTGAGTTCCGATGGACCCAGTGGACCCTAGGATGATGACATTGCGCACGGGTACATTCTTCCACGGGCACATGGATTGTGCGACTGACTTCCCGTGTACCAGGTTACGAGAGCGACAGCGCAGGAAGCCCCACCGTCGAGCAAGCAGACCGCACGCGCGAGTCCCGGTGGCCAACTTTGGCCATCTCCGTGCAAGTTTGCTCGTACCCGACGAAGTTGGATCAAAGTCAGTCCAAAAGCGGCCCTGAAATGGGCGAACTTTGTACCAACTCCGTGTCGTGCCCTCGAAATCTGGCGGGGAAGGCCAAAGTTGGCCAGGTGGGCGCCTGGTCAGCTTTCCGAGTGTCGGGCCGCCAACTGCCCACACGCCCCATCAATATCAGACCCGCGTGTGTCGCGGATGGTGACGGGAACGCGGGCAAGCTCCAACCGGCGTACAAACTCGGCTTCATCCGCCCGACGAGAGGCGGTCCACTTGGACCCCGGCGTGGGGTTGAGGGGTATGAGGTTGACGTGGACCCAGCCCCTACCTCGGGAGTTCAGTTCTCGACCCAGCATGATGGCCCGTTCGGCTTGGTCGTTGATGTCGCGCATGAGGGCGTACTCAATGGAGACCCGCCGCCCGGTTACCTCGAAATAGGCCCGTGCCGCGTCCAGGACCTGTCCCACGGGCCAGCGACGGTTGATGGGGACCAACTCGTCGCGTAACTCATTGTCAGGGGCGTGCAGGGAGACAGCCAGGGTGAGGGGGAGTCCTTCGCGGGCCAAGTCGGCGATGCGGGGGACTAGCCCCGAAGTGGAGACGGTGATTCCCCGCGCGGAGATGCCGAAACCTTCGACGGCTGCCCTCACGGAGCCCATCACTGCGTCATAGTTGGCGAGTGGCTCGCCCATGCCCATGTACACGATATTGTTCAGTCGCCCGGGACCACCAGGAACATTTCCGCCTTCTAGGAGAGCGGCTGCCAATCGTATCTGCTCAGTGATCTCACCGCCTGACAAATTGCGTGTCAGCCCCGCTTGGCCAGTGGCGCAAAAGGGACATCCGATACCGCATCCGGCTTGGGAAGACACGCACAGGGTCGACCGGATGCCGTTCTTTCCGGGCGTGAGGTCGTGGCGAAGTCCGTATCTCATCACCACGCATTCGACCAGAACCCCATCGAACATCCGATATAGGGATTTGATCGTCGTCCCTCGGTCGGCGCTGACATTCGTTACCAAATCTTGGAGGGTGGGGAACCAGGCACAGAGAGCGTCGCGGGCAGTCAGGGGCAGGTCCGACCACGAGGCCGGGTCAGCCTCGTACCGAGAGAAGTAATGACCGTTCACCTGGCCTAGGCGGAACTTCGGAAGCCCCAATTCGGCAATGATTGTGGCTCGCTCCTCCTCGGACGCATCGGCCCAGTGCAGGGGAGGTTTGGCCCGGCGCTGGCGAGGACTGGGGGTGGTCAAGCCCTCGATGAGCGCCGCGTCAGTTTGGTCTTGAATGGGTTGCGACATGGGCTCAGACATGCGGGAACAGCCAGGCCATGAGTATCCAGGCGGGGAAAGCCGCCACGAGGTAAGAGTCCACGCGGTCCATGACCCCGCCATGGCCGGGCAGGATCGAGCCCATGTCCTTGATTCCGAGGTCGCGTTTGATGATCGACTCCACCAAGTCCCCGACAGTTCCTATGATGACAAGGGAAAATGCAAGAATCAGAGCCTTCCACCAGGGCTCGTTCAGCCACAGCACGACCATGAGAATTGCGGCGACCCCAGCCAGAATGAACGAGCCAGCCATCCCCTCCCAGCTCTTCTTGGGACTCAGCCGTGGAGCCATCTTGTGTTTGCCCAAGGCCAAGCCCATCAAGTATCCGCCCGTGTCCGAAGCGGCGATGGTCGCAATGAAGACAACGATCTTGTCGGAACCCTCGGGAGAAGCCAGAATGAACATGACCGCAGAGCCAAGCAGGGGCAGATAGGCGAGCAGGAAGAGGGAGGAAGCCACGTCGGCGACGTACCCCTCAATCGGGCCCAGCATCCTCACGAGTAGGACAGCGAGCGTTGTCAGTCCAAGGCAACCCAGGACCCACAGGTTCGCGTCCATGAATCCCCATTGCTGAATGCCGTATGCGCCGCAGAGCAGGGCCACCGAGCCGATGACGAGCGGGACGAAGGTGACCTTCCACCCGCGCGCGCCTTTGATTGCGCGGGCGACTTCCACTTCCGCGATGACCAGGCCGACGCCGATGATGGCCACGAATGCCCACGGGAAGAAGAACAGCGATGAGCCCAGGGCTGCCAGAAGGACGGCACCGACAACGATAGAAGCAAGGAGGTTGCGCCCCGCCTTGCGGTTGATTTCGTCCCCCAATTCTTTGGCGTGCTGGGAGACCTCGTCAAGGTGTTGCTCGAGGACCTTGGCCACTTCCGCAGGGGAGTGGGGGTGGTCATCGTGGGGATGCTCATGGTGATCATGGGGATGCTCATGATGACGGTCATGGACTTTGTCGGAGGGATCAGGGTTTTCCAGCGGCCACGGCTCCCCCTGAGCCGGGTCCACGGGTTTGTCAGAATCGCTCATCAGACTTCCAGGAGTTCGGCTTCCTTGCGCTTGAGCAGGTCGTCAACGGCGTCGATGTGCTTCTTCGTGATGTCGTCCAGCTTCTTTTCTGTACGCTTCACGTCGTCTTCGCCGATCTCCTTGTCCTTCTCCAGCTTCTTCACGGCGTCCACAGCATGACGACGAGCATTACGTATAGCCACACGCCCTTCCTCGGCCTTGGACCGGGCGAGTTTGGTGTACTCCTTGCGACGCTCCTCCGTCAATGTGGGCAGGACCACGCGAATGGAATGCCCGTCGTTGCTCGGGTTCACTCCCAGGTCGGAATCTCGAATGGCCTTCTCAATGGCTTTGAGCGAGCTCTGGTCGTAGGGGGTGATGATGAGGGTGCGCGCCTCGGGCGACTGGAAAGTTGCCAGTTGCTGAATCGGGGTGGCCTGGCCGTAATAGTCGGCGGTGATTTTGGCGAACATGGCGGGGTGTGCCCGGCCTGTACGGATGGTGGCGAACTCCTCCTTGGAGACTTCCACCGTCTTGCTCATGTTGTGCTCGGTCTGGGCCAAGATGTCGGATATCATATGTTTCTCCTTGTGGGATGGTGTTTAGGTATGAGGGAACTGCTGACTGTTCAGTGGTTGCCTATGTGTGGACGAAGGTTCCGAGGGGTTCACCCGACGTGACGCGGATGATGTTGCCAGGGGTGTCGAGATTGAAGAAGACCATGGGCATGTGATTGTCCCTGGCCATGGCCACTGCCGTCGCGTCGGCGACTTTCAGGTTGCGGGCCAGGAACTCGTCGTAGGTGAGGTCGGTGAACATCCGGGCGTTGGGGTTCTTGTTGGGGTCGGCGTCGTACACCCCGTCGGTGCCCTGCTTGCCCATAAGAATGACCTCGCAATCCACCTCCAGGGCTCGTTGTGCAGCGACAGTGTCGGTGGAAAAGTAGGGC
>JAISJO010000106.1 GCA_031261485.1 Propionibacteriaceae bacterium | reverse complement strand
AGGTTGTGGGCGTCACTGACTTGACGGACAACAAGACCCTCTCGCATCTGATCAAGTACGACTCGGTCCTTGGCCGCCTGGGCCTTCCGGTGTCCTATGACGACACGTCCATCACCGTTGGCGACAACACCTTCCGCGTCTTGGCTGAAAAAGACCCGTCGAAGCTGCCCTGGGCAGAGCTGGGCGCCGACATCGTGATCGAGTCCACCGGTTTCTTCACCGATGCCACTAAGGCTGCCGCGCACATCAGTGCTGGCGCCAAGAAAGTCCTCATCTCTGCTCCCGCGAAGAACGAAGACATCACGATTGTCATGGGCGTCAACGAGACCCAGTACGACCCCGCGAAGCACAACATCATTTCCAATGCTTCCTGCACGACAAACTGCCTTGCTCCTTTGGCCAAGGCTCTCAATGACGGCATCGGAATCGTCAAGGGCCTGATGACCACGATCCACGCTTACACACAGGACCAGAACCTGCAAGACGCTCCCCACAAGGACCTGCGTCGCGCTCGTGCCGCCGCTCTCAACATCGTCCCCACCACCACAGGCGCTGCCAAGGCCGTCGCACTGGTGTTGCCGGAACTGAAGGGCAAGCTGGATGGTTACGCACTGCGCGTTCCCGTGCCGACCGGCTCCGTGACCGACCTCACCTTCGAGGCTCCTCGTGAGACCTCCGTCGAGGAAATCAACGCCATCGTCAAGGCTGCCGCTGAGGGTCCCCTCAAGGGCATTCTGGAGTACACCGAGGACGAGATCGTGTCGAAGGACATTGAGACCTATCCGCTGTCCTCCATCTTTGACTCTGGCCTGACCAAGGTCATCGGCAACCAGGTCAAGGTCGTCTCTTGGTATGACAACGAGTGGGGTTACTCCAACCGTCTGGTTGACCTGACCGCGTTCGTCGGCCGCCAACTCTGAGCCACATATTCGATGCCGGGGTGAGTTCCTTTTCGGAGGGCTCACCCCGTCGTCATCTGGTCGTCATCGACGCCGAGCAGGTTCCAGTCTCTATCCACCCATCCCTCTCTTTGGAAAGCAACAATAATTATGAAGTCAATCGACGAACTCGGTGATCTCGCTGGCAAGCGGGTCCTCATTCGAGTCGATTTCAACGTCCCCCTCAAAGGCGACGTCATCACGGACGACGGTCGTATCCGCGCCGCCCTCCCCACCTTGAAGGCTCTCTTGGCCAAGAACGCCTCGCTCGTCCTCATGGCGCACTTGGGCCGTCCGAATGGCGAAGTCAACCCCAAGTATTCTCTGGCGCCCGCAGCCAAGCGCTTGTCGGAACTGCTCGGTCTCGACGTCGCTTTGGCTGCTGATGTGGTCGGCGAATCTGCCCAAGCCACAGTCGCCGCTCTCAGCGATGGCCAGGTCGCCATGTTGGAGAATGTGCGCTACGAGCCCGGCGAAGAATCCAAGGTCGAGGCAGACCGTGAGGCGTTGGCTGCGAAGTACGCGGCGCTGGGCGACCTCTTCGTGTCCGAAGGTTTCGGCGTGGTCCACCGCAAGCAGGCCTCCGTGTACGACGTGGCCAAGTTGTTGCCCGCGTACGCCGGGTACCTGGTCGAGAAGGAAGTCGGTGTGCTGAAGAAGCTCACCGTCTCCCCGGAGCGTCCTTACGTGGTCGTCCTCGGCGGCGCCAAGGTGGCCGACAAACTGGCCGTCATCGACAATCTGCTCCAGGTCGCCGACACCCTCATCATCGGCGGCGGCATGGCGTACACCTTCCTCAGGGCCCAAGGCTATGAGGTCGGGAAGTCGCTCCTGGACGAGACCAAGGTGGAGGTATGTGGTGAATACCTGAAGCAGGCTGAGGCTGCGGGCAAGAAGATTCTGTTGCCTGTGGATGTGCGCACAGCCGACCCCGACCAGGTTGACTTCGCCGCTCAGACGTACACCGGTGAGGTGAAGATCGTCGACGCCGACGCGATTCCCGCTGATTGGGAGGGCGCCGACATCGGGCCGAAGTCTGCTGAGATTTTCGCTGCTGAGATTCTGGGCGCCAAGACGGCATTCTGGAACGGCCCCATGGGCATCTCCGAAATCGCCTCTCTCGCCGAGGGCACGAAGGCGGTCGCGGCTGCTTTGGCCGAATCGGATGCGTTCAGTGTGGTGGGTGGCGGAGATTCTGCTGCCGCTGTGCGCGCTTTCGGATTCGATGATTCTTCCTTCGGACATATCTCCACCGGCGGCGGCGCTTCCCTGGAGTATCTTGAAGGCAAGACCTTGCCCGGTATCGCTGTTCTTGAGGAGGACTGAAATGGCGCGTTTGCCCTTATTGGCTGGCAATTGGAAGATGAACCTCGACCATGTCGAGGCGACTGGAGTCGTGCAGAAGCTCGCGTGGAGCCTGGCCGATTACCACTATGACAAGGAGAAGGCCGAGGCTGCGGTCATCGTCCCCTTCACTGATATCCGCACTGTCCAACTCCTGATCGAGGGCGACAAGCTGCCCATCGCCTATGGCGCGCAGGACGTGTCGGTTCATGACGCTGGTGCGTACACCGGTGAGGTTGACGCGCAAATGCTCGCCAAACTGTCGTGCGCCTATGTGACTGTGGGTCATTCCGAGCGCCGCGAGTACCACGGTGAGACCGACGAGATCATCAACGCCAAGGCGAAGAAAGTCATCGAATACGGCATGACACCGATCATTTGCGTGGGTGAGAAGCTGGAGATTCGCCGCGAGGGGACGCATGTGCCCTTCGTTCTGGCGCAGATCGACGGCGTCTTGGCTGGGCTGACCGCCGAGCAGGTCGGTGCGCTGGTCATCGCGTACGAACCTGTCTGGGCCATTGGCACAGGCGAAGTCGCCACACCGGCGGACGCGCAAGAGGTCTGTGGAGCCATCCGTGTGCGCGTGTCCGAACTCCTCGGAGCCGATGCGGCCGCCAAGGTGCGCATTCAGTACGGCGGGTCGGTCAAGTCGTCCAACGTCGTCGACATCATGGCCCAGCCGGATGTGGATGGTGCGCTGGTTGGGGGGGCCGCTCTGGACCCCGCTGAATTCGCTCGTATCGTCACGTATTACGCGAGGTAAGGCGCCACACGGCGTCACGCACAGGGCCCCCGGCAGTGTGTCCGGGGGCCCTGTGCCGTTCTGGGAGGTCGCATTCGTGCTCGCCTGGATTGATGGGATACAATGTACGGCGTGACTTTCTTGCAGACGACTACGACGGCCTTGACCGCGCCCGTCATCGCCCTGTCGATCATCCTCATCATCACGTCGCTGTTGCTGACGTTGGCCATTCTGGTTCATAAGAGCCGTGGTGGCGGGATGTCTGACCTGTTCGGCGGCGGCATGTCGACTGCTTTCGGTGGGTCTTCCATCGCTGAGCGCAACCTTGATCGCATCACCGTCGTTGTGGGCGGTGTGTGGCTGGCCTGCATCGTGGCGCTGCTTCTGCTGTGGCGCGTGGCTCCGGTTGCTGCCTGATTTGTGCTTCCGCGTACCCTTCAGGGTGTCGGAGAAAGTGAGTTTGTATGGCTGTGGGTAGTGCTATCCGTGGGTCGCGCGTGGGTGCGGGACCAATGGGTGAAGCGGAGCGCGGGGATTCTGCGCCCAGGGTGTACGTGTCGTATTGGTGCTCGAATGGGCACGAGACCCGCCAGGCGTTCGCCGTGGACGCGGTGTACCCCCCTGAGTGGGATTGCCCTCGCTGCGGTTTGCCGGCGAACACTGACCAGGAAAACCCGCCGCCGCCGCCGCACATCCTTCCCTACAAGACCCATCTGGCCTATGTGAAGGAACGTCGTACGGAGGCTGAGGCCAAGGAGATTCTGGCCGAAGCGGTGGACGATTTGCGCACGCGCAGGGCGCACGGCGAAGCCATCTACTGAGCCCTAGGCGGCAGGCCGACTAGTTTTCACAGAGTCTTCGATGTTCGGCGCTTTCGCGCCCGCAACAAGTCTCAATCGCCTTGGTCACGAAGCGAGCTTCGTTCCTCTCGGCTCAATCGCTCGTACTTGGGCTAACGCCCGCAACAAGTCTCAATCGCCTCGGTCACGAAGCGAGCTTCGTTCCTCTCGGCTCAATCGCTTGTATGCGTCAAGGGCCGGGGCGGGGGAGTCGTCAGCGACCACCCTGCCTTGGTCGAGAACGAGCACTCGGTCGAATCCATTGAGAAACTCCAGGTCGTGGGTCACGACGATGGCCTGCTGTTCGAGGCTGTCCACGACGTTCATGATGCGACGCTTGTTTCTCAGGTCGAGCAGAGTCGTTGGTTCGTCGAAAACCACGATTTGAGGCTTCATGATGAGGATGGCTGCGATGGCGAGCAACTGTTTCTGCCCGCCTGAGAGCAGATGGGCAGGATGGTCGCGGTGGTCGGCTAGTCCGTAAGCGTCCAACCAGGTGCTGACCTGTGATTCGACTTCTGATTTGGGCAGGCGCAGGGGGCGCAGAGAGAAGGCCAGGTCTTCTGCCACTGTGGGCATGACGATTTGAAGGTCGGGGTCCTGAAAGACGAAACCCACCTTTGTCCGCACCTTCTTGAGATCGTGAACAGTGTTCAAACCATCGACAATGACTGCGCCGGAAATGGGGGCGAGCAGACCGTTGATGAGGCGGGCGAAGGTGGACTTGCCCGAACCGTTGCCACCCACGACGCCGATACGGTGCTCATTCAGGTCGAGGGTGATGTCCGTGAGGACACGCCGCTCGCCATAGGAGAAGGTGACCGAATCGAAGTGAATCATAGGCTGTCAGAATAGCGCAGACCGCCTAGGCGGATTCCTGCCCTTTGGGAGCCTTGGGTGTGATGAGGGGGTACGCCTTCTTCACTGCGATGATGACACCCGCGGCGACGACCGACTTGATGAGATCTCCAGGCAGATAGGCGACCCACGACCACAGGGCGGTCTTCAGAGGCATAGAGGTGGAGATGGCCAGCCAGGTGTGGCCCAAGACATAGAGCGAGACTGACCCGATCACAGCCGCGACAAGGGCTCTGAGGTAGTTGAGCTTCTTCCACCACAGTTCCACGAGCAATCCGACGAGGAAGGCGCCAATCGGCCAAGACCAGATGAATCCGGCTGTCGGACCGATGAGTTTTCCGAAACCTCCCTGTGCGCCGGTGAGAACGGGCAGACCGACAGCCACGAGAACGATGAAGAGGAGCAGGGACAGGGCGCCGCGCTTGGAACCGATGATGCCTCCCGCCAGGAGCATGCCCAAGGTTTGGATGGAGATGGTGATGCCCACCACCGGCAGCGGAATGACGGGGCTCATCCCCATGAGGGCGGTGAGGGCAGCGAAGAGGGCGATGAGGGCAAGGTCTTTGGCTCGCATGATTCTCCTGTCTGAGGCTCTCGTGGACGTCGAATCGTTCGCCTGTGAGGGCCCGAATCGAGAGTCTGAAGGCTCCAATTGTCAGTGTGTTGAACAGTGTTCAATAGAGTACACCATCTCTTCTTTGTTCATGGCTGATTTCGGACCGGCGCGGCATCCTTAGTTTCGGCTTGGGACTATTGCCGTGTCGGCACTCTCTGGCCCACTTCGGTCTTACCCCTCCAGATTCTTCGCTCTGGGCCCCCGCTCTGGACCCCCTCGCTCGGGCACGTTCGCTCGGGCACGTTCGCTCTCTAGACTCCGCGCACTTCCAGCGCTTCACCCACCGAATCGGCCATGCGGAGAGTCCGCACCAAGAGGGGAACGAGGTAGGCGGTGCGTGAATGCACTCCTCGGGCGGCTTGTGCCTCCCGAATCTTGGCTCCCTGCTCTGCGAGGACAGGAATGAAACGCAGGGTGAGGGACACGGCGATGCCGATGCGTTCGGGATTCACTCCGAATCTCGCAAGAGGCGAGGCAACCTTCTCCACTACCGACACCAGGTCAGTGGTGGTCGTCGTGCAGGTGAGGAGGTTGGCTGCGCACACCAGAACCAGTATTCGCAGCCCGACAAGCACTGCGAGCACGGCAGACGCGAATATCCACTGGAGGCCAGAGACAAGAAGGGCGAAGATCAAGACGCCTCTGGTCATGCGCCAAACCTGAGCGAGAGGCACACGGGCCAGCCCGTATCCGCACAGGACGAGGAGCAAGGTGATCCCCAGAGCGAGAGGGGATGTGACGAACATCACAGCGGTTCCACCGACGCACAAGACGAGCATCTTGACCCAAGCAGGGCATCGATGAAGCAGCGAGGCGCCTTGGATGTACAAACTGAGCATGCGAGGCTAGGCCCTGGGTTCCATGGGGGCCTCACCAGTGGCCAGGAGTCCTTCGACGAAGAGGCCAACTGCGTCATCGAGCATTTCCGCAGAGTCCCATGAGGGCATTTGAGGGGCAAGGCCGAGTCGAGTCGCCGCAATACGTTGCTCCTCGTCAAAGGCATGTCCAAGGACGAGATTGACCAGGCCATGAGCGGCGGCACTCGCAGTTCGGGGCGTGTACCCATTGGCGAGCAACCCCAACTGGACGGACGCTCCCGGCGAGGACTCCCAATCCCCCAGAGCGAGGACTGATGAGACGAGTTCGGCGCCCCCGTGGTGGGCGAGGAGGAGCGAATGCAAACGGGCAGCCCACAAGCGCAAACGCACCACATGGCCGCCGGAGAACGGGGGGAGGTCAGCGAGGATGACTTGGGACATCGCGGCAAACAGGGCTTGCTTGGATTCGACATGGTAGTACAAGGCACCCGGTTGTACACCGAGTGTGGACGCGACGCGACGCATCGTCACATCGGCCAAACCGTAGGTGTCCATGAGGGACATAGCGGTCGTGACAATGGACTCGCGGGACAGATTCACGAGCCCAGTCTACTTCCATTTTGAACGGTGTTCAGCCCGTGAGCAACCTGCCCCGAGCCAACCTCACACGCCCCAGTGGTCAGCCCTTGGTCAGCCCCTCAATCAGAGCTGCGAAGAACTCCTCGGGAACATCGGTGATGGGGGAGTGCCCGGAGTCCGCGAATGTCACCATCGTGGCGCGGTCACCCAGAAGGGAAAGACTGCTTTCGCCCCAGGCGAGCGGCACGACGAGGTCTTGAACACCGTGCAGGATGGTCACCGGGCTGGTGACGAGCCCCAGGCGTCCCGAACCGGGCGCCGAACCCGTGGGCTGGTCCGTCATGTTGAAGGTCAGCAAGGCATAGTCCACATCCACGAGGTTGCGCTGGGCCATGATGGCGTCAAGGTACTTCTCGTAGTCGTCGGCCGGGGGCACATGGAGGTTGTAGATGACGGCATTCCAAATCGCCCTCATGATTTCCCGGTTGCCGGTGGCATAGGCGGTCAAGGCAGGAACTACCTGGACTGGGTCGATGGCAATCTCTTCTTTGGTCTTGAGGAGGTCGCCGGGGATGGGCTGGCCAAGCGCGTCCTTGCGGAAAATGGGATACCCCGTGGGCGGGACAGAGTCTACAAGGACCACGGAGGTCACCTGTTCTGGCCTGTCAGCGGCCAGTTCAAGGGCCACGCCACCGCCTGTTGACCATCCCGCGACAGCGCACTTGCCGATGCCGACCACATCCATGAAAGCCTCCACGTCATGGGCAAGGTCGAGCAAGGAGTCGAAAGTCGCTTCGTACGTCGAGTCACCGAAACCGCGAAGGTCGGGTGCATACACGGTGAACGAGGATTCCAGAGCCTCAATAGTGGTCGCCCAGTGGAGAGACGAGGACATGTTGCCGTGAAGGAGCAATACAGTGGGTCCCGCCCCAGAGGTGCGGTAGGCCAGGGTTTCGCCGTTAGGTAGGGGGGCAAAGTGGACGGGATAGTCTTTCATAGGGTCTCCTCTGATCCGTTGATTCGTTCCCATTAGTTTACGCTGCTTCCTGCGCGACAGTACAGGGCGGCCCAGCGGAGTAAGGCGGCGTCGGCACACCCGGTCAGCCTCCCTGGTGGAGCGGCGCAGACGCGCGTGTGGGCGCTCATGCAGGGAAGTGCTGACCAAGTCCTGTGGCATCGGCGGGCTCCGTGTGCAAGGACCGCCCGAGGCAGGGTTCTGGTGATTCGCATGATTACTCGGTGTCTTCTTGGGCCGGACGTCGGCAGGCGGGAGCGCGCGCCGGACTTCCCACACGGTAGGCTGGCCCTGTGAGCGAGATTGACGACCCTCCCGTGACTGGTGACCAGCGTGTCGATGTGGCGTTGGCGCGCGTGGCGATACTGTCCGAGGACGATGTGAGCGACCATGTGGAGATATTGCGCGAAGCCAATGAGGCTGTGCAAGCACTGTTGCGTGAGGGCTGATGCGTCTCGACTTGGCGCTTGTGGAACGCGGATTGGCGCGCTCACGTTCTCACGCTCGACAACTCATTGATGCTGGTCAGGTCAGTGTTCTTGGGGCGGGTGAAGCCAAACCATCCATGCCGGTCGATGATTCGACGCTCCTTGATGTGGTGCTCGATCCGTACGTGTCACGAGCCGCCCACAAGTTGATTCATGCGCTGGACGAACTGAACTCCGTGCAAACCCGCCGCTGCGTTCAAGACCCCTCTTCTCCGGTTCCTCCCTCTCCGGTTTGCCCCTCTCAGGTTCCGTGGTCTCAGGTTCCCTCCTTTCAGGTTCCTTCTTCTCACGCGGGCTCCTCTCAGGCTTCCTCCTCCTCTTCGTCCTCCTTCGCTCAGGCTCACCGCCGCGTTGAGACTGACTCCTCTTCTGAAGCCAGTCCCCAGGTTGTTGAACACCGTTCAGCAACGAAACAACAGACGCTGTCGCCACTGGTGATCGAAGGGGCGGGTGTCCTTGATGCGGGCGCGTCCACAGGCGGTTTCACCCAGGTTCTCCTCGCCCGTGGCGCGGCCAAGGTGTACGCGCTGGATGTAGGGCACGGCCAACTCGCGCCCGTTGTGCGGCAGGACCCCAGAGTGGTGGTGCGTGAGGGCCTGAACCTGCGCGACCTGAGTCTCGCTGATGTGGAGGGGGTTCCGGTCGATTTGGTGGTGGCTGATGTGTCGTTCATCTCCCTCACGCTCTTGCTCGCCCCGCTGTTCTCTGTCTTGGCGCAGCACGGCAGTGCGTTCTTCCTTGTCAAACCCCAATTTGAAGTGGGCCGCAGTGCACTCGACTCACATGGGGTTGTCCGTGACGACGCCACTCGGGCTCGCGGAATCGCCGCAGTCGTAGAGGCCGCCGCTGACCTTGGTTGGCCCTTGGCCTGGCAGGGAGATTCAGCGCTGCCGGGCGAACGGGGCAACCGCGAGGCTTTCTGTCTCTTTCAGCGGCCATAGTGACGCGCAGGCGTCAAGCATAGGGCCGGTTCTTGCGCACTCTCGGACAACAACCTGGGGATATCTTTTTCATGACTCGGGTTGCCTGTGGATGATTCACGCAATGTCATACCTGGTCGATACAGTTAATGTGTGGCTTTGAGACAGATCGCTGTGTGGATTCATGCGTCGCGCGCGCCGGCGCTCCAGGCGGCGTGCCGTTTCATCGAGGCTCTCAATGGCGATTTCGAAGTGCTGGTTGTTCCTGACGCCCTGGGCCAGATCAAGGCGGCGGTGCCCAAGGCCGCACTGGCGGTCATTACTCCCGAAGGATTGACGAACGCCGAAGTCATGGTGGTGTTTGGTGGGGATGGGACGATTCTGCGCGCTGCTGAATGGGCATTGGCTGCTGACACGCCAGTGCTCGGCGTCAACCTCGGCCACGTTGGCTTTCTCGCCGAGTTGGAGATGTCCCAAGTTCCCGAGTTGGTCAGTCGAGTTGTCGCGGGGGAATACGTGCGCGAATCCCGCATGACGATCGAGATGGACTTATTTGCTCCTGGTGCGACCAGCCCTCATTGGTCGTCCCTGGCCATCAATGAGGTGGCGCTGGAGAAGGCCTCTCGCGCCAAGATGATTGAGTGTCTTGTCAGCATCGACGGTGAGCCGGTCTCGAATTGGGGGTGTGACGGCATCCTTGTGTCCACGCCGACGGGCTCGACCGCTTACGCTTTCTCTGCCGGGGGGCCGGTCATGTGGCCGCAGTTGAAGGCTTTCGAAGTCGTTCCACTGCTCGCTCACGCTCTGTTCGCCCGCCCCATGGTTCTCGGCTCGGACACCACGGTGTCCCTGCAGATTCAAGGCGAGATGTCGGCTGTGGTGACCTGTGACGGCTATCGGTGGGCTGACGTTCCAACGGGCAGTCGCATTGAGATTCGCCGCCATCCGCATGATCTTCGAGTGGCGCGCTTGTCCGAGCAGCCTTTCACCTCCCGGCTCGTGAGGAAGTTCGCCTTGCCTATCGACGGTTGGAGAGGGCGGTCCACCTGACCATGCTCACCGAACTGACCATACGCAACCTTGGCGTCATTTCCGAGGCGTCGCTCGCGCTTGGCTCGGGCCTGACTGTGGTCTCGGGAGAAACGGGCGCGGGCAAGACAATGGTCGTGTCCGGTCTGGGTATGGTCACAGGCGCGCGGGCTGATTCGGGCATCGTGCGCAACCATGAGGGGACTGCCCATGTGGAGGCGCGTTTCACGGAACTGCCCGCCGAGGCCATGGATTATGTGGACGAAGTCGGTGGCGTGGTCGAGGACCAAGAATTGCTTGTGGCGCGTCAGGTCGGTGCCAACGGGAGGTCCCGGTCCTGGGTGGGTGGCGCGTCTGTGCCCCTGGCCGTGTTGCGAGAACTGGACTTGGTGACCATCCATGGGCAATCCGAGCAGGTGCGACTGTCCACTCCTGACCGGCAACGCGAGGTCTTGGATCGGGCCGCCGGGCCCGACATGGCGACATGTTCCGAGACTTACGCGCTCAAGTATGAGGAGCGCAAGGGATTGTCCGCCGAGCTATCGGTGTTGTCAGCCAGCGCCCGGGAGCGTGCGCGCGAGGCGGACATGTTGCGTTATGGCTTGTCAGAGATTGAGAAAGTGGTCCCACTGCCAGGCGAAGACGCAGCGTTGGCCGAGGAAGCAAAGCGACTGGCCGATGCTGATGTCTTGCGTGGGCACGCATACACGGCCATGACTGCTCTCGCAGGAGACGACGAGACCGATGATTCGCCCTCACTTCTGACCTGTCTCAACGTTGCGCAGAAAGCCCTGCGCTCAGCCGCGAGCGAGGACAGTCAAGCAGAGACGTTGGTCGAACTCGCCGACGAGATGGCAGCGTTGGCGACCGATTTGGCTGGGCAGGTGTCCGGTTACTTGGCGGATCTGAGCGCCGACCCCGTCCGCTTGGAGTGGGTCGAGTCGCGCCTGGCAGAACTCAAGGCGCTGACAAGGAAGTATGGCGTTGATGCCACTGAGGTTCTCGCCTGGGCGAAAGCGGGGGAGGAACGACTGGCGGCCCTGGTGGGTTCGGACGAGAGAATCGCCGAAGTGGAGGAGCGCATCGCCGCTCTTGACCAGGACCTGGAGGCGTTGGCGGTCCAGATGACTGCGGCGCGGGAACAGGCCAGGGCCAAGTTCGGGGAGCAGATCGCGCAGGAATTGACTGCCCTGGCTATGCCCCATGCCCGCGTTGACTTCGCTCTCACCCCTTTGCCGGAACTCGGCCCTCATGGGCGCGACCATGTGCAATTGCTGTTCACTGCGAATCCCGGCGTCGAACCAGCCCCTTTGGGGAAGGTGGCGTCGGGGGGCGAGTTGTCGCGTGTCCGTCTTGCCATCGAAGTCGTTCTTGCCGATGTGACCGGGGGAGCAACGTTCGTGTTCGATGAAGTCGACGCAGGTATTGGTGGCGCAGTCGGCCTCCAAGTAGGGAACCGGCTGGCTCGGCTCGCACGTACCAACCAGGTCGTCGTCGTGACCCATCTCGCGCAAGTCGCTGCTTTCGCCGACCGCCATTGGGTGGTTACGAAGACAGACGACTCGGAAGTGACATCGGCGGGATTGTCTGAAGTCAGCGGCCAAAATCGCCTCGTCGAATTGGCGCGGATGATGGGTGGGCTTGAGCAGACCGAGTCTTCTCTCGCCCATGCACAGGAGTTGCTGGACCAAGCAGCTTCTATGGGGGCGTGAATCCGAGCCCGACGAGCTTGCACGCCGTGGTCTTTGATGTGAGGGAGTGGTCGAGTCCCCTGGTTCTGCGGGACATCTGTCGGCCTGGATCCCGGCCATGAGATGGAACCTCCCCTGACATCGCGCAAGCACTAAAGTTGAGGCTATGAACGTTATCGATGCCATTGCCACCCGTTATTCCTGCCGGAAGTACACCTCCGAACCCGTGTCCCGCGAGGACTTGGAGGCTCTCGGGTTGGCCGGGGTCCAGGCCCCGAGTTCGCGCGGCAATGCGCCTTGGAAGATTGTGATTGTCAGCAACCCAGACATCATCACTGACTTGTCCGACTCGGCTCTGCGCGTCATGGTTCGTCATGAGCCTTCCGCCGCTAAGTGGATCGATTCTCTGGGAACGAACCTGTTCTACGATGCCCCCGTGGTGATTCTGTTCGCTGCGCGCCACACGTGGGATTACACCTCCGAACAACTCGATATTGGCCTGGCAGTGGAGAACATCGCGCTGGCGGCCACTGGGCTGGGACTAGGTTCCGTCATCTGCGGTTTTGTCACCCAGGCGTTCCGCGACATCAAGTCCACAGATGGGGCACGGTTGTACGACCTGGTCGGCCTGCCTCGGGAGTACGAAATCGCCGTCGGCATGGCCGTGGGTCATCCTGCCGAGCCTGGCACGCCTCACACGCCTGATCTGAGTGCAGTCACGTATCTCTAGATCTGCCTTACCGACCGCAAAGGGCCGAAGCGTTGGCGCTTGGTTGGGTCCGTTTCCCACGGGAAGTAAGTAACATTGGTATATGACACTCCGGACTCAACGTAAAGGTGGTAGTGCGGAGCGGTAGAATCGTACGGCTGAACTGAGCGAGGAGACAATCGTGACCGAAGACACCGGGTACAACGCCAAAGCGGCACAGGAAAAGTGGGCGGCCTATTGGGCCGAGCATGGCACATTCCGTCCGCTCGACGACGGCTCGAAGGAACGCCGGTACGTCCTTGACATGTTCCCCTATCCTTCGGGCGATTTGCACATGGGCCACGCCGAGGCTTTCGTCATGGGTGATGTTGTTGCTCGTGACTGGAAGCTGCAAGGCTTCGATGTCATGCATCCCATTGGCTGGGATTCGTTCGGGCTGCCGGCGGAGAATGCTGCCATTTCGCACGACACGCATCCTGCTGAATGGACCTACAAGAATATCGAGACCCAGGCCCGCTCTTTCAAGCGTTATGCCTTGTCATTCGACTGGTCTCGTCGGCTGCACACGTCGGACACGGAGTACTACCGCTGGACGCAATGGCTCTTCCTCCAGTTCTACAAGAAGGGGCTGGCCTATCGCAAGGCTTCCTATGTCAACTGGTGCCCGTCCTGCCAGACTGTTCTGGCCAACGAGCAGGTCGTCCAGGGCCAATGTGAGCGTTGCGGGACCCAGGTCACCAAACGGCAGTTGACTCAGTGGTATTTCAGGATCACACAGTATGCCCAGCGCCTGCTGGACGACATGGAGCAACTGGAAGGCAAGTGGCCTGACCGTGTCTTGGCCATGCAGCGCAACTGGATTGGGCGAAGTCAGGGCGCGTGGGTGGACTTCCCTGTGGAGGGGCGCGAGCAGCCCGTGCGTGTTTTCACCACTCGTCCTGACACGTTGTACGGCGCGACCTTCATGGTGGTCGCCCCCGACGCCGACTTGGCCTCCGAAATTGTCTCAGAGGACCAGCGGGCGGAGTTTGAGGCGTATCTGGAGCGCACCAAGAAGGCCACGGAAATTGAACGCCAGTCAACAGAAAGAGAAAAGACTGGTGTCTTCCTGGGCGCGTGGGCCACAAATCCCCTGACTGGGGAGCGGATCCCCATGTGGGCCGCCGATTATGTGCTCAGCGACTACGGCACGGGCGCCATCATGGCGGTGCCTGCCCATGACCAGCGCGACTTGGATTTTGCCCGCAAGTTCGGTTTGAACGTGCGTACGGTCATCGACACCGGCGAGCCTGACCCGGTCGAGTCCGGTGTGGCGGCGGCTGGCGACGGGGTGTACATCAATTCCGGTGAACTGGATGGGTTGGGTGACAAGGCCTCTGGCGTGGCGCGCATCTGCGAGAAGTTGGAACGTGACCACACCGGGTCGCCAGCGGTGACGTTCCGGCTGCGTGACTGGCTGATTTCGCGCCAACGTTTCTGGGGTTGCCCCATTCCGATCATCCACTGTCCTGTCGATGGCGAGGTGCCCGTCCCCGAAGAGCAATTGCCAGTTGAACTGCCCGACCTAAGGGGCGCTGCCTTGGCGCCTAAGGGAACATCTCCCCTAGCCAGCGCCACTGATTGGGTGAACACGACATGCCCGACGTGCGGCGGCCCCGCGACAAGGGACGCAGACACGATGGACACCTTCGTGGATTCCTCGTGGTATTACTTCCGCTACTGCTCCGCGCGCGACGAGGCACATGTCTTCGAGAAAGCCGACGTGGCCAAGTGGATGCCGGTGGATCAGTATGTCGGGGGGGTCGAGCACGCGATTCTGCACCTGCTGTACTCCCGGTTCTTCACCAAAGTGCTCAACGATCTGGGGCTGATTGACTTCACGGAGCCCTTCACGCGCCTGATGAACCAGGGCCAAGTCATCAATAACGGCAAGGCAATGTCCAAGTCGCTGGGCAATGGAGTGGATCTGGGTCACCAAATCGACCTGTTTGGAGTGGACTCCATTCGCACGACGGTCATTTTTGCTAGTCCGCCCGAGGATGACATCGACTGGGCGGCTGTCTCTCCGGCGGCGACGCTGAAGTTCCTGGAGAGGGCATGGCGAGTGGCCAATGATGTGGCTTCTCCGGTGGGATCTGACCCAAGCACGGGAGATATCGCCCTGCGTCGCGTGACTCACCGGATTCTGGGTGAGATCACCGACTTGCTCGACATTCATCGGTTCAATGTGTGCGTGGCCCGACTGATGGAGCTTGTCAATGCCACACGCAAGGCGATTGACACAGGCGCTGGTCCGGCTGACCCTGCTGTCAGGGAGGCTGCCGAGTACACTGCGGTGGCTCTGTCCTTGTTTGCTCCGTATGTCGCCGAGGAAATGTGGGAGATTCTGGGGCATGCCCCGTCGGTCGCTGAGGCGTCCTGGCCGACTGTTCTACCTGAATTGCGTGTTGCACAGACTGTCATGATGGCTGTTCAAGTCCAGGGCAAGGTGCGCGCCACCATCGAGGTGCCCGCTGATATCAGTGAGGCTGAGGCGCAGCGTCTGGCCTTGGCCGACCCGGCAGTTGTACGGAACTTGGCGGGACGTGAGGTCGCCAAGGTGATCGTGCGTGCGCCGAAGATGGTCTCCATTGTTCCTGTGAACTGACCTGACGCGATACCTGTGGGCCGCATGGCACTTGCCGCGCGGACTTCCAACGTTGACTAGGCGTAACGAAGGCTGTCCGGTTATCCACAGACTTCTTTCCCCGTGAGAACTTATCCACAGATTGCTTCGACAGCGGATAGGCGGACCATGAATCGCCCATAGTCTAGGCGTGAAACCAGAGTCGTATGTGGAGCGTCTTCGTGCCATCCTGCCTCCAGACGGGCAGCGGATGGCCGTCGAAGACACGGCGCGTCGAGCCCTGCCGAGGAGGACTGCGGATCAATCAAGAGTGGACGAAGAGCCACTCCACGGCCAAGAGGAGTCTGAGGTCGGATGGGGCACTCGCATCGCTGGTGTTCGTCGATTTGCCTACGCCCATGTCAAGGCACTCTCAGCCTTGGGGCTGGGCGGGGTCATTGTGGCGACGTGGGCAGTCATGGGCGCCCACCCCGTCTCATTGGCTGAGCCTGACTCCGGTCTTTCTTCAGCCATCATTACCCCTGCCCCAACGCCCACAGTCGCGCCGGTCATGTGGTTCATCCATGTCTTGGGTGCGGTCAACGAACCGGGAGTGGTCAGTGTCGAGGCCAAGTCGCGCGTCATGGACGCCATCACAGCGGCCGGAGGGTTGAGTGAGGACGCGGACCCCGCCGACTTGAATATGGCCGCCGTTCTCACAGACGGAGCTCAGGTCTTCATCGGGACTCGTGCAGAACCGATGGGGCAGGTGCGTGTGGGAACAGGCGGTGCAGGAATAGCGGGAAGTGATGGAGCGGGAGGCGCCTCGGCAGGGGGAGGTTCCGTGCTCGACCTCAATACTGCGACGGCGGCCCAACTCGACACTTTGCCCGGAGTGGGGCCCGTGACCGCAGCCGCCATTCTCGCCTGGAGGGAGAAGCACGGATCATTCACGTCAATCGCTCAACTCCAGGAAGTCGATGGTATCGGCCCGAAGACCTTTGCCCAGCTTGAGCCGTACGTGGGGGTGTGACATGGATCGTCGATTGCTGGGGCCAGCGCTGATTGTGTGGGCGGCGATGTGGGTGATTAGCGGCTGGTCATGGGGGTGGAAGGCTGTCGGCGTGTTCGCGGTCTTGGGGGGAGCGTTGACATTGTGGAGTGTGGGGCATCCGCCTATGTCACGGGGGCAACCTGTGCTTGAATCGGTGGTCCGGCGGCTTCGCGGTGCCAGCCATGTGCGGAAACGTGTGTGCCGTGCCCACCCTGAAAAACATGGGCGCTGGTCCTCCTCCCCTGGGTCGGTTGGGCTTGTTGTGTGTGTCGTGTTTTGTGCTGTCATCGGGTCTTTTCGGGCGTACGCGCTGACAGGATTGTCGTCCGAGAGGATTGAGCCCGGCTCAGTGGCGGATGTTCAGGTGGTGTTGCGCGATATCCGACAGACAACGTGGGGTTCACTCATCGCTTCGGCCACTCTCACACAAGTCTCGTCTCAGGCGGGACAGTGGCGGACACGAGTTCCTGTGACTGTGACTGTTTCAGGTTCACAGGCTGTGGGCTGGGCGTCTGTGCCCATCGGGGCGACCGCGACGTTGAGTGTGCGGTGGGGATTGGGGGAGTGGACTGACGGGATTTCAGGGCGTCTCGCTGCCCTCAGTGTTCCGCAGGTTATCCGAGGCCCTCCGGTCTGGACGAGGGTAGTCGAATCCATGCGGGCGGGCTTGCGAGACGCCATGGCACACAGCCCGCCCGACCAGGCCGGATTGGTTCCGGCTTTGGTTGTGGGAGACACCACCGGGATGGCATCGGATCTCACCGAAGACTTTCGGACAACGGGGCTGACCCATCTCATGGCCGTGTCCGGGGCCAACTTGGCCATCATGTTGTCCTTCCTGACCGCAGTGGCGGGGCGACTCGGCGTGCGCGGACGCTGGATGACAGTGTTATCGGCGATCGGGATCGCTGCGTTCATAGCCTTGTGCCACGCGGAGCCGAGCGTTGTGCGTGCGGCTGCCATGGGGGTTGTGGTCCTGGTGTCTCTCGGGCGCGGCAATGGTGGCACGGGCGGCATGCGGGCACTGTGTCTCGCCGTGCTGTGCCTGTTGTGGTTTGACCCGTGGATGGCCCGCTCCGTTGGGTTCGCGCTGTCCGTTCTGGCCTGCGTTGGCATCATCGCATGGGGTTCTTCCTGGGCAGAAATCTTGAAGAAGTGGCTCCCAGGTTGGGTTGCGGAGGCCATGGCAGTTCCTCTTGCGGCCCAAATCGCCACGCAGCCTGTCGTGAGTTGGCTGTCGGGCGCGGTATCTGTGGCGGGACTGGCGGCGAACGCCGCCGCCGGGGTGTGGGTCGGTCCTGCCACGATCATTGGGCTGGGCGCCGCTCTTGTGTCGCCTCTCAGTGCGGGTGCCGCGACGGTTCTCGGATATGTCGCCGGATGGTGCGCTCAACCCATCGTCCTTGTGGGTCGATGGTTCGCCGTCCTGCCTGGCGCGTCCCATCCATGGCCGACCACACCTGTGGGCATAGGTGTGGTGGTTGCCGCCTGTGTGATCGCCGTGCCGCTCATGGGATGGGTCTTGCGATCCGGCTGGCTGGTGACAGCACTGACGTGCGCCCTTGTCGTCATCATGCTCATTCCTCCGTACCAGCCCGGCTGGCCTGGCCAAGGGTGGCGAGTGGCATCGTGTGACGTGGGGCAGGGTGATGCGACGGTGATTCGCGTGGGGCAGGGGGAGGCGATTGTCATGGATGTGGGGCCGCCCGACTCGTCAGTCGTGACATGCCTGCAGCAGTTGGGCGTGCGCCAGGTGCCTCTTCTCGTGCTCACGCACTTCCACGCCGACCATGTGGGTGGGCTGTCGGATGTGCTGGGAGCCTTCACCGTTCGGACACTTCTCATTCCAACGGTGGGCTCAGGCAAGGACAGGATCGTGGCGGAGGCGATGTCGCACGGCATCGAGGTCGTCGAAGCTCGCGGAGGGGAAAGCGCCACCATCAATGACGTGGAACTGAAAGTGGTGTCGAGCTACCTTCCCCTCTTTGCTGGTTCTGACGGGGAAGAGTCCAGTGCTGAGAACGACGCCTCGCTGGTTGTTCGGTTCGACGCACCTGAGTTGAGTCTTCTGGGGACAGGCGATGTGGAAACTGTCGGTCAACAAGCAGCCCTCGTCCATGCCGAGGATTTGTCGGTCGACATCATCAAAGTGCCGCACCATGGATCTGCTCGCCAGGATGCGACCTTCTTGGCGGCAACGGGTGCTTCCATCGCCCTGGTCAGCGTGGGGCAGGGCAATAGCTACGGGCATCCTGTCACTTCAACCCTGAGAATCCTGGTGGACGCAGGGATGACGGTGGTTCGTACCGATGAACATGGGGCCATCACTGTGTCGAGGGGCGAGGACTGGTCCGTGGTATCCCAGCGGTGACAAGCGAGGATGAGTAGTCTTTGTTGCGCAAGGTATGATGATTGTGAGAACGGGATGAGCCACGAAATTGGCAGATTGGTCAGCGTCTTGATTTATTGGGCTAGACTGAATCCTGAGTTTCGTTTAGAATCTTCTCAGACTTAGGGAAAGGGTGGTCGTGATTCGTCGCGCAGGTATGGGGTTCCTTTCATTGGTGATCGTGGTTGGGACTGTCTTCTTAGGCACTATGACAGCGTCGGCAGATGTCTTGGCTGATGCCCAGGCGGAACTAGCCACACTAGAGCAGGCCGCTGGCAAAGCCGCTGACGAATATGCTGCTGCAGAACTCGAACTGACTGCTGAGCAGGCAAAACTCGATTCCATTCAGGCAGACATCAAGGCGAAGAAAGAAGCTCTTGAAGTTTCACGGTCCCAGTTGTCCATCGTCGTTCTCCAGCAATATCAGGACCGCGGTGCCTCATCCACAGCGGCTATTCTTGGCTCTGGCTCGTCTGAGATGCTCAGCCAAATTGTGACCTACCAGATGGTCCAGGACACGACAGCCGCCATCATCCAGAACTATCAACTGGAACAGGGGCAGCTTGCCGACTTGCAGAAGTCCGAACAGGACACGGTGGACGCCATGGCTGCCAAGAAGGCAGAGATGTCAACAGCCAAAGCCGAACTCGACAAGAAGGTTGAGCAAGCCAAGACCTTGGTCGCGAGCCTCACCGCAGCACAGCAGGCCGCTCTTGCCCATGCCCGTACTGCTGCGGCCGCCGCTGCAGATGCTGCCGGTTCTCGTCCGGCTGGGGCTAGCCCGTCCGTTCCCACAGCCAGTTCCAACCGCTACACCTACGGCTACTGCACATGGTATGCCTTCAATCGCCGCGTCCAACTAGGCCTTCCTGTCGGCACGATGTGGGGCAACGCTGTGTCGTGGGCATGGGCGGCGACTCAAGAGGGATACCTTGTGGACCACACGCCCGCAGTCGGTGCCATCATCCAGAATGGCGGCGGGCTTGGACACGTTGCCATCGTTGAGGCTGTCAACGGCAATGGAACCATCACTATCTCGGAGATGAATGGGCCCGCTGGCTGGAATGTCATCGGGTATCGCACCATCACTAATCCTGGGGCATTCAACTACATCCACTGAGGATCTGCCCGTCATTTTGACCGAGGAATGGGGCGCCAAGCATTGTCTGAAGCCGCTCCAGAGTCGGGTTCCTTCTCCCTGGGTGCGGGGGCAATATCTGGCTGTGACAGGGGCAATTAGACTTATTCCTGAGTTTCCCTTAGGATTTCCTCAGAAACATGGAAAGGTTCTTTCTGATGCATCGCGTGGCGAAAGCCCTACTAGCACCGCTCCTGATTGTCTCAATGGCATGGCTGGGGACAGTGCCCGCGGCGGCAGACCCCCTGAGCGAAGCCCAGGCCCAACTCGACACTCTGGAACAGGAGTCCTCCGAGGCCGCTGAGGCCTACGTCGAGGCCCAAGTCGAGTTGGACGCCGAGAAGGACAAGCTCACTCGCATCCAGGAAGATATCGCCACTCAAGAGATTGCAGTTGAACAGGCAAGATCTCAGTTGGTCGTGGTCATTCTTCAGCAGTATCAGGACCGGGGAGCATCTTCAGCCGCCGCGCTATTCGGCTCGGCATCCGCTGATGAAGCCCTTGTCCAGATTCAGACATCCCAGCGGGTCGGGGATACGACCGCAGCCATCATCCAGGATTTCCAGCTTCGCCAGTCTGAGTTGGCCGACTTGGAGAAGTCTGCTCAGGCGAGCGTGGAAGCGATGACGGCCAAGGAAGCGGAGATGGAATCCGCCAAGGCGCAAGCGGAGGCCAAGGTCAAAGAAGCCGAGGATCTTGTCGCCCGACTTACCGCTGAACAGCAGGCCGCACTGGCTCGAGCCCGAGCTGCTGCCGCTGCGGCACAAGCGACTGCGCATCCTCAAGCGCCCCCTAACGCGGGTGGATCCTCCGGTGGTGCGTCGGTCGCGCCACCCAATGGCTCCTTGGCCGCGCAAGTCGTCGCGTACGTCAAAGCCCGCGTCGGCTACCCCTACGTGTACGGCGGCACAGGCCCCAATGCCTATGATTGCTCTGGATTGACCCAGGCCGCCTATGCCTCCATCGGCATCCATATTCCTCGCGTAGCGGGGGCCCAGGTGTCTGCTGGCAGACCAGTGTCGCTCTCAGAACTTCAGCCAGGCGACCTCATCTTCGTGTACTCGCCCATCTCTCATGTGGAGATGTACATCGGCGGCGGCCAGAAGATCGGTGCATGGAACCCCAGTCAAGGAATCGTCCAATCCGCACTGTGGAACGGGATGCCCTTGACGTACGCGGTGCGCGTCCTCTGACTTTGGACTTGCTTCCTCAGGGAACACTGCGGATGGAAGTCTGGTTAGGGCTGTAGCTGCTCGGAGAATCACCATTGTCCATGTGATTCACACGACACCTCCATCGCTGTCTTCATCCCTCGGGCCCGTGACGGCTTGTGCAATGCACAGTCCGATTCCGCACATGACCAAGGCTCCTGTGACCCATCCCAGCCACCCCGGTCCCGCCATGGTGAGGCGGAGGATGGCGACGACGATGCCCGCCGTAATGGCAGTCACACCCCATCCAGCCAGCGGTCCCAAGGCCCACGCATCCGTGGCCACTTCCCTGTACGATTCGTCATCGTCGTAGAGATTGAGGTGGAAATCGTCGGTGGGGGCGGTCTTCCCTTCTTCAGGGATCGGCGCCGTCGAGTCGGGCGGGGAAGGCTTGCTGTGCGCCGGTTCTATCGGTGCAGGTTGTTGAGCCGGTGACTTACTCTCCCCAAACTCGGCAGCGATAATCGCATCGAACTCGTCCATAGGATCGATGGTAGTCCCCGTTGGCGGGTATCGGTAAGAATTGCCCGTCTTGGAGGTGGGTAGCGCCGAAGCCGGGAAGTGTCAAAGGAGATACCCAGATTCTGGAGCCGATAGAGTTACACCGGAAGGAGAACGATGTTCTATACGGTTGTGAGAGCCATCGCCAGGCCGTTGTGCTGGATCTTGTTTTGGCCTGTCCTCAAAGGGTTCGACAAGATACACGAGGGTCCGCTCATCGTCGCGGCCAACCACATCGGCACAGGTGAGACCTTCCTTCTCCCGGCGTTCGCCAAGCCGCAGATGACTTTCCCAGCAAAAGATGCCCTGTTTCGTCGAGATACCCTATTTCGGAGGATGTTGGCCTGGGTTCTCACCAAGGCTCACCAGGTGCCCATGGATCGCTCGGGCGGGAATGCTTCAGCGGGGGGAATGTCCTCCTTGATGAAGTGCCTCAAGGCCGGTGGCGTTATTGCGATATTTCCCGAAGGCCACCGCTCGCCGGACGGGCGGTTGTACAAAGGGCACACAGGAATCGCTCGTCTTGCTCTCGGGGCCGACGCGCCCATCCTCCCGTACGCCTGTTTCAGGACTCGCTTCACCAAGAAATGGCTTCCATTCCCGTGGCTGTACAGACCTGAGTTGAGCATGGGCGAGGAGTTCCGATTCCCTCCTGAGATGAGGGATAGGTATCTCAACGCGGCGACCACTGAAGAGGCGGGCGCGGTTCTGCGGGAGGCCACCGACGAAGTGATGCGCCGCATTCAGGAGCTGACAGGGCAGGAAATGGTCGATGAGTACTCCTTACGTCAGCGCAGGGAGAAGAAGACCATCGAGGCGACGGGCCACAAGTCCACGCCCGAGCCACCACAAACCGGGATTGAAGCCGAGAGATAGTCTGGTTAGATGAGCGACTTAGTCCCTTCCCTTGATGCCCTGCATGCACTGAATCCTCCGCAGCAGCCGTCGTATTCTGATGCGGCGGACGTGGATCGCGTGCTGTCCGCGCTGAGGAGGCTGCCTCCCTTGGTGTTCGCTGGGGAGTGTGACGCTCTGAAGACGAAGATGGCCGAGGCGGCCCAAGGACGGGCATTCATCCTTCAAGGTGGGGATTGCGCGGAAACCTTCGACTCGGTGACTGCATCGTCGATTCGGGGACGCCTTCGCGTTTTGTTGTCCATGGCCGTCGTGCTGACCTATGCCGCCGAGGTCCCTATCGTCAAGATTGGACGGATGGCAGGCCAGTTCGCCAAACCACGCTCGGCCGACACGGAGACTCGGGACGGCGTGACACTGCCCGCCTATCGAGGAGATGCGGTCAACGGATTCGAGTTCACCGCTGGAGCGCGTCGGCACGAGCCGAACCGTCTGCTCAGTGTGTACAACGCATCAGCAGCCACCCTCAACCTCGTCAGAGCGTTCACCAAGGGAGGCTTCGCCGACTTGCGAGCCATGCACTCATGGAATGCCGATTTCGTGCGCACTGCCCATGTGTCTGCGAGGTATGAGCAGATCACTGCCGAAATCGACCGCGCGCTGTCCTTCATGATCGCCTGCGGAGTGGACGACGACTCCTTCCGCACAGTCGACTTTTACGCCAGCCATGAGGCATTGCTCATTGACTATGAACATGCCCTCACGCGCATCGACTCCCGCACGACACTTCCGTACAACGTCGGTGGGCATCTCCTGTGGATCGGGGAGCGTACTCGTCAACTCAATGGCGCACATGTCGAGTTGCTTCGGCACTTGCGCAACCCACTCGGCGTCAAGATCGGCCCATCCGCCACGCCTGCCGACGTGGTGGCCCTAGCGGAAACCCTCGACCCCGACATGGAACCGGGCAGACTCACCGTCATTTCCCGTATGGGGGCGGGCAAGGTTCGGGCGGCGCTGCCCCCCATCGTGGAAGCCGTCGAAGCAACTGGGCGCAAAGTTTGCTGGGTGTGCGATCCGATGCACGGAAACACCTTCCCCACGGCCTCTGGATACAAGACGAGGTCTTTCTCGGATGTCAGCGACGAGGTTGACGGTTTCTTCGACGTTCATGCGACTCTCGGGACGTGGCCGGGCGGCATTCATGTCGAATTAACCGGCGACGACGTGACCGAGTGCGTCGGGGGAGCGGGCGAACTGTCCGAAGCCGACTTGGAGAACCGCTACGAAACAGTGTGCGACCCCAGACTGAACCGCACCCAGTCCCTCGAACTCGCCTTCATGGTGGCCGACCGACTCTCAGCGATGGAACATCACAGCGACTTCACGGCACTCGACTTCTGAGCGCACAACGGTTGGGCACGTAACCCCGTCACGCGGGAAACCCGCCCCACTACGAGCAGATAGGCCGCCGAAAAAGACATGCGACCCCATCAGGCGGGAAACCCGCACCCGCAGTTGAGACCCATGTCGGTCTCAACATGACATGCTGAGCGTCCAAGGAAGAAGGCAGGTCGTGCTTGACGCGCTTGACTTCGGAGGAGCGCGTGAGGGTGTTCCGACACTCATCAGCGACCTCCGTCTATTCCAGAGCCACGGTGGGCGCACCGAAAGACGTTCCTGAGGCGATCTCTCTGGCCAAGGACTCAGGCACCTCGACCAAGATGACGGTATCGGTCCCGGACGAGAACATGCCTGAGGATGAGGACTGGGGGACGGTGACCACCCGGATTCCTCGCGTCGCGCTCACCTGCCCAGTCGCATCGGCCAAGAAGATCGACACCACCGAACCAGGCTTGAGGACCGGCAAGAGATGGGCGGACACTGACAGAGGAATAACGACATGGCCGACCTCGACTCCCGAGGCGGAGGCTAGCGAGTCCTCGGTCAGGATCGCCCCGCGAGGAATGGGCGCTGCCGCCATCTCGCCAACCACTGCCCCCTCCGACGTGATAGCCGAGTCCGGAACGAGAGTCTTCGGCACATCCACCGCGCTCACGTCAGCGGAGGTGATGACCGCGCCCGCCTGGATGCGTGTGTGGGCAACGAGAACACTGGTCATGTCCTGACTGCCGCCGTTCCACACTGACACGAGAAGCAGGACGCACGCACCTGCTGAAAGGCAGGCCAACAAGCGACGATGGGCCAGCAAGCGACCCACAAAGCTGAATATCTTCACACCGATACTATGGGAAACCGCCACAGCGACTAGCCACTTATCCACAGGAGAATCGGAAACAAAGAAGTTATCCCCAACCCGTTGGAGGTCATTGACAAGAGCCCCACTACACGCGCCACACTAGGTCGATGACTCGGCCGAGGAGGCGAATGAAGAGTCGAACGAGGAGGTGACTTATGACGTGGTCGAAGACGACGTGGCTGATGCGGGAGCGCCCGCCCCCGAGGAGGCGGAGGGACCAGATGCACCCGACCCTGACGGCGAAGCCGACGCAGAGCCAGAAGCGGTCTTAGCCTCTGAGCCCTTCTGCGACGCCGAAGTGGATGAGGCTGTGGAGGAGCTTTCGGATGGACCAGACTCGCTGGACGAGCCACTCGCTCCAGACCCCTCGGATGTGCTTGGGGGCAGGGACGTGGATGACTTCGACTTCTTGGAGTCGGTCGCGTAAAACCCAGAGCCCTTGAACACGATGCCGACGGGGGAGAACACTTTCTCCAGAGCCTCGACTTTGCATTGTGGGCACAGGCGCAACGTGGGGTCCGACATGTGCTGAAAAATCTCTAGATCCGCACCGCAGTTGGAGCAGTGGTACTCGTAGATGGGCATGTTCCTCCAGGCTCGTGCCATATTTCGGTTAGCACTCTACCACGCAGACTGCTAACTCGTGCTTCCATGAGGTGTCGAGCCACCAGACCCCATCCCATCACTGGGGTTGGTCGTGTCCTCAGGCACATCGCGGTCCACGTGCAGTGCCGAGTCAGAGAGGTCTGGTTCGGTAGTCGGTTCGGGTCCAGTCGTCAGTCGGCGCATGACCTTGGCACATCCTGCCGCGATGGCAACGGATGCCAAGCCGGCAGCGGCAGCGACCACGAATCCGGCGCGCCACCCCTGTACATCGATGGCTTGCCCCGCGATGGTGGAACCGATGGAGGTGCCGATGCCCATGGACGTGCCCAGCCACGCGAGTCCCTCGGTCAGGCGACTGGTCGGGATGAGGCGCACGATGATGGCGTTGGAATTGATGAAGGTGGGAGCGATTGTGAAGCCCGCGACGAATCCACACACAGCGAGGGTGAGCGGTCTGCCGACGAACAGGAGAGAGCACACTGAGACACCCAGCGCGACGACAAGGATGGTGTATCTCTTCCACAGGGGTGACGCCCAGGCGCGCGCGCCATAAAGGATACCGGCGAGGGCAGACCCCGCCGACATGGCCGCTAGGACGATGCCTGCCTTGGAGCGTTGATCCCAGGCAGTCGTGGCAGCCACGGCCGTCACATCAATGGCGCCGAAAATCACGCCCAGGAGCAGACTGATTCCGACCACGGGAACGAACCCTGGATAGGCCAGAACCAGTTTCTCGTGCTTTCTGCGTCCACCTTCTCCCATTTCGACCGGCTCGACCGGTGGCTGGGTCGAACGCTGTGAATACAGCAAGAGCGCGCCCACAGCACCGAGAACGACCGGGCACACCAATCCCGCTGCAGGATGCACCGTGGTGGCCAATGCCGTTGCCACAACAGGACCGATGACGAAACACAGTTCGTCCAGTGTTGACTCCAGCGAGTACGCAGTGTGGAGCAGCGCGGGGGACTTGAGCAGGTAGCTCCACCGCGCCCGCACGAGCGCGCCATGAGAACCGCCTGTGGCCCCCGAGATGACGATGAGGACGAAAAGGGCCCAGATGGGAGCATGAACGAGACCCGAGACGACCATGGCCGCCAGAGACGCAGCAGAAACGAGCGCGGCTGGCAACATGACTTGGCGTTGCCCGTGCCTGTCGACCAGGCCGGACAGGTACGCGGTGCCCAGCGCCCACGCGACTCCATTCGCCGCCGCGAGTCCGCCTGCCAATCCATACGACCCGTACAGCGCGGAGACCATGAGAACCGCGCCGATGGACATCATCGCACCGCCCGCGCGCGCCACAAACCCGGCCGCGCAGAAGGCGAGTGCCCCGGGCAGGCGCAATATGGTCAGGTACGAACGCATATATACAAGCCTTGCACACCCGTTCAAGGCTCACGACATCGCGCCAGGGATTTCCCTCTTCTTGCCACAGGATACTGGCCTAGGACCACGGTCATAGTTCTCTTGGTTTGTCTTCTTGTGTGTTGCGCGCGATATCCGAAGTCAGCTCGCTGCCGGATTCTGCTTATACCATGTGAAATTGTGAAAATCAAGAGTCTGAAGTCGTTGATTTTTCAGACTGAAGTTGTATGATAGATGCATTGGGTGAAGTCCATGAACATGGGGTTTAGGGATGAATCACAATAAGTGCGGTTCCCAGGCTTGTCGGGGTGGGTCTGGAAGCCGCCAGACACACGATGGCCCTGGCCCTCTCGGGATCGCATGGATGATGCGGCCAAAGACGAACCAGGGCCATTGTCATGCCTATTATCCTTACCCGGCACCGCTGACCACGCCTAGTTCGAAAGACGGCCCGGCTAGCACAAAGTGACTCTTGACCCAGGGCAACGGCAGTGAGAAGCCCACGACAATACACCTCCACCGGGCTGGGCCTGGTTGCGGGAGACACGATTCGAAGATGCGACGAGACCGATGCGAACCACTAAGCTTGAATGGACCTCTGATGTGAGGCGTATGAGCGAAGGGGCTGACGATGGCTTTGGAGTGGAATGAACTTGACGCGCGCGCAGTGGATGCGGCGAGGGTGCTGGCGGCGGACGCTGTCGAGAAGGTGGGCAACGGTCACCCGGGGACTGCTATTTCTGTGGCTCCCATCGCGTACTTGCTTTACCAGAAGGTGATGAACGTCGACCCAGGCGACCCGCAATGGCTCGGTCGTGACAAGTTCGTCTTGTCTATTGGGCACTCGTCCCTGACTCAGTACACGCAGCTCTACCTAGCCGGGTTCGGACTGGAACTTGAGGACCTGGCGCAGTTCCGCACCTGGGGATCCCTCACACCGGGCCATCCCGAACTCCACCACACCAAGGGCGTGGAATGCACCACTGGTCCTCTCGGCGCTGGGGTGTCCAATGCTGTCGGCTTCGCCATGGCAGCCCGCAAAGAGCGCCAACTCTACGATCCGACAGCGATTCCCGGAGAGTCGGTCTTCGACCATTTCGTGTACTGCATCTGCGGTGACGGCGACATCCAGGAAGGCATTTCGTCGGAGGCCTCGTCCCTTGCCGCGACTCAGGAATTGGGCAATCTCGTCTTGTTCTATGACGACAACCGCATCTCCATCGAGGGCGACACCCAGATCGCACTGACAGAGGATGTCTGCGCTCGCTACGAAGCTTATGGCTGGCACGTCCAGAGCGTCGATTTCACCAACGGCGGAACTGGCTACGAGGAGAAGGTCGACGAACTTTACGCCGCCATCGAAGCGGCCAAGGCGGTCACGGATCGCCCGAGTTTCATCAAGGTGACCACAGTCATTGGTTGGCCCTTGCCGACAATGGCCGGGTCTGAGAAGGTGCATGGCGCGAAGATTGGGGCTGAGGAAGTCGCTCGCCTCAAGGAGCGCCTGGGTCTGGACCCTGCGAAGTCCTTCGATGTGGCGCCCGAGATTGTGAAGCACACAAGGAGCAACGCCACAGCGCGCGCCGCCATAGCCCGCAAGACCTGGGACGCCAAGTTCGCCGCATGGACGGCCTCCAACCCTGAGGGCAAGGCATTGCTTGACCGTGTCCTCGCCCAAGGCACCCCCGAAGCGCTGGCCGACGCTGTGCCCCAATTCCCGGCGGGCAAGAAGTCCACACGCGCCGCCTCTGGCGAAGTGTTGAGCGCCATCGCGGACATCGTGCCCGAATTGTGGGGCGGTTCGGCCGACCTCGCCGGTTCCAACAACACGACTATGAAGGGCAAGCCATCTTTCCTTCCCGCGAACCGCGAAACGAAGGACTGGGACGCCCAAGCCAATGGTCGCGTCCTGCATTTCGGCATCCGCGAGCATGCCATGGGCGGCATCCTCAACGCCATCAATGCTGGATTGACAAGGTGTTTTGGGGGGACATTCCTGGTCTTCGCCGACTACATGCGCACACCTCCACGTCTAGCTGCTCTGTCGCACATCCCTTCCATCTTCGTATGGACCCACGACTCCGTGGGCGTGGGTGAAGACGGGCCGACCCACCAGCCCATCGAGCAGATCGCTTCGCTTCGGGTCATGCCGAATCTGGATGTCATCCGCCCCGCTGACGCGAATGAGACCGCCGAAGCGTGGAAGATCATCTTGTCGATTCATGACCATCCGACCGCGATCATTCTCACTCGCCAAGACGTGAGGACCTTCGACCGTTCCGAGGGTACAGGCTTCGCTCCCGTTTCCGAGGTGGCGAAAGGCGCGTACACCCTCATCGAGGCAAGTGCGGCGCCCAAGGTGGTCCTTGTGGCCACTGGCTCTGAGGTGGAGGTCGCGGTTGACGCGCGTGAGAAGCTCGAAGCTGACGGTATCCCCACCCGTGTCGTGTCGGCGCCGTGCCTGGAGTGGTACCAGGCCCAGCCCGAGGAATACAAGAAGGCTCTCATCCCTGCCGATGCGGTGAGAGTCTCCATTGAGGCTGGTGTCACCTATGGTTGGGCTGAGATTGTCGGCTCCGACGCACGCCGCATTGGCATTGACCATTACGGCGCATCGGCTTCTGCCGCTAGACTGTTCGAAGAGTACGGAATTACTTCTGACCACGTTGTAGCCGAGGCAATCGAAGCCTTGCAGTTACGCTAAGCTCTGGGTCTTCACGTAAGCCCCAGTCATGAGAAAAGGAACCACATGAGGATAGGTATCCCCATGGAGTCCGCTCCTGCGGAAACCAGGGTGGCCGCGACCCCCAAGACAGTCGCGCAACTCATCAAACTCGGATACGAGGTTGTCGTCGAGCAAGGGGCAGGGACCAAAGCGTCCTATCCCGATGCCGAATACATCGGCGTTGGTGCCGAGATCGTCGGTCGAGCCACCGCTTGGGCGGCTGATGTTGTCTCCAAGATCAACCCTCCGACCGACCCTGAGATCACTGCGATGAGCCAGGGGGCAACCCTGATTGCACTTGTCGCAGCGCCCAGGTCCCCAGAACTGTTGGCCAGACTGGCCGACAAGGGTCTGACGGTCCTGGCGATGGATTCGGTCCCGCGCATCTCTCGCGCGCAGTCGATGGACGTCTTGTCGTCCATGGCCAATATCGGCGGCTATCGTGCGGTGATCGAAGCGGCCAACGAGTTTGGCTCCTTCTTCACCGGCCAAGTCACTGCCGCTGGCAAAGTGCCTCCGGCAAGGGTTTTCGTGTCTGGCGCTGGTGTGGCGGGATTGGCTGCCATCGGAACGGCACGTTCCCTGGGTGCCATTGTTCACGCCACCGACATCCGCCCCGAAGTCGCTGAGCAGGTCGAGTCCATGGGCGCGGACTTCGTGGCTGTGACCGTCGAAGAGCAGCAGCAGAGCACAGACGGATATGCCAAAGAAGCATCCGCCGATTACGCCGCTGCCGCAGCGAAGATGTACGCCGAACAGGCCAAGGCCAACGACATCATCATCACCACGGCCCTCATCCCTGGCAAGCCAGCCCCTCGCCTCATCACTGAAGAGATGGTCGCTTCCATGAAGCCAGGTTCAGTGCTCGTGGATATGGCGGCTGGGACAGGCGGCAATGTCGCTGGGTCGGTCGCCGACAAGCTCGTCGTCACATCTAATGGTGTCAAGATCATCGGGTACACAGATCTGCCGAGTCGCTTGCCAACGCAAGCCTCACAGTTGTTCGGCACCAACGTCGTCAACCTCATGAAACTCGTCACGCCTCACAAGGATGGCGAGATGGTCCTCGACATGAACGACCAAGTGCAACGAGGGATGACTGTGGTCGGGCAAGGGCAGGTCATGTGGCCGCCACCACCTGTTCAGGTCTCCGTCGCTCCTGCCGCCGCCGCTGTTCCTGCCGTGGTCGAGCCCAGAGAGAAGAAGAAGATGAGTCCTGCGCTGACGTGGGGCGTCCTGGGCGTGTGTGCCTTGGCTCTGCTCGCTCTGTTCTGGGTCTCGCCGTCGGATCTCCTAGGCCACTTCCTAGTCTTCATGCTGGCTGTGGTCGTCGGGTATTACGTCATCGGCAACGTCAACCACGCTCTCCACACTCCGCTCATGTCGGTGACGAACGCGATTTCGGGCATCATCATCGTGGGCTCTCTAGTGGGTCTACAAAGCGCTAGCGTTTCTGTGACTGTCGCAGTTTTGTCCATTGTCGGCATCCTGCTGGCATCCATCAATATCTTCGGTGGCTTCACCGTGACCCAGCGCATGCTCGCTATGTTCAGGAGGGCATGATGACGACGACTTTGGTAACCGGCGCGTACATTATCGCGGGCCTTTGCTTCATTCTCGCTTTGGCGGGGCTGTCCAAGCATGAGACCGCCAAGAGGGGCAACCTGTTCGGCATGATCGGTATGGGGCTCGCTCTCGTGTTCATCATCCTGGCAACGGTGCTCAAGACAACAACTGACGGTGTGGAAAGCTCCGGCGGTCCTTCGTGGGCCATCATCGCCATCCTTGCGGCCATGGCTGTGGGCGCGGCTTTCGGCGTATGGAAAGCCCTCAAGGTTGAGATGACGGGTATGCCCGAACTGATCGCCCTCTTCCACTCTTTCGTGGGTCTCACGGCTGTGCTCGTGGGCTGGGGAGCGTATTTCGAGAACATCGACCATGCGACCGGACTCCACAATGGTGAACTGTTCGTGGGCGTGTTCATCGGCGCCGTGACCTTCACCGGGTCGATCATCGCGTACCTCAAACTGTCCGGAAAGATGAAGTCCAAGCCGCTCGTCATTCCTTACCATAACGTCATCAACCTGGCCGCTCTGGTGGTCATTGTTGGTCTGGCAGTGTGGTTCGTCCTTGCGCCTGCCCTGTGGCTGCTGGTCATCATGACGATCATCTCCCTGCTGCTCGGCCTTCATTTGGTCGCCAGCATCGGCGGTGGAGACATGCCCGTCGTGGTATCTATGCTCAACTCCTACTCGGGGTGGGCTGCCGCCGCAGCAGGCTTCACGCTCAACAACGACCTACTCATCATCACTGGCGCACTCGTCGGCTCTTCCGGTGCTTACCTGAGCCTGATCATGTGCAGGGCGATGAACCGTTCGTTCTTCTCTGTCATTGCTGGTGGTTTTGGTTCGGATGGTGCGGTCAGCGGCGAAGAGAAGGATTACGGGGAATACCGCGAGACCACGGCCCCCGAAGTGGCGACCATGCTCAAGAATGCTGGGTCGGTCGTCATCACGCCAGGGTATGGCATGGCCACCTCCCAAGCGCAGGGCGTTGTCGCAGACCTGACCGCCAAGTTGCGAGCCCAAGGCGTGGAGGTGCGTTTCGGCATCCACCCCGTCGCAGGGCGGCTCCCAGGGCACATGAATGTGCTCCTCGCTGAAGCCCGTGTGCCGTACGACATCGTCTTGGAAATGGATGAGATCAACGAGGACTTCGCGGAAACTGATGTTGTCCTCGTCATTGGAGCCAACGACACGGTCAACCCCGCCGCCATGGAGGATCCGCACAGCCCCATCGCGGGCATGCCCGTCCTGGAAGTGTGGAATGCCAACACGGTCGTCGTCTTCAAGAGAAGTATGAACACGGGGTACGCCGGAGTTCAGAACCCTCTCTTCTTCAAAGACAACACTGTCATGCTGTTCGGCGACGCCAAGCAGCGAGTGGAGGACATCATTTCGGCCTTGTAGGCGGTGGGCTGCGGGATTTTGTTCCCCAGCATGTTTGGGGCCTCGAGATCCCTACTCAGAGGTAGGGCTCAACGAGCTTGCGATACCTCTCCTGCATCGTGTTCACTGTGACTTGGCCGGGTTGGGCCCAGATGGTCTCGTTGAAGATTTCGACCTCGATGTCGCCGTTGTACCCGGTGTCGCGCACCCACGAAGTGATGGTCGGGAAGTCGATGTACCCATCGCCCATCATGCCGCGTGAGTTGAGGGTGTTGGCTGCCAGGGGCAGGATCCAGTCGCAGACTTGGTAAGACGAGACACGCCCTTCCTGACCGGCGCGGGCAATCGACTCGCGCAGATTCGGGTCCCACCAGACATGGTATGTGTCCACGACGACGCCAACTTCTGCAGGGGAGTGGTCGGCGGCCATGTCGAGTGACTGCCCAAGTGTGGTCAAGACTCCCCGGTCAGCGGTGAAGAGAGGGTGCATGGGTTCCAGCGCCAGTCGCACGCCCCTCTCTCGTGCGTAGGGAACGAGGTCGCCGAGGCGGTCAGCCACGCGCTGGCGAGCCGCCACAAGGTCGCGGTCCTCATCGTCGGCGTCAGAGTGCGCCAACCCCATGGACGCGAAGGCAGAGGGCAGCCCACCGACGACCATGACCAGTTCGTGGGTTCCGAGAGTCGAAGCCTCGTCGATGGCGAGACGGTTGTCGGCCAGTGCGGCATCGATTGCGTCTGTGTCACGAGCGGTGAGAAACCCTCCCCGGCACAAGGTGGACACCCGCAGCCCAGCGGCGTCAATGAGGTGTCGTGCCTTGTCAGTTCCGACTTCCTGTACACGGTCGCGCCAAGGCCCGATGGCTTCCAACCCGCAACGGGTGGCCACATCGATACATTCGGCAAGCGTGAGGTACTTGGTTGTTGCAGTGTTCAGACTGAGACGGTTCATACGGTGATCTGCTCCAATTCGATGCGTCGGCCCTCGTCAGAGGAACGCAGTCCAGCTTCGGCCAAGGCCACCCCTCGCGCAGCACTCAACAGACCATACCTGTGTTCTCTGCCTGCTGCCACGTCGCGGAGGAACTCTTCCCACTGGACTTTGAAGCCGTTCTCGAAAACCTCGCGGTCCGGCACATCCCACCATTGCTCCCGGAAGGCCTCCTGCTCGGGCATGTCGGGGTTCCATATCGGCATGGGGGTCCCGGACTTGGCCTGGGCGATACAGCCAAACAGCCCCGCCACAGCCGAGCCCTCGGTCCCATCGACATGGAACTCGACCAATTCGTCGCGGTGTACACGGGTGGTCCACGAGGAGTTGATGACCCCGATGACTGGATCGCCGCCAGGTGTGGTCAACTCGAAGATTCCATAGGCAGCATCGTCGGCAGTGGCCTTGTAGGGGCGGCCATGCTCGTCATAGCGGGTCGGGATGTGGGTGACCGTTTTCGCTGTGACTGCGTCGATGTGTCCGATGATGCCTTCCAGGACATAACTCCAGTGACAGAACATGTCGGTTGTGATGCCGCCGCCATCTTCGCTGCGGTAGTTCCAGGAGGGGCGCTGACCTGGCTGCACGTCGCCTTCGAAAACCCAGTACCCGAACTCTCCACGCAGGGACAGGATGCGTCCGAAGAAACCCTCGTCCACGAGGCGACGCAGTTTGCGCAAGCCGGGGAGGTACAACTTGTCGTGGACCACACCCGCACTCACGCCCATCTTCGCTTGCAGTCGGGCCAACTCGATGGCTTGCCCCAGAGTCTCCGCGGTGGGTTTTTCTGTGTAAATGGCCTTGCCAGCCCGCATCGCAGCGGTAAGGGCGGCGTAGCGGCGCGACGTGACTTGTGCGTCGAAGTAGATGTCGACGGCCCTGTCGGCGATGATGGCGTCCTGGTCGGTCGTCCAGCGCTCGATATTGTTCGCCTTGGCGATCTCGGCCAACTTCTCGGCATTGCGTCCCACGAGGATGGGCTCGACCTGAATCTTGCTCCCATCGGCGAGTTCGACTCCGCCCGCGTCACGAATGGGAAGAATCGAGCGGGTCAGGTGCTGACGAAATCCCATCCGGCCTGTGATGCCGTTCATAGCGATGGTCAGAGTGGTCATTGGTACTCCTCATGGTGTCGGCTCGCCGTCTCTGGAAAGCGCATTCCAAGCCTATCAGCGAGGCGCTTCCTGTCAAGGGTTTTCCGACGAATGGACGATTTCTGGCAAGGGCACTTAAAGAGTCGGGCGATACAGAGACAAGGGTGATGAGGACGCCACCACGAAGTCAGCGAGAAGGCACGACGGCGGTCGACTCGCGGAAAATGAGTTCGGTTGAGACGGAGAGCACCTGAGGTTGCGGTGTCGGGTCCATGAGAGCCAATTCCACCGCATGTTCGCCGAGAACTTCCATAGGAACCCGCACAGTCGTCAAGGGCGGAGTCACGTCCGACAAGGTGGGGATGTCGTCGAATCCGGCGACCGCCATGTCCTGGGGAATGCGCACTCCGGCTTCCCGAGCCGCCGCCAGCGCTCCCACGGCCATGACGTCGTTGACGGCGAACACCAATTGAGGCATGGGGCGCAGCGACAGGGCAATTTTCATTGCCTGATACCCTCCCTCGCGGGTGAACTCGGAGGGCACCTGTGCGACAATTTCCCCTCCAAAGCCCCGGAGGAATCCCTGCACTCGTTTGGCTGAGGTGATGTGTTGCTCCTGCCCAGACAGGATGGCTGCTGTGGTGAAACCCCTTTCCCACAGGGCCGACGCCAAGCGTTGTGCTCCCAGACGGTTCTTCACAGTGACCGAGTTGAAACCCAACTTGGACTGGCTGATGAGAGAGATATGGGCGGACGTCGTGGAGCGAAAATCTGCGAGTGCGGCGCTGAGGTGCGTGAGGTACGCCGGATCGTCCCACAGAGAACCGGCCAAGATGAGCGCCTCGGCTCGCTGCTGGCGCATGGTGTCGATGAGGGGCAAGAGGGCGTCGCGGTGGTGGAAAGTCGTGGCCAACGTCACGACGTACCCCCGCTCGCTGGCTGACCGCATGACGCCGGCAGCGATGGAGGAGAAGAAGGGGTCGCGGATGTCATGGACGATGAGCCCAATGGAGTTGGAATGTCCGCGCGCCATCGCTTGTGCTGCGGCATTGGGGGAGTAATTGAGCTGTCGGGACGCATCAAGGACCCGCCGGGCTAGCTCGGGCTTGACAACGCGGTCACGACTGCCGTTGAGGGCACGGGAAGCTGTGGAGAGGGAGACTCCAGCGAGGCGTGCGACATCAGACAAAGTGGCCATAAGGAAAAGATACCGGAAAACGCTTGCCCAGTCTTTCCCAATCCAGTCATTGAGCCGCTCGGCAAGGAGTTTTCCCAGATTGGGATATGAACTTTGGTTCCCCGACCGGATTTTGCGGGGGTAGACTGACGAGACCCGACGAAGGAGACTGAAGTGGATTTGTTCAAGTACAAGATCGTCCCTGTTGTAGTCCTGAACGACGTAGCTGACGCCGAACCCTTGGGGCGCGCACTCATCGAAGGCGGGTTGCCTATCGCTGAAATCACCTTCCGCACACCTGTGGCTGCCCAATGCATCGAAATCATGTCCGAGATGGAGGGATTGCTCGTTGGTGCGGGCACTGTGGTCACGCCCGCACAAGTCGAGTTAGCCATCGAGGCAGGCGCAGACTTCCTTGTCAGCCCCGGTTTGCGCTCCGATGTGGCCCGAGAGGCTCAACTGGCAGGGAAGATGATCTTGCCCGGCGCTGTGACCCCTTCTGAGATCATGACCGCGTTGAATCTCGGCATCGAGACGGTGAAGTTCTTCCCTGCGAATATCTACGGTGGTCCTGCTGCGCTCAAGGCCCTCGCGGCCCCGTTCACCACTGTGCAGTTCGTCCCCACTGGCGGAGTTTCGCCGACCAACATCCGCGAATACTTGGCCCTGCCCTTCGTGCCTGCGGTGGGCGGGTCCTGGATGGTTCCATCCGACCTCATCGCCGCGCACGAGTTCTCTGCGATTGCCACTTTGTGTCACGAAGCAGTGGCTCTGGCGGCGTCCTTCTCATAAGCCCGCTGACTATCCTCATCTGAGGCTGATGTCTTGCGCGGACTTGCCTCTTCGGTGACAACACCGGGCGAATAGATGCCCCCACCCCAGGGCATGTCATAGTCTGAGACCATCTGGTGCGCCACCTCAGACCCGTCGGGATGGACCCAAGACTCGCACAACAAGGAGGTTCCATGCTCACCCTTCGCCCCGCCGCTGAATGCGCCTATGACGCCGTGTCCTTGGGAGAGGTCATGCTGCGTCTCGATCCCGGCCCCACGCGGATACGCACGGCCCGCCGATTCGACGCCTGGGAGGGTGGCGGAGAGTACAACGTCATTCGAGGGTTGCGCAAGGTCTTCGGCCTGCGGGTGGGCGCTGTGACCGCCTTGGTGGATGACGAGGTGGGGCATCTGGTCGAGGACTTCATGTTGGCTGGCGGCGTGGACACCTCGTACGTGCGCTGGGTGGCCTCCGATGGTGTCGGGCGCACAGTGCGCAACGGGCTCAACTTCACAGAGCGCGGATTCGGCGTCCGTGGTGCTGTGGGGGTATCGGACAGGGGGAACACAGCCACGTCCCAATTGAAGCCCGGCGACATCGACTTGTCAGAAGTCTTCGGTCGGCGCGGAGCACGGTGGTTCCACACGGGAGGCATCTTCGCCGCCCTGTCTGAGACAACTCCCGAGGTGGCTCTCGAAGCGGTCGAGGCCGCCCATCGCCACGGCACAGTCGTGTCGTACGACCTCAATTACCGTCCCAGTCTGTGGAAGTCCATCGGCGGCCAAGCCAAAGCACGGGAAGTCAACAAAGCATTGGCGAAGTCCGTCGACGTCATGATCGGCAACGAAGAAGACTTCACAGCCGCGCTGGGCTTCGAGGTGGAGGGCACCGACGAGTCCTTGACGAGCCTGCCTGTGGACGCCTTCTCAGCCATGATCGACCAGGTCAGCGCCGCGTACCCCAACTTTGCCGTCATCGCCACAACACTGCGGGGGGTCCGCTCAGCCACCATCAACGATTGGGGAGCCATCGCTTGGAGTCGGGAGACGGGACTCGTCCAGGCTGTCCAGCGCGACGGTTTGGAGGTCTTCGACCGTGTGGGCGGCGGAGACTCTTTCGCGTCTGGTCTCGTGTACGGTTTGCTGTCCGGGGAGTCCTTGGATGTCGCCGTCAATCTGGGCGCCGCACATGGAGCACTGGCCATGACCACTCCCGGTGACACATCCATGGCAACGGCCAACGAGGTACGGAAGTTAGCTGGGGGCGGGTCCGCTCGCGTCGTGCGCTAGGAGGTCCCTAACCAACGTGCCTTGTCATTCTGCGCAAAGTCGCACAAGCGATTGAGCCGAGAGACTCGAAGCTCGCTTCGTGTCCGAGGCGATTGAAGCTTGTTGCAGGCGTCAGCCTGAGCACAAGCGATTGAGCCGAGAGACTCGAAGCTCGCTTCGTGTCCGAGGCGATTGAGACTGTAAGTATTGGGTTGGCTGGCCCGTGGCTGGCTGGCAGGGTTGGTGTTGGTCCTCTTGCCTTGGTGTGACTCGGATTGAGACTGGCCTTCGTGGAAGTGTCTTGAACAAGATTTGCCCGCCAGGGTCAGAGCCGACGCCGACCCGGTCCACGATGGTGACTTGATGAGAAGCCTGTCCAGCCTGTGAGGGCTGTGACCCA